>NZ_JBIVPA010000008.1:0-458714 GCF_044754405.1 Streptomyces sp. NPDC093089
AACCAGGGCCGGGTGAACTACGGCCAGGGCATCCACGACCGCAAGGGCCTCCTCGGCAAGGTCCTCCTCGACGGCGTCGAACCGACGGCCTGGACGAACCGCCCGCTCCCGCTCGCCGCTCTGGAGGACATCCCCTTCACGGCCACCGCGACGACACCCGTCGGCCCCACCTTCCACCGCGGCACCTTCGAGGTGACCGACCCCGCCGACACCTTCCTCCACCTCGACGGCTGGACCAAGGGCAACGCCTGGGTCAACGGCTTCCCGCTCGGCCGCTTCTGGTCCCGCGGCCCGCAGCGATCCCTGTACGTCCCCGCCCCCGTCCTGCGCGCCGGTACGAACGAGATCGTCGTCCTGGAACTCCACGCCGGCCCCCGTACCCGCACCGTCGACTTCCGCGACGCGCCCGACCTCGGCCCCACCGAGGAGTAGGAGCACCCGGTAACACCGTGCCCGCCACGGATCCATAGGGTGGCCCCATGTCTGCCACCTTGCGCTCCACGAAAGCCACCGCCGCACTCCGCACAGCGGCTCGCGTGTCCGCCGAGTCGCTGCTGGTCCTGCTGATGGCCGGGGTGACCCTATGGATCCTGGGACACATGTGGTCGGTGGTGTGGCCCCTCGTCGTCGGCCTGTTCCTCACGACCCTGACGTGGCCGCTGACCCGCTTCCTGCGGCGGCACGGCTGGCCTCCGGCCCTGGCCGCAGGAGCGGTCACGGTCTCGTTCCTCCTGCTCGTCGCCGGCGTCCTCGCGCTCATCGCGGTGCCGGTCGCGTCCCAGTCCGGGGAGCTCTCCAAGGGCGTGATCGAGGGGATCGGGCGGTTGCGCGGATGGGCGGCCGGACCGCCGCTGAACATCGGTGACGACCAGATCTCCGGCGCCCTCGACACGGCCATGGCCCGCCTCCAGGACAGCGTCGGCAGCATGGTCACCGCGGTCGCGACCGGCGTGGGCACGGTGTTCAACGGCGTCGTCACCGCCTTCCTGGCCCTCTTCCTGATGTTCTTCTTCCTCAAGGACGGCCCCCGCTTCCTGCCGTGGCTCGCCCGCCAGCTCCCCGGGCGCCTCGCCGTCGACCTCCCCATCATGGCGGAGCGCAGCTGGAACACCCTGGGCGCCTTCGTCCGCAGTCAGGCCTTCGTCGGCCTCCTCGACGCCGTCTTCATCGGCCTCGGCCTGTGGTTCCTCGACGTCCCGCTCGTCCTCCCCCTCGCGGTACTGACCTTCGTCTCCGCCTTCGTCCCCATCATCGGCGCCCTCTTCGCCGGCCTGGTCGCCGTCCTCATCGCCCTCGTCTCGAACGGCGTCACGGACGCCCTGATCGTCCTCGCCCTCATCATCGTGGTCCAACAGCTGGAGGGAAACGTCTTCCAACCCATGATCCAAAGCCGCGGCCTCGGCCTCCACGCCGCCGTCGTCCTCCTCGCCGTCACCCTCGGAGGCAGCCTCGCCGGCATCGTCGGCAGCCTCCTCGCCGTCCCCTCCGCCGCCATCCTCGCCGTCATCTGGAACTACCTCCGCGACCAACTCACCGACGACGACACCCCCACCCCGACCCCCGACGAAGCCCCCATCCCATCCCCGACCCCCGCCCCCACCACGTCATGAACGACACCGAACCGCCGACACTCTGAACAGGGGCACCCGCCCCCCTCCCCCGGAACTCCTTCCGCCGACCCGGACCATCGTTGATGATGTCCCCGTGACCCAACGCATCAACGCCCTGATCTCGGCCCTCGGCGTCCTCGCCAGCACATTCCTGCTCGTCCATGCCCTACGCGAGTACCGCTCCGGGGCATCGCCCCTATGGCTCCTGGTCGGCGCTGCGATCCTCCTCAGCTCCCTGTACTCGCTCGCGCGAGACGTGCGGCGCCGCCGCACGGGGCCGACGACCTGACACACAACGCCGGTTCCGACCGCGTCGGCCCAGGGGGTGTCTCTTTGAGGCGTCAGAAGGGTTCGTCAGGTCAGCCCGTGGACGATGAGCCGGTTCCGCTCCCCGTCAAAGATGTTGGCCAGGACGTCGGCCTCCTGCCGGTGCCCGCCAAAAAGACCACGCTGGTCGACGTGCACGATCAGGGCGTCGTGGCTGTCGATCACCTCGGAGACACCCCGGGTCTCGATCGTGTCCGACCACGCGTCCAGGTTCCGGCCGAACCACTCCGGCAGCCCACACGGCTCGCTCACCGCGTCCCAGAAGTCGTTGAGTGACTCGATCGGCCGACCCCGCAGGTCAACGACCAGTTCGCTGTCCGTCATCGCATCAGACTAACCACAGCCCCACCACAAGAATCACCGCTCAAAAGACGGGCTCTAGCCCCTCGGCGTAGGCCCGAAGGCGGGTGGTTGCTCGTTGTCACCGGCGGGACCGGTGTCGCCGGGCTTCCATGCCGGGTCGTAGGCGCAGGGCACGCTGGCGCCGCCGGTGAAGTAGTTCCGGTCCGGGTACCAGGTGAAGGACATGCGCTCGGCGCCGTCGTCGCGCTGGACGAACAGCGACCAGTCCTGGCCCTGTTCGCCTTCGCGGTAGGACGAGATCTTCCAGTCGTTGTCCTTGAAGTGCTGGTGCAGTCGGCGGAGGCCGGGGATCGCCTGGGTGGCCGGGACGCGGTCCAGTGCCCAGTGGTGGTTCATCGAGTAGGCGCCGTCGATCGTCTTGTCCTCCAGCCCGAGCAGACCGCCGTCGTAGCAGAAGCTGGAGCCGAGCGTGTTCTCGGTGCTGACGCCGATGTCCTCGACGCCGGGCTCGATGGTGCGGGTGAACCCCAGGACGTCGTAGGCCTCATGAGAGCGCTGGAGTGCGCGGTTCGCCATCTCCTCGGGCGCGACGCGGGGGAAGTCCGTGGAACCCCAGGCGAGGGTGACGACCAGAGCCAGTACGCCGAGCAGCGCGGCGCCTCCGCATCCAAGGGTTGCCCGGAGGCAGGAGGAGGCCTCGGGCTTGGTGGCGTCGAGGGCGGGGAGGCTTGGCATGGTCTCGTCGGGCATACGAGGACCCTAGGCGAGCCGGGTGGCGCGGCGGATGGGTGCGGTTGCCGGGGTCGGGGTGAGTACGCGTACTCACTTGGCTGCCGGGTGCAGATTGCCGGGTGCCTGCTGCCTGCTGCCTGCTGCCTGCTGCCTGCTGCCTGCTGCCTGCTGCCACGGTTGTCCGGACGAACCGCGACCCGCGGCCTGAGGCCCGAGGCCTGGCCCCTCAACAGCGAAGCCCGGCGCTTCCCTCGTCGAGGGGAGCGCCGGGCCGATCAGCTGGATCCGCTGGATCCGCTGGATCCGTCAAAGCGTCAGTTCGGCGCCTGAACGATCTTGTTCGTCGTGGTGCCGTCCTCGTCCTGGGGTTCCGCCGCCGGGGGCATCTCCGGAGTGGGCGGGGTACGGACCAGTAGGGCGACCAGTACGGTCAGGGCGCCGAGGACGGCGCCGATGCCGAAGCCCCAGCGGATGCCGGTGGCGAGGGCGCTGGTGGCGTCGGCGCCTTCGGTCAGGGCCGTGGCGGCGTGTCCGGACATGACGCTGATGACGAGGGCGGTGCCCGCGGCGGCGGCGACCTGCTGGAGGGAGCCGAGGATGGCGGAGCCGTGGGGGTAGAGGTGCGGGGGCAGGACGGAGAGACCGGAGGTGAAGACGGGGGTGAAGACGAAGGCCATGCCCGCGCTCAGGGCCACGTGGAGGACGAGCACCACCCAGGGCGAGGTCTCTTCGCCCGTGAAGGCGAACAGGGCGAGGCAGAGCGCCGTGACGACGGCTCCGGGCACGACCAGACGCGGCGCGCCGAATCGGTCGTAGAGCTTGCCGACCTGGGGTCCGAGGAGGCCCATGGTGAGGCCGCCGGGGATGAGGAGGAGACCGGTCTGCAGTGAGGTCAGGCCGCGCACCTCCTGGAGGTAGATCGGCAGGAGGATGAACGCGCCCATGAGGCCCATGAAGGAGAGGCACATCAGACCCAGCGCCACGGAGAAGTGGCGGAAGGTCAGGGCGCGCAGGTCGAGCAGCGGAGTGGACGAGCGCTGCAGGGCAAGCTGCCGCCAGACGAACAGACCGACCAGCAGCGCGCCGGCCGCGGTCATGACCGACGGGGGCACGGGGCCGTGGGCCGCGTTCCCGGCGCCGAGGTCGCTCAGGCCGTAGACGAGGGCGCCGAAGCCCGCCGCCGCGAGGGGGACGGACAGCCAGTCGATCGGGCCGGCCTGCGGCTCGCCGATGTTCACCAGCTCACGCCATCCGAATACGGCCATGGCGCCCGCGATGGGCAGGACGGCGAGGAACAGCAGGCGCCAGGTCCCCAGCTGCAGCAGCACGCCGGAGGCCGCGGGGCCGAGCGCGGGTGCGACGGAGATGACGAGCGTGATGTTGCCCATGACCCGGCCGCGGTCGTGCGGGGGTACGAGGGTCATCAGCGTCGTCATCAGCAGCGGCATCATGACGGCGGTGCCGCTGGCCTGGATAACGCGGGCGGCGAGCAGCACGGAGAAAGCGGGCGCGGCCGCGGCCAGGGCCGTACCGGCGAGGAACAGCGCCATCGCCAGGCCGAACGCCGTCCGCGTGGTCACGCGCTGGAGGAACCATCCCGTCACCGGGATGACCACGGCCATGGTGAGCATGAAGGAAGTGGACAGCCATCCTGCGGCTGCCGCCGTGACCTCGAACTCGCGCATGAGCCGCGGGATCGCGTTGACCATGATCGTCTCGTTGAGCAGGACGACGAACGTGGACAGCACGAGGATCCGCAACACGGCGGTGACTCGCGCGGGCGCGAGCGTGGGGGTTGAGTCTGGAGCGAGCATGGCGCCTTCCGTCATGTGAGTGTCCTCCGCACGTGGCGGGTCACCCTGACAGACCGCGGACCCGGGAAGAACTCATCGATGTTCTCCCATCCTGTCGGTGCCGTCGTCGAGGCTCAAATCATTTTGCCGAACGGACGGACGAAGCATCGCCGATGAGCCAACTACCTTTCTGATCTGGCCAGTCCGGCCGTGCAGCCCCCATCCTCCGTCTCAGCCCCCTCACAGACACACGTCCTGCCCGTGAGGTCGTCACGGGCAGGACGACGCGCCTTCAGCGGGTCGGGGTCAGCACGTGACCCAGTAGCCCGGTGAGGTCTCCTTGATGGTGCTGGTGGTGAAGAGGTTCCACAGGCCGAGATTCTGGTTCGAGCCGTTGGCGTAGGTGTAGCCGCCGGTCTGGTGGGCGCGGCCGGCCTGCGTGTGGGCGTAGTTGTCGGCCGTCACGCATGTCGGGGCGGCGCCGGTGGTGGTGGCGGTGACGGGTCCGGACTTGGCGCCGACCGCACCGGCGGCGTCGACGGCCGCCACCGTGTAGCTGTACGTGGTGCCGGCGGCCAAGCCGCCGTCCGTGAAGGTGACGCCCGTGACCGGGGTGGCGTTGACCTTGGTCCCGTCACGGTAGACGTTGTACGAAGCCGCACCCGGGACCGCGTTCCAGGCCAGCGAGGCGCTGCCGGCGGTCGTACCGGTCGCCGCCAGCCCCGTCGGGGCGGGCAGGGTGGCCGGGGTGTCGGTGGTGCCCGCGCCGAGGGCCTTGGCCATGTTCATCACGGCCGTCATCTGCGGGCCGCTCTTCTGCGCGTAGTCGGCCGACTTGTATCCCCACCAGTCCCAGCAGCCACGCGGGTTGCCGGTCATGGTGGTGGCCTGCGGGTAGAGGACGATCATGTTGTTCGTATCGGCGTACTCGTTGAGGTAGCCCTTGTCCATGAGGGCGTTTCCGACCAGGCCGTAGTACTGGTAGCAGCCGTGGAGGGTGACCATCAGCTTGCACGAGGCACCGCTCTGGCAGGACTGCGGGACGTAGGCGAAGCCCTCGTTGCCCATGCTGATCGCGCTGGGGCTGCCGCCGGGGGCGTAGGCGCTCTGGTCGAACCGGACCAGCCTGCCCGTCAGGGCGGAGGTGCTCGCGGGGGCGACGCTGCCGAACAGGTGGGTCAGCATGTCCTTCACCGGGTCGCCACCGCAGTTGTTGATGTACGGCGAGTCGGTGGAGGAACAGGCATTGGGGCCGAGCGGGCTGACCCAGGCGTGGCCCGAGGACGACGTGTTGTCGTAGACCACGTCCGCGCCGAAGTCGCGGTAGTACGTGGCGAGGTCGTCGTTCACCGGAGCCTTGACCGTGGTGTCGTTGGTCCCGTGGAACAGCCACACCTTGTCACCCGCCAGGTTGGCGACCGGGTCGAGCTTGCCGGCCGCCGCCCGGTCCCGGGTCAGCTGCTCCAGCTGCGCGGGCGTCTTGCGCGCCATGAAGGTGTCCATGCACCCGTACAAGGCCGTGTTGAGGTTGTTCTGGGCGCAGTCGTACGGGCCCGCCGAGAAGATGCCCGCACCGTTGAAGACGTCGGAGTACGCGACGTGCATCTGGTTGGCCATGAACCCGCCGGACGAGAGCCCGCTCACGTAGGTCGAGCTGATGTCGTACCGCTGGAGCGGGCCCGTGGTCGGCGCCGGGACGGCGGCGGTCGCGCCGCCCACCGCCGTCGCGGCGATTCCGAAGGCCGCGAGAGCGGCCACGAGGAGCTTCCTGATCTTCATTCGCATCTCCAGATGGGGGGTGAGATGCCGCCATCCTGAGGAGAACAGGCCAGCCCCGCCCACATGTCGTCCCACCACTTCCGGCGGTCGAACTGTGGCGTGCATTGCCATAGAACGGGTGGTTCGTACGAGCGGTTCGTACGGGCTACCGGGCGCGGCGGCCTGCGTTGCCTCGGCTGGAGCGGCTGCGCGGGGGGCGCTGACTGCGGCGGACGGCGGCGGCGTCGTCGGGCCCGGCCGTCTGCTCGGAGGAGAAGGTGACCTGGACGGGGGCCGGTGGCGGCGTCCTGGGCGCGGGAGTCGTGCGACCGGCCGGACCGGTGGCACCGGACAGAACAGTGGTGTGGGTGATGTGCGGGGCGCAGCTCTGGCAGATTTCGGCGAGGGTCCACACGTCGCCCGCGGCGCGGTTGTGGATGAGGAGCAGCATGGTCCGGCCCGCGCACGTCGCCCTGGCCGTGTGGTACCGGCACTCGACCGCGGCGCAGGCGCAGGTCGTGTGGGGGCGGGGGACGGCGAGGCGCGCGTGGGCCTGGACGTGCTGGTGGGCGAAGTGACGCAGGGCGTTGATGTCCCTGGACCGGGGCGGCATACGACATGCCGTGGTGCTGCAGGACACCGTGGCGGAGCGGTCGGGGTGCCCGGTGAGGCGGACGGTCCACGTTCTGCCCGTCGGGCGCTGTCCGGGAGGGTTCACTTCGCGTTTCCATTCGATCGACAGGTTCGGTGCTTCATGCTTCCATCTCTACCCACCCGTGCGCCGCACTGCTGCCCCGCGAGGCGCGCTTTGTGGCCGGATGCCGACCTTGTCCTGGGAGGGGCCGGACCCGATGGGGTCGACGTCCCGGGCTGTCGCCACGTGACCATGGGGACCGCCACCCGTGGCACACGGCAGAGTAGCTCCATGACCGGGTGGCGGGCGCACCCCCTCCGCACCCGGCCGCCAGGTGGACACCGCCGCCGACCGGCGGCGGATCCGCACCGGGCCGACGAACGCAGGCCCCCGACCGATCCGGCGGTGCTGCTCGGCATTCTTGTCACAGCGGCGGATCGCCGCCTGTCCTGAGGGAGCCGTCATGACCGAACGCGATCTGATGTTGAACGAACTGGCCCAAGGGCTGCGCCCGATGTCGCAGGGCCTCGAATGGTTCGACGGACTGGGGCCGGAGGCGCAGTCGGAGACGCTGGTGTTCCTGCGCCACCACTGCGTCCAGGCGCGTGCCGTCACCGAAGACGGCCCGGAGAGCATCCGCCGTGCGGGGCTGCGCCCGACGCATACGCCTGCCGTGCTCCTCACCCGTGGCCGGATCGACCACCAACTCGGGAAGATCGCCGGGCTCACCCCTCCCGACGAACGACGCAAGGCGTTCCGGCTGCTCGTCGCGGTACTCGCCGTCGCCGACGCACGACGCCGGGATCGCTACTGCTCCGGCGGGTGCACGCACTGGTGGCACCAGCTCCCCGCCTCTGATGGCTGAATCACTGCGCCCGCAACGAAAGGAGGTCAGTGGCTGCGGGGCGCGTACATGATCACGGCCATACCCGCGAGGCACACGAGGGCGCCGATGACGTCGTAGCGATCGGGGCGGTAGCCGTCGGCGACCATGCCCCAGGCGATCGATCCGGCTACGAAGATCCCGCCGTACGCGGCGAGGATGCGCCCGAAGTTGGCGTCGGACTGGAGGGTAGCCACGACCCCGTACAGGCCGAGGGCGGTGACACCGGCGCCGATCCAGATCCATCCCTTGTGCTCGCGGATGCCCTGCCACACCAGCCAGGCGCCGCCGATCTCGAAGAGGGCGGCGACGACGAACAGGGCGAGGGAACGAGCGACGGTCATAGTGGCTGACCCTACCGGCGGCCAGCGCCGCCGATCTTCAGCGGGTCGAGCGGTGTCCGGCGCCCCCACCCACCCTCACCTGCACGCTTTCTGCGTGCAGGAGCAGGAGCGGTCACGCCGGCCGTACCACCAGGTTCCGGCTGGCGGCCATGGTCAGGAGCCGGGGTCAGCAGCAGGGGCCGCGCTCACCCTCACCCTCCGTCGGCGCCGGCTCGTGCCGCGAGGGCGTCGAGGACCGTCTCGTGTGCCTGGTCCACCGAGATGTCCAGATGGAGCTGATCCCCGCCGGCGGTGAGGGTGAAGGTGAAGAACGAGCAGCAGCCGCTCTCGCGCTCCATCAGGTCGCGGACCTGCTCCTCGACGCCCTGTCCGCCTGTCAGGTCGAGGCGCAGGTGGAGCGGATGCGGCCGGGACCGTGAGGTCAGCCGCTCGGAGAGCAGCGCGTCCCACTCGGCAACCCGCAGGGGTTGGTTCTCGGTGGGCAGGGTGCAGGACTGCGGCACCCACGCGAGATCGTTCACAGGACTCACTCCCGTCGTCGCGTCCGCCGGTGGGAACACCTCCGACGGTAGACCTGTACCCGGGTATCGATTGCAGGCCGGGTGCCGAGTGCAGGCTCAGGTGCCGGGATCAGTTTCCGCAGCACGCGTCCGGGGCGCTGTCGGATCCGATCCGGCTGCGACTGCTGTCTCTGATCGCCTCCCACGAGGGCGGCGAGGCGTGCGTGTGTGACCTCATCGGTCCCTTCGACGTCTCCCAGCCGACGATCTCCCACCATCTGAAGGTGCTGCGGGAGGCCGGACTGGTCGGCTCAGAGCGGCGCGGCACGTGGGTGTACCACTGGGTGCTGCCCGACGCCCTGGCTCAGCTGTCCGCTCTGCTGGAGATTCCCGCCTCGTCCGCGAAGGCGCTCGCGTGAGCGCTCCCGCGTCGCTGGTGCGGTGGGCGACGGTGGAGGCGCTGGGCACGGCCGCGCTGGTCGCGGTGGTGGTCGGCTCCGGGATCCAGGCCACCGAGCTGACCCGGGACGTCGGGACGCAGTTGCTGGCCAACTCCCTGGCGACCGTGTTCGGCCTCGGCGTACTGATCGCCTTGCTCGGCCCCGTGTCGGGGGCGCACTTCAACCACCAGCTTCGCCAACCCTGCCGTCACGATCGGCCGGGCGTTCACCGACACCTTCGCGGGCATCGCCCCCGCGTCCGTGCTGCCGTTCCTCGCCGCCCAACTGCTCGGCTCCGCCGCGGGCCTCGGCCTGGTCGCCGTCTGCTTCGGCCGCCCGGCCACCGCGGGCGAGGGCGAGGTTCCCGTCCCCCGCGGCACGCGGCACCCTGCCGCTCCCACCCCCTCCGCGGAAGGAACCGCCCCGGCCCGATGAACGCCTCCGCCCTTCCCTCCGCCCTTCCCTCCGTGCTGTTCGTCTGCGTGCACAACGCCGGCCGCTCACAGATGGCCGCCGCGTTCCTCAGCCGCCTCGGCGCGGACCGGGTCCAGGTCCGCTCCGCCGGTTCCGCCCCCGCGAGCGCGGTGAACCCGGCCGTGGTGGAAGCCATGCGCGAGGCCGGCATCGACATCGCGACCGAGACCCCGAAGGTCCTCACGACGGAGGCCGTACGGGCATCGGACGTGGTGATCACCATGGGCTGCGGCGACGCCTGCCCTCACTTCCCCGGCAAGCGGTACCTGGACTGGCAGCTGGAGGACCCGGCCGGGCAGGGCGTCGCGGCCGTCCGCCCGATCCGCGACGAGATCGAGCGACGCATCCGCGCCCTGCTCACCGGACTCGGCATCGAGCCCGCCGCGTAAAGGCCGCCGAGGCAGGCGTGCGCATCGCGCCCCGCCCCGCCCCCGTTCAGACCGAGCAGGAGAGCGGCGTCAATGCCTCGACGCCCGCCCTCCCGCGCGTAGTCCCCAGCCGCTCACACCGCGGCCGAGCCGTCGCGCGGCCGGTCGCGATGCGCGCGCCAAGCCGCGAGCGCTTCGGTGCGGCTACCGGCCGGATGCCGGGCATTCCATGCGCGGAGGAAGCGGTTGAGCTCGAACTGGGAGCCGATCTCCTGCGGCTGGGCGGCGGCCTGGCGCGTGGCGTGCCAATGGGCGACGGCGTCGGCCAGGCTGCGGCCGGCGCCCTCGGCCACGAAGGTCCTCATGGAGGCGTCGAAGTGGAAGGCGGGGCCGATCTCGCGGCGGAAGTACTCGCGGAGCACCTGGCTGCATCGCTGACCCTGGGGGATCACGGTGGAACCGTTCACGGGCGCGGCGAGCTGGCGTCCGGCGGGGCGCGCCCGGGGCGGTGGCGGCGGGACGTCGCCGTTCAAGGCGGCCCGCAGCCGCTCGGTGAGCGCGGCCTTCCCGCCGCCGCGCGGCACCCCCAGCTCCCGGGCGAGCACGGTCAGCTCGGCCAGCGTCCAGTACCAGCGGGCCAGCTCGTCCCCGCTCAACGCCGTACTCGGCTCCGGCCGCCGCTCACCACCCACATTCGAACTCATGTCCCCACCATAGGAGAGGCCGCTCCCTCACACGGAGCCGGACCACCGATGGCCGGCATGTACGTCGCTCACGCTGCCGGCGGTGCTGACGCTGTCCTTTGGCGGCGCCAGGACAGGGCCGGTGCCGTCACGGCCAGGGCGAAGAGGACGGCGGCCAGGACGAGGTGCTGGACCGTCTGGCCCTGGGTCAGCGTGTAGAGCCCGCAGACCGTGCCGCCGGCGGCGATGCCGAGTGCGGGGGGCCATCGGTCGGCGCTCAGGCCGGTGACGACGAAGAACGTGGGCATGGCGGCGAGGAACAGGACCCAGCCCTGCGCCCTGTAGCCGTCGGCGGCGACGCAGCCGCCCCTGGACCCGCGCGTGCAGCCACCTTCGACGAACCCCAGCACACCCCAGGTCGCGGCCGCCAGGACGAGGACACCCAGCGGGATCCACCACCTTCGCGACCAGTTCTTCTCGTCGAGCGACCACCTGTCCCTCGAACGCCAGCCGTCCATGCGCCCCACCCCCGTGTCGATGACCGCGAGAATCATAGGGCGCGACCGTTGACCGACCGTTGCACGGATACGGAAACGGGGGCGGGTGCGGATACGGGGGCGGGTGCGGATACGGGTTCCCGCACCCGCTCAGAACATGGTGTTGTCGTTCTTGGACGTGGGCGGGACGACCTGGAGGACGTCCCAGTGCTCGACGATCCTGCCGTCCGCGTCGAACCGGAAGATGTCGATGCCCGCGTACTCCTCGTCGGGCCAGACCTGGAGGCAGTGCAGTACGACGTGATCGGCCTCGGCGAAGGCGCGCTTGAATTCGACGCGCTTGCCCGGGTACTCGGCGGCCATGCGCTCGAAGTAGTCGACGAACGCCTGCTTGCCGTCGCCGACATGCGGATTGTGCTGGATGTACGTGTCGCCGACGTACCGGTCGACGGCCTCGGCGGGGCGGCATTCGTTGAACATCAGGTCGTAGAACGCCTTGGCCGTGGCCTTGTTCTTCTCCGGGTTGCTCATGGTGTCACCGTAGGGCGGGCGGCACCCGACAGCCCGTACCGCAGCGCCGGAAAGCCGGACCGAGGACAACGGGAGCCGAACGAACAGGCCCGCTCTCGGGTGCGAGGGCGGGCCGTTGCCGCGGGCCGTGCGCGGGGGCACGTACACGCGGGGCTTCCGAACGAAGAAGCGGTCGAGCTGTCAAACGGTCAAACGGTTACTGCTGCCTGGCGTGGCCGCAGGTCAGTGGGCGCCGAGGTAGGCGAACTCCGCACCCTCTTCCCAGCCGCTGTCCGAGCACGAACCGGTGAAGATGGTGCCGTACACGGAGGGAACGCCGCTCACCGAGCAGTGCGACGTGAAGCCGGCGCCGCCCTCGGAGAAGCCCCCGATTCCGACGCCGTCGTGGGCGAGCGCGGCACCGGCGCCACCCAGCAGGATGCCAACGGCCAGGACAGACGCGGCCAGAGAACGCATAGCTACTCCTCGATATCTCCGAATGACGTGCCAGGAAGTGCTCGTCGCGCGGTCAAACGCGGCACGGTGGCGCGGGATACGGCGTCTCACTCCAATGCCGGACAGCCGATCACGGGGGTTCGGAGAGCGCAGAAACGATGCTCTCCAGTGCCCCGTTGGGAATCGCCCTCACCTCGGTGACCTGGCGTTTGTCACTCTCTTGCCGCTGCCCGCCCACGAGGGTTCGTACGTCTCCGAACCGGCGGCCGGCGGTCGGCGGCCGGCGGTCGACACGCGCGTGGCCGGGCCGGCATCGCATCACGCGGCCGGCCCGGCCACTTTCGGAACTGTCCACGCCGCGCCGAGGTCGGTTCAGGAGGCACGTCGGGCGTGGACGGTGCTGACTCTGCGATCAGTTGGCGTTCACGAGCTCGTGCGCGGGGACGGTGACGGTGCGCGCGCCGGGGGTGCCGCCGAGGACGACCTTGCGGAGGGCGCTGTTGTTGTCGAGGTTGGTTTCCTTGAGGCGCTTGGCGGGGTTGGCGAGGACCTGGATGTAGTAGGTGCCGTTGGGGAGGTCGGTGATGTCGAAGGACTGGCCCGGGAGGTCCTGGGTGTAGGTGTCGCCGGAGCCGACGTCGAGGACCTCACGGACGGAGATGGAGTTCTCCTGGCCGCAGGCGGTGGACAGGTCGGTGTTGAAGGGGTGCCAGTTGGCGTTCTTCACCGTGTAGTCGACGGCGTCGGTGTTGGCCAGGCAGAAGGCTTCCTTGCCGCTGCGGACGGCTTCCTTCTGGTCGGCCTTGAGGAGCCGGTAGCTGGCGAAGTCGGTGAAGTGCCAGTGCACGTGGCCGGGGCGCGGGTCCCATTCCATGGTGCCGGTCGGGGTGTAGCCGACCTGCTTGCCGTTGGCGTCGTAGAAGTACTGGTAGGCGTCCATCTTGTCCTTGCCGGGCGAGCGGAAGCCGTCGACGACGAGCTGGGCCGGGCCGGCGTTCCACACGTTGGCGCTGAACGCGAGGTAGTCCTTGCCGGGGACGTTCTGGCCGCCGTCGCTGATGGTGATGCCGTAGGCCGGCAGCGACCGCAGGTCGGGCTTGGGAACGTTCGGGACGGACGGGGTCCCGGTGGGGCGCTTGGCCTGCGGGGTGAGGGCGGGCGCCTGCCGCGAGCCGTCGGTCTGACCGGCGGTGTCACCGGCCTGCATCCCGGCGCGCGCGGCCTGCTGCTTCTTCACCGCCCACGGCACCGCCGGCGGCGCGGCCTTCAGCGGGCCGTGGCCGACGTTGTACGAGGGACCCGCGCCGCTCGTGTCCGGCGCGGCGGCCTGGGCGGGAGTCGGCGCGTGCCCCGGGCCGTGCCCGGCGTGGCCGGCCGGGGCCTGGTGCGCGCCGCCGTGCCCGGCGTGCGCTCCGGCGGCGGCCGATCGGGCGCCCTCGGTGCCGCGGCCCTCCTCCCAGCTGCGCTCCTGCACGGTGAGCTTCACGGTCGCGGGCTTGTCGGCGATCCCCAGGAGGTCCCGGTACTTCTTGGCGACCCCGACCCGGGCCGTGTACGTGCCGGCGGCGAGCTTCACCGGCTGGGTGTAGGAACCGCCGTAGGTGTTGGCGGCCCACCCCTTCTCGACGCCCCAGACGGAGCCGAGGGTGAACGGGTTGGTCGGGCAGCTCTCCGGATACTTCGAGGTGGAGGGCGCGTCGGGCCGGACCCGGCCGCTGGCGTTGTTCGGGCAGAAGCTCTCCGACCGGCTGACGACCTTCTTGCCGTCCTTGTCGGTGATGGTGATCTCCGCGAAGCCCGGGAGCCCGGAGAAGTCCTTCACGGTGCCCACGGGCAGCGACTTCGCCTTGGCCTTTCCGCCCTCGAACAC
Organism: Streptomyces sp. NPDC093089; assembly: GCF_044754405.1. Classification (NCBI taxonomy): domain Bacteria; kingdom Bacillati; phylum Actinomycetota; class Actinomycetes; order Kitasatosporales; family Streptomycetaceae; genus Streptomyces; species Streptomyces sp. NPDC093089. The sequence goes on from NZ_JBIVPA010000008.1 coordinate 14,183, forward strand.
GGTCTGCGTGATGGTCACCGGGTCCTTGTACGACTTCCGGGTCACCTTGAACTCAAGGGGCGTCCCCTCCGCCGTCAGGTACGTCCCCAGGTCGAGGTACACACCCGGTTCCTCCTTCCAGGAGGTGAGCGTGACGGAGTCGGTCGCCGCGATGAGGCTCAGCTTGGGGCTCGCCGCGGCCTTCGCCTGCTCCGGTGCGGCGGTCATGAAGCCGACCGTCACGGCCATGGCTGCGACGGCCGTGGTGCCGGCGAGCAGCGGACGCCGCAGCCGGGTGGTGCGCGTGGTGGTCATCGTTCCCTCGTTCTCCGGGTGCTGTGACAAGGAAGCGGACAGCGGGCGGCCCGACCCGACGGGTCGGGAGATGCGTCCGACCGGTGCGGTGGGAGGCACTCGCTGCGCCCGTGCGGTGAGAGGAGGAGATGCGATGCCGGGTTGTCCGGAGAGCCGAGATCATCAGGATGTTGGCCGAATGACGCCCCTGTGGACGAAAACAGACGGTTGACGCCGACGGCTCCCCTAGTACTCCAGCCGCCCGACATCGCCCCAGGTCAGACACCATAGTCCTGCTGGAGTACTAGCCGGCGACCCGAGGAGCCCGTCGCACCCGTGCCGCCACCGTCTCCCTCAGCAGCAGTACGGCTGCGGCCGGCGCCGACGGCCCGGACGGCCGCGTCGCCAACGACGCGCCCGCGCGACGCACCGCGTCGAGCCGGAGGTGCTGCACACCCAGCAGTGCCCGCATGAAGGGCCGGTACGAGGAGTCCACCACGCCCGCGAGCGGGGCAGCCGCCGCCAGGTCGGCGGCGGCCCGGCCCGCCTGCTCCTCGACGAGCCTTCCCAGTGCGGCGCCGGGCCGCGTGAGGTCCGCGCCGTGGCGTTCCACCGCGTCGACGGGGACACCGGACCGGCCCGCCCGGACGTCCTCGGGCAGATCCTCCAGGAAGTCGATGCGCTGCATGGCCCGCATGAGCCGATGGCAGCCGTCCTCGAACTCCGCCCTCGCCGACGCGTCCGAGGGCGCGACGAGGCAGGCCGTGAGCATCAGCGCGGGCAGGCAGTACTCCCGTACGTACTGCTCCAACTCCTCGTCGTCCGCGATGCTCCGCCACGCGACCTCGCGCTCGCAGCCCCGCAGGAACTCGTCCACGTAACCGCGCACGTCCGGGTTCCGTTCGGCCGTCCGCACCAGGCAACGCAGCACGGAAAGCCCGGAGTCACCCTCCGCGAAGGCCTTCCCGACGAGCCCTGCCCACTCCCCCAGCGCGGCAGCCCGCTCCTCCGGCTCCCCGCGGTCGATCCGGTCATCGGTGTCGTGCATGAACGCGACCGCGGCCACGACGTGCGGCAGCACCCCGGCCGGAAGCAGCAGCCGCGCTGCCGCGTACTCAGCCGTCCTGTACCTCCGCACCGCCCGCCGCTGCTCCGTGTACTCCCGCCTCAGCCGCGGCTCCCTCACCTCGGCCCGGTCCAGGGCCCGCTTCCACATGCCGATCTCCCGTCGTCGTCGGCTGCGAGCCTACGGGCGCCCGCTCCCGGGGCCCGGGGGGCCCGGCACGCTTACACGGCAAGGCCTGCCCACCGCACGTTCCAGGCGGCGATGGCCGGTTGCCCGTCCTCTGTTGCCAAGACGGGCTGCGGCATGGCGCTTTGCGGGACCTGAACGCGATGATCGGATCCGGCGCGTCCGGCACGCACGACGCACGAAGGCGAACGACGTACGGCCTGCTGGGCTGAAGGGTGGGGAACGGTTCGGTGACGAGGTTCGAGACGGAGAGTCTGGCGCTGATGCCCGGTCAGAGGGTGCGGGCTCGGGTTCGCAGCCATCACCCGTGGGTTGAGCCCGGGCGGAGACGCCCTGGTACTCGATTCGCGGAGCAATGACGGGCCGGGGAGCCACACGGTCATCTCCCACCGGCAGTGCCTGGCCGAGCGCATCCGCCCGGAGAACTCCGGAGGGAGAGCACGCGCGTTGCGGATCGGGAGGATGCTCTCGGACCACGAGATTTGATGGCGGAGCCCCCTCCGCCGGACGGGAGGAGGGCCAGAGGCCATCGCGGTTCAGGTGCCCGCGCAGGCTGCTGCCGGGCCGTTCCCCGGAGGGGATGCTCCGATGCCGATGCCGATGCCGATGGAGGTGGAGATGGAGATGGAGATGTTGGTGCCGCTGCCGTGTCAGTCTCGGCAGCCGTACGCCGTGGTCAGTTCCGCGAGTCCCTCCAGGCCGCCGTCCGTGCCGCAGCCGCCGTCCAGACGGGCGAGCAGGAGTACTCGGGCAGGAATGCCGGCGGCCGCGTAGGCGGTGAGGCGGTGGTGGCCGTCCAGGATCGCGCCGATGAGCCAGCGTTCTTCGTGTTCGGCCTCCACGTAGCGGTCGTCGATCCAGCCGAGGGCCACGACGGCGGGGCGGGCGCCGGTCGTGAGGGCGGAGGTGTGGCGGGCGATGGTTGCGGGGTCGAGTGACTCGGGCGGCTGGGAGGGCAGGAGGGCGCCGTAGGTGAGGGGGATACGGCTGCCGGGGACGGGCGCGGTGAGTTGGAAGTGTGTGACGCCCGGCCAGTAGTGCTCGAGGGGGTCGTCGGCGGTGTCGGCGGCTTCGGCATCGTCGGCGACGTCGTCCGTGCGGGCCGCCGTGCGGCGGTACCACCAGGACTGGGCGGGATCGGTGACGCGTTCCAGGGGGAGGTCGAGGAGGAGGGCGCGGTAGTGGCCGGTCTCCAGCTCGGCGAGTACGGGGATCCATTCGGCGAGCAGGGCGGCGTCGAGCCGGTGGAGGTCGGTCAGGCGCTCGCGCATGCGGGCTGCGAGGCGGGGCGTGGTCTCGTCCGGCCAGCCGAGGAGTGACAGGGCGAGTTCGCAGGTGTCGCAGGTCGAGCCGAGCCAGTACAGCGGCCGACGGTCGACGGTCAGGGAGCGGTCCCAGCGGGGCCAGGAGGAGCCGGGGGACGGCGGGTCGAAGTCGACGCGGATCCGGCCGGCTCCCCCGTCCACGGAGAAGCGGGCCTGCGTGCCGGACTCGATGACGAGGTCGCGTACCGCTCCGGGCCCGGGCTCGGGACGGCCGTCGGACCAGGCGGCGCGGACGGCTGCCGCGTACACCTCGCCCCTGGCGAGTTCCGGGAGGAGGGGGTCGTGTCCGGTGAGGCGGACGAGAGCGTGGTGGACGTCGTACACCCGCTGTTCGCCGGTCTCGGCGAGCCATCGCAGCAGGTGCGGTACGGCGGTGGGGTCGCCCATCAGCTCCAGTGCGACGGCGAACGCGGTGTGGTCGAGCCCGGTCGCCTCGTGCAGTCGTGTGGCGATCGGTTCGGTCCAGTCGCGTGCGCCGAGACGTCCCAGGGCTAGTGCGGCGCGGCCGCGCGGGGCGGAGGGGTCCGCGAGGAGGGCGCCGAGGCGGGGTGCGAAGGACTGGTCACCGGAGAGGCCCATGGCGTCGACGAGTTCGGCGGTGAGCGCGTCGCCGGAACGCACGCCGCCGCGCCCCTCGGGGCCCGGGGCATCCGGCAGGTACGTGCGGAGCAGCTCGGCGGGCAGGCGCAGGCCGCGCGTCACGGCGGTGCTCAGCAGGTCCTGGCGGTCGTCGGGGCCGAGTGCGGGGTCGGCGAGGAGGCGCAGGAGCACCGCGTCACCGGGTGCGCCGAGGCTTCGGAGGAGCCAGGTGAGGTAGCGGCGGGAGGCGGACCGGTCGGGGTCCGATCGGTACGCCTCCTCGACCGCCTCGGCGAGACGCTCGGACTGGTCGGTGTGGCGTGCGTGCGGTGTGTGCGTTACCTGAGGCGTATCCGGTGTGTGCGGTGCGTGCAGTGCGTGCAGTGTGTGCAGTGCGGTCCACGGGTCGTCGGCGCGCAGGGCTGCGCGGAGACGTTCCCGGACGTTGTCGTGATCCCCCATGGGGGCAGTATCGGCCACGAGGGTTACTGGGCCCGACCGGTCCGGTCGGGCGACCCCCGCCCCCCGACCGCCGGACGCGGCCGCGCGCCGCCGACGGAGGTCGGCAGCGCGCACTGTGTGGATGTGTGCGTGGGGGGGGGTGGGGGGTGTGGCGGCCGGGTTGCTCGGTCAGAGGCCGTAGGCCTTGACGACGCGGCGGGCTTGGGCGAAGAGCATGCCCACGTTGACCGACTTGCGGCAGACGACGACGGCGACGACGTCCTGGCTTTCGGTCATGCGGATGAACAGATGGGTGAGGTTGGCGCTGTTGACGAGGATTTCCTGGAAGTAGTGCTGGTCGTTGTCGATGCCGCGGCGCTCTTTGAACACGTCCTCGATGAGGACCACGGTGCGGCCCTGGAACAGGTCAAGGGTGGCGCCGGCGAGGAGGTCGAGGACCTCCGGGGGGTGGCTGTCGACGGTCTCGTAGGAGAGGAGCATGCCGGTGCCCATGTCGACGACGCCGGCGGCGACGCAGTCGGGGGCTTCGGCGCGCAGCTCCTTCACGAGTCCCTGGATGGCGTCGGCGAATCCCTGCGTGGCGGGTTTTGTCGCCATCGTCGTCACTTCCTTCCGGAGAGGATCGCTTCGACGCGCTTCAGGACCGGCTGGGATTCGAGGTGGAGTTGTTCGAGGTCCATCCCTTCGTCGCCCAGGACGACCATGAGCGCGGTGTCGGCCACGGCGTAGACGGCGGCGCAGCCGGTGGTGCCGTAGGCCACGGTGCGGCGCAGGGTGCCGCGGCCGGTCGCGCCGGTGGTGCGGCGTGCGAGGCCGAGGCTGGCGGCGGCGAGGGCGGCGAGGCCGTTGGGTTCGATGCCGTCTTCCGTGTCGGCCGCGATGAGGATTCCGTCGACGGCGGCGAGGGCCGTGTCGGTGATTCCGGGTATCTGATCGCGGAGTCCCTTCATCTCCCCGGTCAATGCCTCATGGTCCATTCGGTTTCCCTTCGCACCTTTTCGTGGATTCCCCGAGCGCCAGGAGCCGGTGGCCTTGGTGGTCGCTGCTCGGGTACGGCTCCGCGCACGGAGCCCCTTCAACTCGTCGCGGATTCGTCCGGGACGAGAGCTTTCATCGTGAAACCGCTGGCCCCGGGGATGCGGTACGGCAGGTCCGCGCTCCCGATGTCCACCGGGTCCGGGCCGTGGGCGGCGCGTCGCGGTTCGAGCGCCGGGACCGACCACGGTTTCGCCGTGCCGAGCACTTCACCCCGACCCGCTCGCTCGAGGAGGCCTTCGCCGAGCATCCGCGAGATCTCGACCGAGACGTGGTAGACGCCGCGGCCCACCACGAAGGCGATGTCCCGTGCGGTGCGCCTGCCGTTGGCGTGGAAGAGGATCTCCCTCCGGTGCCGGACCAGGCCTTCCGCGAGGCCCGCGGCACCGTGGCCGGCGACGACCCGTTCGCGGTCGGGGAGAACGGCCTGGGGCAGTGTGGCGAGCCCCGCGACCTTCCTGGCCGCCTCGTCCAGGAGCTCCAGCGGGTCCTCACCACCGGAGGCGGGTGCCATGGGCACGCTCCGCGGGACGGCGACGCACTCGGCGGTGTCCCCGGCGACCACGGCGAACACCGCGTCCCTGAGTGCCATCACCGTGACCACCTGGAGTTCCTTCGCCCCCAGGCGCCCTCGCGCCACGAGTTCCGCGCCCGGCATGAACCTTCCGGTCGGCGACAGCGTCCCCCAGTCCGCCGCGCTGACGCGTCCGGAGCGCAGGAGCAGCGCCTCCACCCCCGGGGCGCCCGGCGTCTCGACCGCGATCACTCGGCCCTGCCGCAGGTGGAACACCCCGCCCGGCCTGCCGTGGACGCGCAGGACGATGGTGGAACGGGCCGCCCGGCATTGGGCCAGGGCGAGGTGGAGCAGTCGGTGTCCGGCACGGTGTAGGCAGTTACGCGTATCCAGCAAAGCCCGCCCTTTCCATACCTGACACAGCCTCGACACACCGGATTTCGTACTGGCGTCCGAGGTGTGACGCCGACAAGGCAATGTCTATCAGCCGACAAGACAAATATTCCATCAGAGAGGGAATGCGACAGAATCTGCAACTTCACGCCTAAGTAGGTCTATTGCGAGACCGAACGGAAGGCCGGATGAGCACGAATTCGTTCATGGTCATGAGGCCCCCGGTGGGCACGAGCCGCCGGCCTCCCCCGTCGCCGGCGAGATCACTCCAGGGGCGGCCAGGGGCCGTCGAGCAGGCGCGCCGCCTCCTCGACGATCGCGGCCGACAGTGGTTCCCTGTCGGAGCGCCGGAGCGCCGCCCCGTCGTTGTAGGCGTCGGTCTTGTCGACCAGCGGCCCGAGCTGCTCCGGCCGGGCCAGGGCGCCCCATCCCTCGTACGTGATCAGGTCGCCGCCCGGGCCGGGGGCCAGGCTGCCCTTCACGATCAACTGGAGCCACCAGCGCACGAGTTCCCAGCGAGCCTCCTCCCAGGGCACGTCGGTGGTGTCGGCCGGAAGGTCCTGGAGCAGGCCGAGTTCGGACAGCGCTTTGTCGAACAGGGCCTCGGCCTGCTCGTGTTCGGCGCGCGTGAGGCCGGCGAGGAGGACGAGGGACTCCGTCTCGACGTCGAGGAGCAGGGCGGTGAGACCTGCCTCGACGAGCTGGTCCGGGTGGTGCGGTCGGCCGATCAGGCGTTCCACGGCGAGCATCCGGATGCAGTCGACCGCTTCCTGCGCGTTCAACGCGTACGGCGAGAAGGGTGTGGGCGCGGCGACGTCGAAACCCGGACCGCCCTCGACGAAGTACGCCCAGAAGGCGATGCCCGTGCGGGCGGGGAGGCCGCTCCGTCGGCCGGCGAACTCGTGGTGGACGTAGTCGGTGAGGTCGTTCCCGTACAGGATGATGTCGGTCTGCCAGACGGACAGGACGGGGTGCCCGTACTCCCCCGCCGTGCCGGGCAGGTAGCGGTGCCCGTAGAGCGGGACCAACCGCGGTACGGTCGCCAGCTCCGACCGCGCGAGGCGGAGCGCGTCGGCCGTCTCCGCGGGCCGTGGCGGCCAAGCGGGGTGCCAGAACCTGTTGTGCTCCACGTCGAAGAGCACTCCCTCCACCGGCCATGCCAGTCGCTCGGCCAGGTCCTCGGCGTCACCGTCGCGCCAGTCGGGCCACTGCGACGAGCCCTGCGGGAGGCCGACGGAAAGGAAGACGCGGTGGTCGGCGGCGAAGGTGAAGCCGAAGCGCGCCTCGACCTCGTCGAGCTCCCGCTCGGTGAGCCCGGGGCCGATCTCGGTTCGGAGCATGCCCTGGAGGGCTCGGGCGGCTTCCGGGGTCAGGCGATGCGGCTGCGGCGTGATCATGGTCGTCAGCGTAGAGAGCGGTGTGGCTGCGCAGGGAGGCGACCGTGGCGGCCCCGACCCCGGCGACACGTGCGCGCGCACGTGTCGCCGGGCATCGTTGGTGGGCATTGCTGGTGGGCCCAGGCGGAGCTACGCCCGGCAGGTCTGGTCCTGCGCAGGGAGCCGTCCGGTGCTCAGGTAGGCGTTGACGAGGTCGTCGACGCAGCCGTTCCCGTATTCGCCGTACAGGCCGTGCTGGCGGGCGCCCTCCACGGTGAGGAGTCGGGAGCTCGGCCACTGCTTGCGCACGGCCTGGGCGCCGGAGTAGAGCGTGCGGGGGTCGCCGGTGGCGTTCACGAGCAGGGCCGGGATGTCGTTGGTGAGCACGGTCGGGGCTTCGACGGGCCGGTCCCAGAACTCGCAGGGCGTGATGTTGTTGGCCAGGGGCCCGGCCAGGGGGTAGCGGTCGCGGGACTTCTCGACCGCCCGCCAGTAGGTGCCGACGCCCCGGCGCTCGGCCACGTCGCCGCAGATGATCGCGGTCATCTGGCTGGAGGGGGCCGAGCCCGCGCCGGTGAGCAGGAACTCCATCTGCCCGGCGAGGGCTTCGGACGGCTCGACCGGTTCGCGGTCGGCGGCGCGTGCCAGGACGCTCACGGTCTCGGCCAGGTCGGCGCGCCGCTGGTCGAGGTCGCTGCCGAGGCCTCCGACGAAGAACGCGGGGAGCACGTGCTCGTCCAACCGGTACGTCTTCCCTGTCCGCAGCGGCTCCTGCGCGGCGGAGTCGAGGATGTGCCGCACCGTCGCCAGGACCTCGCCGCGCGTGGCCCCCAGCCCGTACGTGGCGTGCCGTGCGGCGGCCCAGGACGCCCACGCGCGCAGGGCCGCCTCGTTGGCCGCCTCGGCGCCGCGCAGCAGGGTCTGGCTGTAGTGCTGCGCGGTGTTGACGCCGTCGAGCACCATGCGATCGGTGCGGCCGGGGAAGAGCTGCGTGTACACCTGGCCGAGGTAGCTGCCGTAGGAGTAGCCGAGGTAGGAGAGGGCGTTCTCGCCGAGGGCGGCGCGGATGACGTCCATGTCGCGGGCCGTGTTGCGGGTGGTGACGTACGGCAGCACGTCACCCTGGGCCCGCTTGCACCGCGCGGCCAGCTCGCGTGCGAGGGCGACCTCGTCACGGTACGCCGACCGGTCGGCCCCCGCCGAGCGGACCAGGGAGGAGCCGGTGTCCCAGCCGCAGTCCAGGGGAGTGCTCCGGCCGACGAAGCGCGGGTCCATGCCGATCAGGTCGTACCGGCCGGCGACGTCTCCCATCACCTGCGCCTTGGTCAGCGGCATGTGGAGACTGGGGCCGGCCGGCCCGCCGTCGTTGAGGAGCAGGGCGCCGATGCGGTGGGCGGTGTCGGTTGCCTTCAGGCGCGATATGGCGACGGTGAGGGTGCGACCGCCCGGGTCGGCGTAGTCGAGCGGCACGGTGATGTCGGCACAGGCGGCGCCCGCGACGTCCAGCGCCTTGCCGATCTCGTCGCCGGCCCCGAGGGCGCATGCGTGCCAGTCGATGCGTTGGGTGCGGAAGCGGGCCAGTGGGTCGGTGGCGGGGCCGGTGCTGGTGTTGGTGCTGGTGCCGATCTGCGCGTCGGTTGCCGTCGTGGCGGGGATGGTGGTCGTTGCCGTGGAGGTGGTCTTCGTGGTCGGAGTGGTTGTCGCGGTGGATGCGGTCGTCGCGGTGGGAGTGGTGCTTGCGGTCGGATGGGTCGTCGCGGTCACAGCGGTCGTCGCGGTCGCCGTGGCGGTAGCCGTCGCGGTGGCGGCGAGCGCCACCGCACACGCCGCTAATGTCTTGATGCGTCGGGAAGTTGCCATACCTGCACGCTAGGTCGGCGGACGCCTCTGCGACGTCCGGGAGATCCCCGAAACAGGGGTAGGGTCGCCCCCGAAGAATCCCAGGCCTCGACCCCCTGCCGCATAGGGGATCGCCGCTCCTCGGCGCTCCACGACCGCACGGCTTCAGCCTCGCAGCTCCTCCAGGCGCTTGAGGTCGTCGTGGATCGACTCCCTTTCCTGTGCGGTGGGATGGATGGTGGCGGACCTGGCGAGCGCAGCCGTCGCGGTCTCCTCGTCGCCGAGCCGTCCGGCGACATCCGCGCGGAGGACGAGGAGGGACAGCAACTGCGTGGGCGTGGGCCGCTCGTCCTCCGTGGCCAGGACTCGGTCGAGGATCTTCGCCGCCCCGGTCGGGTCGTCGCGCGAGTCCGCGAGGAGGGACGCGTGGTGCAGGGCCCGGGCGAAGGTCTCCTCGGGTGCGGGGCGGTGATGGCGGTCCTGACTCGCCTGCTGTCCGATGCGCAGGCAGTTGCCGGCGGGGTCGTCGTGCGGGTGGATACAGGAGCATCGGAATCGTCGTCCCACCCACGCCACACAGTCTAGTCAAAGTTGAATAGCGAGGCGAGTCGCACCGTCGCCGGGACCGGCCGGAGCCGGTGCGGGAATTGTTCGAGCAGGCACGGGGCCGATCTCTCTAGACTTCGGGCATGTCCGGTCCGACGTTGGTGATCGATTTGGCGGAGCCGCTCTCCCCGGCCGCGCTGCGGGACTTCCGGGCGCTGGCGGTGGACCTGTCCTGCCGCTTCGAGGAAAAGCGGCCAGGGTTCTTCGACGTCAACGTGCCCGCAGAGCGACTGGGGGTCGAGGACGGGCGTGACGGGGACTGGCGGAAGACGCTCTCGTTTCCGCACCCCGGTGGCACCGCTGCGGACGAGGAGCTCAGGGCCCTCGCGGGGTTCGATCCGCGGCGCGAGGACCGGCGGCGTCCCTTTCTCGTCTACTTGATGGGACCGGGTGTCGGCGACGAGGGGATCTTCCTGGCCGAGCACGCGGACGAACCCGAGGTGGAGGTCGCCCTCGGTTTCGCTCCGACGCACGCCGTCAACGTCAGCGCCTGCTGCAACCGTCCCATCGATCACGTGGCCACGGCCCTGTTGACGGCCGCCGTCATGGACGTCATCGGGGGCGTGGCCAAGGTCGAGCTGCTGGACGGACAGGCGGCGGTCGTCGGCGGCCTTCCGGGGGTTCTGGGGATCGTGGACGACTGGTTGGTCCTGGGGACGTCGGAGTTCCTGCGGGCCTGGGTCGACCATCCCGCCTTCCGGCTGGTCAAGTGACCCGTACGGATGCCGTCGGGGGTCGGGGTCAGCTTCTGCCGTCGTTGATCGGCCGACCCACAACAGCAACCGTCAACTGGTGCTGGGGAACATCCCGTTGAGCTCGGAGAAGGGCATCGCGTCGGCAAGCGGGTGGTACTCGCCCGTGGCGTACAGGGCCCGGGCGGCGCGTTGGACGGCGGTGTAGGCGGACTGGGCGAGGCCTGCGCCGAGGCTGACGCGGGCGACGCCGAGGCGGCCGAGTGCGGCGACGTCCGGTGCGCCGGGGGCGGCCATGATGTTGAGGGGTACGGGGATCGCCGCGGCCAGTTCCGCGATGGTGGCGGGGTCGGTGACGCCGGGGACGAAGATGCCGTCGGCTCCGGCGTCGACGTATGCGCGCGCTCGCTCCAGGGTGTCCTTCAGGCGGGTGGCGGGGTCGCCGAGGCCGAACAGGTAGGTGTCGGTGCGGGCGTTGAGGAAGAGGTCGGCGCCCGCTCGCTCCGCTGCCGCTCGGGCTGTCGTCAGGCGTGTGGCGAGTTCGGCCGGCGGGCGGGTGCCGTCCTCGATGTTGAGGCCCACCGCGCCTGCTTCCAGCACCCGCGTGACGGTCTCGGCGACACAGGCGGCGTCGTGGCCGTATCCGGCTTCGATGTCGGCGGACACCGGTACGTCGACCGCCTCGACGATACGGGCGATCAGGTCCACCACCAGATCGGGAGAGACGGCGTTCCCGTCCGGACGACCGTGCGACCAGGAGATTCCGGCACTGGTGGTGGCGATCGCGGGCGCTCCGGCAGCCGCGACGACGCGGGCGCCGGCCACGTCCCAGACGTTGGCGAGGGCGAGGGGGCGCGTGGAGTCGTGGAGGGAACGGAAGAGCAGGGCTTTGTTCGCGTGCGGGGAGACCATGCGGTCAGCCAACCAAGGCCTCGTGCCTGGCGTCTGGCAGGAATCCGACACCAACGTCACGTAGGGTCGAAGTCGGGGAGCGGGGAGCGGGGAAACGGAACATCGCCGAGAGGCTGGGGGCCTGGTCGTGGCCAATGACGATCCTGATCACGAAGTGCGGTCCCGGGCGTTCGTTCCGTCGGCGCGGGACGGGCGGGCGGAGGAAGCCGAGCAGGCCGAGGGAGTCGTGCGGATGGAGTGGGCCGGGCGGGCCGAGGGGGCCGAGGCCGACATGCGGTCGGTCGGTCTCGAACCCTTGGAGCCGTACGTCAACAGTCAGACGCCGTGGCGGTGTCGCTGCGCCGTGTGCGGGGGCGTCGGCACGCGGCGCCTCTCGACGATCCGGAACTTGATCAAGGAGGGGGTGGCGTCGGGGTGCGCCGCCTGCAACCGCAAGGCGGGCGGGGAGCAGAAGCGCAGGGCCAACGCCGAGCAGGCGGAGGCGATGATGCGGGCGGCCGGGTACGAGCCGCTGGAGGGCTACGTCTCCGCCTCGGCGGCGTGGAGTTGCCGCCACTCCGTCTGCGGCGAGGTGGTACGGGTGAAGGCGTCGAGCGTGCGGAGCGGGTACGAGCCGTGCCCCGTGTGCCGCGCCGAGGGGTACAAGCGGCGGGGCGCGGCCCGGCGGGTCGACTCCGACGAGGCCGGTGCGCTGATGCGGGCGCACGGGTTCGAGCCGGTGGAGCCGTATCCCGGGGCGTCGGTGGGTTGGCTCTGCCGCTGCACCGCGTGCGGGAAGGAGTCGAGGCCGATGTACTCCGGGGTGAAGGGGCGGGGGTACGGCTGCCGCCACTGCGCGGGAAGCGCTCCGCTCGACCCCGAGGCGTGTGCGGCGGAGATGCGGGCGGCGGGCTTCGAGCCACTGGAGCCGTACCCCGGGAGTGACAAGCGGTGGCTGTGTCGCTGCTCGTCCGGGCACGAGGTGCACCTGCGGCTGACCGGCGTCCGGACCGGCAAGGGCTGCCGGATGTGCGCGACGCACGGCATCGACCTCGCCGGGGCGGCGAAGCTGTACGTGATCACCCATCGGGAGTGGGGAGCGGTCAAGGTCGGCATCGGCGCCTGTACCGGCTACACCTCCCGCCTCCTCCAGCACGAGCGCAACGGGTGGGAGGTGTACCGGGCACGCGAGTACCCCACCGGAGCCGCCGCCTTCGACGTCGAGCAGGCCGTCCTGGAGCGGCTGCGGGGCGACGAGCTGTGCCCCTTCCTCACCAAGGAGGTCATGCCGAACGGCTGGAGCGAGACCTGCTCCGCGGAACGCGTGACCGCGGGCGAGGTGTGGGCCATGGTCGAGGAGGAGTCCCGCCGCGCACCCGGCGCCTACTCCCCCAGGGACGGCGACCGGCCCCGCGCCGCGGTCCTCGTCGACGCCGAGGCCGCCGCCGACGAGATGCGCGCCCGCGGGTACGAGCCCCTCGTCCCCTACCCGGGCCGTACGAACGCGACCTGGCCGTCACGCTGCACCACGTGCGGGCACGAAGGCCGGCCCACCTTCAACGCCGTACGCAACGCCGGCCAGGGCTGTCGCGTCTGCCGGGTGCGGGAGGCGCAGGCCAAGCGTGCCGCCGCGACCGCACCCAGGGCCGGCGAGGTGATGCGGGCGGCGGGCTTCGAGCCACTGGAGCCGTACCGCAGCAGCCAGGTCCCCTGGCACTGCCGCTGCACCACCTGCGGTCGCGAGAGCACCCCCACGTACTCCAACGTGAACTCAGGCCGCAGCCGCTGCCGCTTCTGCGGCTCCAAGTCGTCGAACGCCGAAGGCGCCGCCTCCGAAGTGCGCGCGGCCGGCTTCGAGCCCCTGGAGCCGTACCCCGGCCTCGCCACCGCCCCCTGGAACTGCCGCTGCTCCTGCGGCAACGAGGTGACCACCCGGCTCTCCTTCGTCCGCGCGGGCACACGGGGCTGCAAGAAATGCCCCCGCGCCGGCGGACGGACCGACCCGGCCGCTGCCGCCACCGAGGTGCGCGCGGCCGGCTTCGAGCCGCTGGAGACCTACCCGGGGAAAACCACCGACAGGTGGCACTGCCGCTGCGCCTGCGGGGCGGAGGCCACGGTCACGCTGACCGACATCAGGCGGGGCCGCCGGGTGGGGTGCGGGGCGTGCTCGCGGGGCGCCGAGGGCACGTGACGGGGCGGGGGCACGCAGCGGGGCAAGGGAACGCGGCGGGGCAGGGCGGGGGAACGCGGGGATGTCGCAGGCGGGCGGCCGGCGCCGCGACCTCTACGATCGGTCGATCGATCCAGTGATCCCGTGACCCCGTGATCCCGTGATCGAGATCGGCGCGATGAGGGATGGCGGGCGTGGCGAGTACGGCGGGCGACGGGCGGGACCTCGCGGGGGCCCAGCGGGCGCACTGGCAGAGCACGTACGCCGCCCACCCCGGCATGTACGGCGAGGAGCCGTCCGCCGCTGCCGTGTACGCGGCAGCGGCGTTCCGCGCGGCCGGAGCGTCGGACGTGCTGGAGCTGGGTGCGGGGCACGGTCGTGATGCCCTGTACTTCGCCCGTGAGGAGTTCGCCGTCCAGGCGGCGGACTTCTCCGCCACCGGCCTGGAGCAGCTCAGGGAAGCCGCCCGTGCCCAGGGCGTCGCCGACCGGGTCACGACGGCGGTGCACGACGTACGCGATCCCCTTCCCCTGCCGGACGCTTCCGTGGACGCGGTCTTCGCGCACATGCTGCTGTGCATGGCGCTGTCCACCGAGGAGATCCACGCCGTGGTCGCCGAGGTCCGTCGCGTCCTGCGGCCCGGCGGCACCTTCGTCTACACCGTGCGGCACATCGGCGACGCCCACTACGGCACCGGCACCGCCCACGGCGACGACATCCACGAGCACGGCGGCTTCGCCGTCCACTTCTTCGACCGCGCCCTCGTCGACTCCCTCGCCGACGGCTGGACCCTCGACGACGTCCACGCCTTCGAGGAGGGCGACCTCCCCCGCCGCCTGTGGCGCGTCACCCAGACCCTGCCCCGCTGAAACCCGCGCCATCCGTTGCGCCTGACCCACCAGGCTCCCTCAGCACACGTGCACGGCCACACCGCACAGACCCAGCCCTTCGTGTGTGGCTCGTCGCCAGACACGAAGGGGGCCGTCGAGAACGGACTCCTCGTCCTCGCCGTACTCCAACCAGTCCTGGGCCTCCACGGCGGCGCGCTCGGCCGGGGTGAACGTCAATGCGCGCTCGACCAGCGGCAGGGCCGCACGTACCTGCGCGGGGGTGAGCAGGAAGTTGCCGCACCAGCCCGGGAGCAGCGCCGCGCGCGTCGGGCCGATGGCGTGGAACAGGGACGAGACCCCGTACTCCTTGCTGTGGACGGAGATGAACATCTCGTCCTCACCCTGGCCTTCCCACACGTCGTCCAGCACGTGGAAGGAGGGGTCCGCCATCCCGCCGCACACCTCGTCGACATGGCTACCGGGTGCGGTGAGGGAGCGGAACGACTCGATCGCCGTGGCCTCTGCTCGCGCGCGTCCGTCACGCCCGTCCTCGCCGCCCAACGAGTACCAGGAGCGATGGTCGGGGAGCGGGTTCTGCCGCCATGCCAGCCAGCTGCGTTCGGCGTCCGGGTCCGCGCGGTCCGCCTGCATCGCGGGGAGCAGGCGCGGGGAGAGGTCCGCGATGGCCTGTTCGGCGTGACTGCTGATCGCCCACGCGCTCATGAATCCCATGTGCGAGACCCTAGCCGTCGGCTGTGACATGCCCCGGAAGCCGCCGGGGATGCCCACCTCCCCGAAGGGTGGACACGGGAGGTCGTCGCGACAGCACCATCTGTCACCATCGCGTTCCGGCGGTGACCGTTCCCGTGCGGGAGGGGTTGTCCCTGGGCAGGTCGGCCGAGGTGGGGTGCGTGTGGGTTGGTTCGGGATGCTCGGGGTCGTGGTGGGGGCGCAGCATGGAGGGAAGTGTCCCGTCGGGGCGATGTGGTCGCTGGGGCGGGTGGAGGGAGTGAGGCGATGGGTGAGGACGCACCGTCCGGGAGGGGCGGCTCCGGTGGCGCGGAGGTCGGGATGGGTGCGGGCTGGCAGTCGGCGGGGAGTCTGCTGGATTTTCTGAATGTCGCCGCGGTGGTGGTGGACACGGGTGGGCGGATCGTTTTCTGGAGTCCGCAGGCCACGGAGACGTTCGGGCACACGGCGGAGGAGGCGCTGGGGCAGTACGCGGCGCGGTTGCTGCTGAGCGAGGAGGACAGGCATCGGGCGATGGAGCTGTTCGCGGGGGTGATGGAGACGGGACAGAGCTGGGCGGGGGTGTTCCCGGTGCGGCGGCGGGACGGTACGAAGCGGTCCGTGGAGTTCCGGAACGTGCGGCTGCTGGACGACCTCGGGGACGTGTACGCGCTGGGCATCGCGGTCGACCAGTCGACGCTGCACCGGGTGGAGGAGCGTCTGGCCCTGTCGGAGCAGCTGGTGTCGCAGGCGCCGGTGGGGTTCGCGCTGCTGGACACGGACCTTCGCTACCGGCTGGTCAACGGCGCGCTGGAGCGGATCAACGGGGTCCCGGCGGCCGAGCACATCGGCCGCAGGCCCCGCGACATCCACCCGTCCAAGGAGGTGGAGCTGGTCGAGTCGGCGCTGCGGCAGGTGCTGACGACGGGCGAGCCGCTGGTAGACCAGTACATCGTCAGTCGTACGAGGGCCGACCCGGATCATGATCACGCCTGGTCCGTGTCCTACTACCGGGTCCAGGGGCCCGGTGGGCGGGTGGTCGGGGTGGCGTCGTCGGTCGTCGACGTCACCGAGCGGCATCTGGTGGCGGCCGAGGCCGAGCGGGCGCGGCGGCGGCTGACGCTGATCGCGGACGCCTCGGCCCGGGTGGGGACGACCCTCGGGGTGGAGCAGACCGCGCGGGAGCTCGTCGACGTCGCCGTGCCCGACCTGGCGGACATGGCCGCGGTCGACATCCTGGACACCGTGCTGTCCTCCCGGTCGCCGGCGCCCCGCGCGGAGGGGCCGGAGCTGTTCCGGGCCCTCGCCGTCGCCTCGGCGATCCCCGACGGCACCGGCGCCGCCGACCCGGTCGGCGAGATCGCCTCGTACGGCCCGGACCGGCTGATCACCCAGTGCGTACGGACCGGCCGGCCCGTCCTCGTGCCCCACTGCGACGAGCAGGACCTGCTGCGCGTCGCCCGTGATCCGCAGGCGGCCGCGACCCTCGCGCGCGCCGGCGCGCACTCCTATCTCGCGGTGCCCCTGATCGCGCGCGACGAGATCCTCGGCGCATTCGACCTGCTGCGCGTCTCCAACCCGGAGCCCTTCGACGCGGACGACGTCCTGCTCGCCCGCGAACTCGCGGGCCGGGCAGCCATCGCCATCGCCAACGCCCGCTGGCACCAGAACGTGCGCACCGCCGCCGAAACCCTCCAGCGCAGCATCCTGCCGCCCGCCCCGCCGCAACGCCCCGGCCTGAAGATCGACTCCCTCTACCGACCGGCGCAGGCGGCCAACGAAGTGGGCGGCGACTGGTACGACGTCATCGCGCTGGCCGACGACAAGACCGCCCTCGTCATCGGCGACGTCATGGGCAACGGCATCGACGCCGCCGCGACCATGGGCCAGCTGTGCACCGCCGCCCGCGCCTACGCCACGCTCGACCTGCCCCCCGACGAGATCCTCCGCCACCTCGACCAGCTCACCCGCGGGCTGGAGCACTACATCGCCACCTGCCTGTACGCCGTCTACGACCCGCGCACCGGCCACTGCCGCATCGCCAACGCCGGTCACCTCCCACCCGTCATCACCCGCGCCGGGCGCAAGCCCGAGCTCCTTCCCGTCCCCTCCGGTGCCCCGCTCGGCGTCGGCGGCATCACCTTCCACGCCGTGACGGTCGCCCTCCACCCGGGCGACCAGATCCTGCTGTACACCGACGGTCTCGTCGAAACCCGCGACGACTCCATCGACGACCGCCTCGCCACCCTCCTCGACACCTGGAACGCCACCGGGCCCCTCCTCGACGCCACCTGCTCACGTCTCGTCGACGCCATGCGCCGCCCCGGCGACCCCGACGACGTCGCCCTCCTCCTCGCCGAGACCCACCCCTGGCACGCGCCCCACGGCCCCGTCCCTGATCCCGGCGTCGATCGGCCTCCGCCTCCGCTCCCCCGAAAACCCCTCCCCTCTCCCCCTGCCCCTCCGCTATCGTCGTCGTCATGTGTTCCGTCATCCACAACTGGCAGGCGATCCGCACCCGGTCGACGCGCTGACCGCGGTGTCGACCGGCGTCGACACCCGGGCCCGACGTCCACCGTTCGCCTCAGGATGACGAGGTTCTTCACCATGCGCTTCTCCACCATGTGCACCACCACGTTCGTGCTCGTGCACGGCGGCTCCAGCAACGCCCGGGCCTGGGGGCCGTTGCAGAACGAACTGGCCCTGCTCGGCTGTCGCTCGTACGCGCTCGACCTGCCCGGCCACGGGGACCTGGCGGAAGGTCCCGCCGCCTACCACCGGCAGCCCCAGGACATCGCGGCGCTGGCCGCTGCGCCTTCGTCGATGAGCGGCGTCACGCTGCAGGACAACGTGCGGCTCGTGACGGATGCGGTACGGCGGCTCGGCGCCGAGGGGCCGGTCGTTCTCGTCGGCCACAGTCTGGGCGGTCTGACGATCACTGCCGTCGCCAACGCCGTTCCGGAACTCCTCGACCGCGTGGTCTACGTCTCGGCGCTCTGCCTGGGAGACCCGGCCATGCTCACGGAGCCGTGGGACGTGGTGGACGACAACCTGCTGGACGCCGCGGCGGCGCGGATCACCGTACCGGGGGTCAGCGAGCCCGGTGTCGTACGGCTCGACTGGCGTCGTGCGCACGGCGATCCGGCGTTGTTCGCCGAGCTGAAGGCGGCCGTCATGGCCGACTCCACCGATCACCGGTTCCGGCTGCTGCTGGACTCCCTGGACCCGGACGAGAACCATGCGGTGCTGGAGCCGGGGGCCGTGGTCCGGGCCGACCGGTGGGGGCGTGTCCCCCACACCTACGTCCGCCTGTCCGAGGACCGGGGCATCACCCCGGCCGTGCAGGACTACATGATCGGTCGCGCGGACGCGGTGACGCCGGACAATCCCTTCGACGTACGCACCCTGGCCACCTCGCACGTCGGCTACTTCAGCCGGCCGCGCCTGTTCGCGGAACTGCTGGCCGGCCTCGTCTGAGCCCCGCCGAGCGCTCGGCCGGCCCCGTCCGGGCCGTGCCGAGCGCTTCGGCAGACGGACGGGCGCGCGGGAGGCGGGTCAGATTTCCTCGCGCAGGCCCCACGGGGCACCGTAGGCGCCGAGGAGGTCGAGGAAGGGGCGGGGCGGGAGGGCCTCGGGGCCGAGGACGCCGTTCGCCTTCCAGGTGCCGTCGGCGATCAGCTCAAGGGCGATCACGGGGTTGAGGGCGGTCTGCCAGACGACGGCCTGGGAGCCGTACTCGCGCATCGTCCATGCGTTGTCGACGACGTGGTAGAGGTAGGTCTCGCGCGGGGATCCGTTCTTGGTGCCCTTGACCCAGGTGCCCGCGCAGGTCTTGCCCTTCATGCGGTCGCCGAGGGTGGCGGGGTCGGGGAGGCAGGCGGCGACGACGTCGCGCGGGGAGACGGCGACGGGGCCGTCGGGGCCGGGGACGGTGACCTTCGCCGTCGCGTCGAGGCCCAGCTCGTGGAGGGTCTTGAGCTTGGCGATGAAGTCGTCGCCGAGGCCGTACTTGAAGGTGACGCGGCGGGCGTCGAGCCAGCGGGGCATGAGGAGGACTTCCTCGTGTTCGACGTTCACGCATTCCACGGGGCCGATGCCCTCGGGGAAGTCGAAGACCTCGGGTTCGCTGAAGGGGGCCGTGGTGAACCAGCCGCGGTCCTTCTCGTAGACGACGGGCGGGTTGAGGCACTCCTCGATGGTGGTCCAGATGCTGAAGGACGGTGCGAAGTCGTAGCCGTCGACGGTGAGGTTCGCGCCGTCGCGGACGCCGAGTTCGTCGATCTCGTCGAAGAGTTCGTCGGCGGCGTACCTGGCGAAGACGTCCGAGAGGCCGGGCTCCACGCCCATGCCGACGAGGGCGAGGCGGTCGGCGCGCTCCCAGGCCTCGGACCGGGCGAACTGCTCGTCGCCGAGCTTGACCCCGCACTGCTCGTACGGTGCGGTCGGGTGCGGGACGGACAGCGACATCGCCATGTCGACGTAGTGCGCGCCGGCGGCGAGGGCGCCGTCGAACAGCGGCATGACGAAGCGGGGGTCGGTCGCGTTCAGCAGCACGTCGCAGTTCTCCTCGACGAGGACGCGGCGCACCGCCTCCTCGTCGGAGGCGTCCAGGCGGCGGGCCCGGAAGCGGTCCCCCGCGTCGCCGAGCGCCGCCACGGCGGCCTCCGCCCGGGACAGGTCGTAGTCGGCGACGACCATGCACGTCAGAAAGTCGCGGCGGGCCGCGATACGGGTGACGGCGGTTCCGACGCCGCCCGCACCCACCAGAAGTACACGCATGTCACACACCCTTTCGTCGAGGCGTTCCCGGCGAGCGCCCGGGGACGTGCCGATCGAACACGATGCCCCGCGTTAAGGTCTACGGCGTTGGCATAAGCGAGGGGAGGCTGCGGACGCGATGCCGAAGAAGGTGGTTCCGGAGGCGGAACGGCGCAGGCGGAGGCCCACACGGCAGGGGGTCGTGCTGTCGGAGAAGCTGATCGTGCGGACGGCACTGCGGATGCTGCGCGAGCACGGCACCGCAGGGCTGAGCGCCCGCCGGCTCGGCGCCGCTCTCGGCGCCGACCCCAGCACCGTCTACCGGTACTTCGCCGGCCTCGACGGCCTCACCAGGGCCATCGGCGAGGAACTGATGGGCCGCGCCCTCGACAGCTGGACGGCCACCGGGGCCTGGCGTGCCGACCTCCGCAGCCTGGGCCTGGCCATCCACGCCTCGTACCTCGCCCACCCCCAAGCCGCCCTGCTGACCGCCAGCCGCGTCACCGGCCGCCCGCGCGAGATCGAGGTCGACGAGACCATCCTCGGCATCCTGCGCACCGCCGGCTTCGACGACACCGACGCCGTCGGCGTCTACCACGCCTTCATCGACCTGGCGCTCGCCTTCGCCGCCCTGGACGCGGGCGCCCTGGCCGTCAAGGACGAGGTCAGAGCGGCCGACGAGGACATGTGGACCTCCACCTACGCCCGTCTGCCGTCCGAAACCCACCCTCACATCGCCGCCACCGCGCACCTGCTGGCCGACCGGATGAACGACAGCGCCTACCCGGTCGTCCTGGACACGCTCCTGGGCAGGGCGGAGGCGAGGCTGGCCGCGGTGCGCGGTCGGGCCGGGAAGGGAGGAGGGGCGTGAACCCCCTCCGTCCGTCCCCGTCACGGCGGCTCGCCGAGGGACCGCCGGACCCCGATCACCAGGCCGTGGGATTCCGGTAGCACGGCCCGCGCCAGACCCAGCGCCTGCCCCAGCAGCCTCCTGGCCGCCGCGTCGTCGCCGCGTGCCCGCGCCAGGTCGCCGAGCGACCACAGGATGTCGGCCTGGCCGCGCCGGTCGTCCAGGTCCCGGTACAAGCCCAGGGCCTGCTCCAGCAGGTGCCCGGCCGCCGCGTCGTCGCCGTCGTGGAACCGCGCCAGGTCGCCCAGGGACCACAGGACGTGGGCCTGGCCGCGCCGGTCCTCAAGCTCCCGGTACAGCTCCAGCGCCTGGTCCAGCAGCCCCTTGGCCGCCGCTCGGTCGCCGTGGAGCTGGGCCAGGTCGCCGAGGGAGCGCAGGGTGTCGGCCTGACCGCGCCGGTCGTTCAGGTCCCGGTGCAGGACGAGTGCCCGCTCCAGCAGGCGTCCGGCCTCCCCGTGGTCGTCGTGGAGCTGGGCCAGCTGGCCCAGGGAGCGCAGCGTGTCGGCCTGACCGCGCCGGTCGTCGAGGTCCCGGTACAGCCCGAGTGCCTGCTCCAGGAGCGGCTCGGCCGCCGCGTCGTCGCCGCTCGCCCGCGCCAAGTCGCCGAGGGACCGGAGGACGTGGGCCTGACCGCGCCGGTCTCCCAAGTGCCGGTACAGGCCCAACGCCTGGTCCAGGAGGCGCCTGGCCGCCGCGTCGTCGTCACTCGTCCGTGCCAAGTCGCCCAGGGAGAAGAGGGCGTGGGCCTGACCGCGCCGGTCTCCCAAGTCCCGGTACAGGCCCAACGCCTGGTCCAGGAGGCGCCTGGCCGCCGCGTCGTCGTCACGTACGCGCGCCAGGTCGCCGAGGGAGAAGAGGGCGTGGGCCTGGCCGCGCCGGTCCTCAAGCTCCCGGTACAGGCCCAGCGCCTCGTTCAGCAGCCGCTCGGCCGCCGCGTCGTCGTCGCGCATCCGTGCCGAGTTGGCCAGGGACCAGAGGATGTGGGCCTGGCCGCGGCGGTCCTCAAGCTCCCGGTACAGGCCCAGCGCCTCGTTCAGCAGTGGCTCGGCCGCCGCGTCGTCGTCGCGTACGCGCGCCAGATTGCCCAGGGACCGGAGGACGTGGGCCTGGCCGCGCCGGTCGTCCAGCTCCCGGTACAGACCGAGCGCCTCGTCGAGCGGGGGTCCGGCCTGCGCGTCGTCGCCGCGTACGCGCGCCAGGTCGCCGAGGGACCGGAGGACGTGGGCCTGGCCGTGTCGATCGTCCAGGTCGCGGTACAGCCCGAGCGCGAGGGCCAGCCGGCGTGCGGCCGCGGCGTCGTCGGTACGTATGCGGGCCAGGTTGCCCAGGGACCGCAGGGTGTCGGCCTGACCGCGCCGGTCGTTCGACTCCCGGTACAAGCCCAGAGCCTGCTCCAGCAGGTCCCCGGCCGCCGGGTAGTCGTCCGCGAAGTACTCCACGCGCCCCCGGAAGTAGGTGGTGTGGGCGCGGAGCAGCGGTGACAGGCGGGGGCGTGCGGCCTCGCGCACCGCGTCGATGAGCAGGTTGGCCTCGTCCAGCCGATAGGCGTCCAGGGCCGCCGTGACCTGTGCCTGCCACCACGCGGTGAGTTCTCCGCTGTCGGCGCCGGAGGCCGCGAACCGGTGGTAGACGACTTCAGCAAGTGAGCCCGCGGCCTCGAAGTGGGCGGCTGCCGCGCGGTGGGCCGCACGCCATCGCTTCGGGTACTGGGTGTGGAGGTAGGCGGTGATCGCCGAGCGCACCAGGGGATGGAGCCGGAGGCTTCCCGAGGGCGTCTGCTGGACGAACGAGTGCCGCCGGAGGCGGTGGAAGTCGCTTTCGGTGCAGTCGACGTCCGTGCAGACGTCGCGCCACAGTTCGTGGGTGAGCGTGCGCGGCACGGCCGCCAGCAGCAGTCGGTGCTGGTCGTCGTCCGACAGCCGCTCCAGGTACTTGGCGGGCAGCCAGCCCGCCGCGGGCTGTCCGGCCGCCGCCGCGCGGAGCCAGTCCGCGGTGATCGGCTGTGCCGGCCCGCGGGCCTCCAGGGTGATCGGCTGCGCCGACCGGCCGGTCCCCAGGATGAGGTCCGCGGTCATGGCCGTCCACACCGGTGTGCCGCCGCACACCGTGTGCACGGCGGCGCTCAGGTCACCGGGGACGCCTCTGGCGTCGAGGAAGAACGCCGTGTCGTCCTGCCGCCACTCCGTGAGCTCGACCCGGGCGTGACGCACGGGCAGGTCCAGTGGCTCACGGCCGGCCACCACGAAGCGCAGCCCGGGGTGCTCCGCGACCAGGCGCTTCAGCACGGTGGCGGTGAACCAGGTGTCCAGGTCGGCTGCCGGGGCTCCCGCGTCCGGATCCCGTCGGGCGCCCTCGTCCGCGAGACGCAGCAGCTCGCTGGTGTCGATCAGCACGATGCCGGGATACGCGGCGGCGCCCTCGGCGAGCTCGGCCAGTGCTTCGACCAGCTCCTGCCGGTACTGGGCGTGCCACATGGCCGGCGACGGACCGCCCGCCGTGACGGGGCTGTTGGTGATGCTGCTGCCGTGTGCCGCCGTCATCCCGATGCGGACCTGCCACTGGGCCCGGGCGTCCGCCTGTCCGGCCCGGTAGGCGCGCATGAGCTTCCGGCGCACCTTGGCCGGGCACAACTCGGTGACGGCGTCCGCGACGGCGTCCAGCAACGCGCGCGCCAGATCGGGGCCCTGCCCGTGCCCGCCGGCGGCCACGGTCGGATCGATCAGGGAGCTCAGCTGAGCCAGCCCGTACTTCGCCCCGGCCCAGCCGGTGGCGTGCACATGGGACAGCAGCGTCGTCTTCCCCTGCCCGGAGACGCCCCAGACGACCAGGGCCCGCAGCCCCGAACGCCCCCGGGCCAGGTCCTCGACGGCCGCGAGTGCCTCCACACGATCGGTGAACACCCCCACCTGCGGATCCCCGTACAAGCCCATCCCGCCCCTCCGACGTCAACTGAGCCGCTCCACTGGGATGTTCGCCGCTTCCGGCCCGGCCCCTGCCACCTCTATCTTGGTGTCGGAGCAGCGCGTACCCGCCTTTCCACAGAAAACGGGGAGCACAGATGACACGTCTCGGACCCGCCGCACGAGCCGGCCTGTCCACCGTGGCCGGGGCCGTGGTCGGAGCCGTCGTCACCGCCCTGACGCAGACCATCACCTGGCCGCTGGTGAGCGGCCTTGCGGTATGCGTGCTCGGCATCATCGGCCTCGAGTACTGGAGCCGCTCCAGCACCCCCGCGCCCGCGCCGCAGCCGACCAGCCGCACGCGGTACGAAGAGCACGTCACGGGCGGCTCGCGGGCCGAGGGAAGCGCCGCTGACGCCAGTCGCGGAGCAGAGGTGACAGTGACGGTGACGGACGGATCGTCCCTGATCGGCTCACCCACCACCGCCCAGGGGAACGTGGAGGCGTCCCGGACGGTCAGTGATCACTCCATCGTGCAGGACGTCCCGGTCCACGTGCGGGACGAGGAGACCCCGTAGTCGACTGGTACGGGATCGGGGGCGTACGAGATCGCGGGCCGAGGGCCATCACCGACCCGGACGTCGTCGGTTCGGTTCGCGTCGCACGTCGGCCTGTGCTGTGCTGGAAGGAGCCGCTGGAAGGCACGCCGATGCTGCGCAGCAGGATCTCCGCGTTCGTATCCGCCCGGCCGGCCGCACCGACCGGAGTCGGTGGGGGGTTGCTGTCGGCGCGGGACCTGGCGGTCGCCTGGGTGGTCGTCGTGCTGATCGCGGTGCCGGCGTGGGTGCTGACGATCGGGCAGGCGCGGGGCATGGGGGTCGAGCCCGGGACGATGGGGATGGCGCTGCCGCTGTTCCTGTTGCTGTGGGTGACGATGATGGCGGCGATGATGCTGCCGTCGATGGCGCCGGTGGCCCTCACGTGGGTTCGGGGGATCGGGCGGCGGTCGTCCGGTTGGATCCGGGCCGCCCGTACCGTCGGCTTCGTGGGCGGGTACCTGCTGGTGTGGACCGCGTTCGGGCTGCTCGCGTACGCGGCGCTGGCCCTGACCGGCGGTCTGGTGGAGGACCATCCCGCCGCCGGGCGGTGGATCGGGTCGGTCGCCTTCCTGCTGGCGGGGTTGTACCAACTCGGGCCACTCAAGAACGTCTGCCTGCGGCACTGCCGTGATCCGCTGGGCCATCTCGTGCGCTACGCCGGTTTCCGGCGCCCGGCCCGCGACTTTCGGGTGGGGGTCCATCACGGTGCGTACTGTGTCGGCTGCTGCGCCGGGCTGATGGTCGTGTTCGTGCCGCTCGGGGTGATGAACGTGGCGGCGATGGCCGGACTGGCGTTGGTGATCTTCGTGGAGAAGCTGTGGTCCAGGGGCGTGCTGCTCAGCGGTGTCGTGGGCGTCGCCTTCCTCGTACTGGCGGTGCTGGCGCCGTTCCAGGACTGGATGCTGCCGGGGCTGCAGGAGCCGGCGCCGTCGATGGACGGCATGTGATCCCCTCCCCGAGAGGGTTCCCCGGACGTGCCGTGAGGTGCAAGCTGGAAGGGAGACCGTTCGCCCGATCCCGGGAGCGGGCTCCGGACGCGCGGCCTCGTCACTCCGAGTGAGCTTCTTCGGCTCGGCTGGAGGAAGCGAGATGACGCAGCAGACCGCCACCGGTACGCGCTGGCATCTGGCCGGCGACTGGTTCGACGTGTGCAAGTGCGCGATTCCCTGCCCGTGCACGTTCGCTCAGCCCCCGACGTACGGGGACTGCGAGGGTGTACTGGTGTGGCACATCCGGGAGGGCAACTTCGGGGACGTACGGCTGGACGATCTGAACGTGCTGATGCTGGGGTCGTTCGAGGGCAACCCGTGGGCCGGCACGCACACCGAGCCGTACGCCGCGGTCTTCCTGGACGAGCGTGCCGACGAGCGGCAGCGGGCGGCGCTCGGGGCCGTGTTCGGTGGTGAGGCGGGCGGCTGGCCGGCGGAGTTCGGGGCGATGTTCCATCCCGAGATGCGGGGCATGGACGTCGTCCCGATCCACGTGGAGATCGACGAGGACCTCGGCACCTGGCGCGCCGAGATCCCGGGCCGCGTCACGGCGGAGGCCGAGGCGCTGACCGGGCCGACCACCCCGGACGGCACCCGCGTCCAGGTCCTCAACGCTCCGGGCGCCGAGGTCGGGCCCGGTCAGGTCGCCACGTGGGGGCGGGCCACCGTCGACCGGGCCGACGCGTTCGGCTTCTCCTGGGAGCGCACCGGGAAGTCGAGCAAGTACTTCCCGTTCGACTGGAGCGGGCCCGAGTGAGGGTTCGGGTCACGCGTCCCCGGGTGCCCGCATGCCCCGGGCGCGGGCGGTCCGCGTCGCCGTGTCGGAGGCGAGGAGGTCGAGGACTTCGCGGGCGCGGGCCGGCTGGGTGGAGGACGTGAGGACGCCCGCGCTGAAGAGCGAGGTGATCGCGGTGTCGCCCGGGAGGGGGCCGATGACGACGATGCCCGGCAGGTCCATGAGTTCGCTGTGCTGCTGGAAGGCCAGGTCGGCCCGGCCGGACGACAGGAGGGTGCCGGCGGGTACGCCGGGCGGGGCCTGGACGAGGCGGTCGCCGAGGGTGTCGGTGAGGTCGAGCCGGTGGATGAGGTCGACGAGTGCCGTGCCGCTGGGGCCGGTGGAGTAGGCGATGTTCTTCGCCGAGAGGAGGGCGGCCCGCAGGTCGGCCGCGGAGGCGAGCGCGGGGACCGGGGTTCCCTCCGGTACGGCGGCGACGACCTGGGAGACCCAGAGCGGGCGGGCGGTGCCCGGCACGAGGTGCCCCTCCTTCTCCAGGGCGGCCAGGGCTCCGTCGGCGAGTACGAGGACGTCGGCCTGGGCGCCTTCGCGTACGCGCCGTGCGACCTCGACGCCGCCGGCGGCGTCGAACCGTACGGGAATGCCGTGGGCGTGCCGGAGGTGCTCGGACAGCTCGGTCAGGATCGGCCGGGTCGCCATCGAGGACAGTCCGGTGATCTCTCGGTTCACTTGGCCTCCTTGGTGTGCGGCAGGGGGAGCGGCGGGCGGGCCGCTCGGCGCCGGTCTGCGAGACTGGCGGCGTGAGCGCAACCCAGATCTCGGCGGCGGGCAAAGTCCTCAAGGTCCTCTCGGCCTTCGACCGTGAGCATCCCTCGCAGACTCTGTCGGAAGTCGCTCAGCGTACGGGTCTCGCCCTGAGCACCGCGCACAGGGTGGTGGCGGAACTGGCGGGTTGGGGGGCGCTGGAGCGCGGCGAGGACGGGTCGTGGCACGTCGGGCTGCGGCTCTGGGAGATCGCCTCGGGCTGTCCGCGCACCCAGATCCTGCGGGACGTGGCGCTGCCGTTCATGCAGGACCTGTACGAGGTGACCCACGAGAACGTGCAGCTCGCGGTGCGCGAGGGGACGGAGCTCGTGTTCGTGGAGCGGATCGCCGGGCACCGGTCGGTCGAGCTCCTGACCATGGTCGGGACCCGCTTCCCCGTCGCCTCCACCGGGATGGGACGGGTGCTGCTCGCGCACGCGCCGCGGGAGATCCAGGAGGAGGTCCTCGACGCGCCGATGCGTGCCTGGACCCCGTACACCGTCGTCGACCCGAAGGCGCTGCGCGCGCAGTTGGACCGGATCCGCCGGGAGCAGGTCTTCGTCAGCGACCGGCAGCTCTCGGAGAGCACGGTCGCCGTGGCCGCGCCGGTGCGGATCGGCCGGACCGGGCCGGTCAGTGCCTCGCTGGGGATCGTGATCACGGCGCAGGGCGCGAGCCGCGCGCGGAGGCTGAGGGAGCCGCTGCTGCGGGCGGCGCAGGGCATCTCCGACGAGCTGGGACGGCGTACGCGCACGACCGGCTGAGGTGCGGGACGGCCGGCGGTATGCGGCCGGGCTTCCGCCTGACGGAAACAGAGGCGACCGGTCGCGGTCCTGGGTGTCAACGTTCGTCGTGTTCGAAACGTTCACCGTCGCTCAGGAGATGCCATGGCCGAAGCCGCCGTCGACACCGTTGCCTCGGTTCCCGTCGCTGTCATCGGCGCCGGTCCAGCGGGCCTGATGCTCGCGCACCGGCTGGGGCGGGCCGGCGTCGGCACGATCGTGGTCGACACCCGTACCCGCCGTGAGATCGAGACGACGCAGCGGGCGGGCATCCTGGAGGCCGACGCGGCACGGGACCTGGTCGAGACCGGCGTGTCCGACCGGATCCTGCGCGAGGGGCACGAGCACGAGGGCACCGAACTCCGCTTCGGCGGGCGGCCGTACCGCATCGACTTCAAGGCCCTGGTGGGCGAGTCGGTGTGGCTCTACCCGCAGACCGACGTGTTCGTCGACCTGGCGAACGCGCGGGACCGCGACGGCGGCACGGTCCACTTCGGCGTCACGGACACCGAGGTCCTCGACGTCACGACCGCCGCTCCCCGGGTCCGCTACACCGCGCCCGACGGGTCCCGGCACGAGATCCGGGCACGGTACGTGGTCGGCGCGGACGGGTCGCGCAGCATGTGCCGCAACCTGGTGCCCGAGGACCGGCGGGTGCGGTACGGCAAGGACTACCCCTTCGCCTGGTTCGGCATCATGGCCGAGGCCCCGGCGAGCGCGCCCGAGCTGGTCTACGCCCACTCCGAGCACGGGTTCGCGCTGATCAGCCGGCGCACGGAGAGCGTGCAGCGGATGTACTTCCAGTGCTCCCCCGACGAGTCCGTCGACGCCTGGCCGGACGACCGGATCTGGGAGACGCTCCAGGCCCGCGTGGCCGGCGAGGACGGCTTCCGGCTCAAGGAGGGCCCGATCCTCGAGAAGTCGGTGCTGCGCTTCCGGTCGTTCGTCCAGGAACCCATGCGCTGGGGCTCGTTGGCGCTCGCCGGTGACGCCGCTCACACGGTGCCGCCGACCGGTGCCCGCGGGCTCAACCTCGCCCTGCACGACGTGAAGGTCCTGGCCGACGTACTGCTTCGGGCGCTCGGCGGGGCGGGTGGGACCGCACTGGACGAGTACCAGCCGCGTGCGCTGCGGCGGGTCTGGCGGGCACAGAACTTCTCGCACTGGATGACCCAGCTGCTGCACACGGCACCCGGCGCCTCGTCGTTCGACCTGCGGCGCCAGCTCGGTGAACTCGACAACGTCGTGGGCACGCGCGCCGGACGCGCCTATCTGGCGGAGCAGTACACCGGATGGCCCGTCAACTCCCGTGCCTGACAAGCGAGATCGCGACTCCCGGCCCGAACCAGACCCCGAACCGGATCCGGCCCGACGCCCCGACGTCCCCACGCCCCCAGGAGACACCTCATGATCATCGACTGCCACGGTCACTTCACCACCGCTCCGCCCCAGTTGGCGCAGTGGCGTGACCGGCAGGTGGCGGCCGCCGGTTCCCCCGAGGACGCGCCCGATCCCGACGACCTCGTCATCGGTGACGACGACCTGCGCGAGGCGATCGAGGGCAACCAGCTGCGGCTGATGGACGAGCGCGGCAGCGATCTGACGGTCTTCTCGCCGCGGGCCAGCTTCATGGCCCACCACATCGGCGACTTCCAGGTCTCCTCGACCTGGGCCCGGATCTGCAACGACCTGGTGCACCGCGTCAGCACGCTCTACCCGGACCGCTTCGCGATGGGGGCGATGCTGCCGCAGTCCCCCGGCGTCGACCCGGCGACCTGCGTGCCCGAGCTGCGGCGCGCGGTCGAGGAGCTCGGCGCGGTGACGGTCAACCTGAACCCCGATCCCTCGGGGGGCGGTTGGACGGCGCCGCCGCTGACCGACCGCAGCTGGTACCCGGTGTACGAGGCGATGGTGGAGTACGACATCCCCGCCATGGTCCACGTCAGCACCTCGTGCAATCCGGCCTTCCACACCACCGGCGCGCACTACCTCAACGCCGACACGACGGCGTTCATGCAGCTGCTCCAGGGCGACCTGTTCGCCGACTTCCCGACGCTGCGGTTCGTGATCCCGCACGGCGGCGGCGCGGTGCCGTACCACTGGGGCCGGTTCCGCGGGTTGGCGATGGCGCTCGGCAAGCCGGACCCGGAGAAGCTGCTCGACAACGTCTTCTTCGACACCTGCGTCTACCACCAGCCCGGCATCGACCTGCTGACGCAGGTGATCCCCAGCCGGTCCGTGCTGTTCGCCAGCGAGATGATCGGCGCGGTCCGGGACGTCGACCCGCGCACCGGCCACCACTTCGACGACACGAAGCGGTACGTCGACGCCACCGCACACCTGACGGACGAGGAGCGTGCCGCCGTCTACTCCGGCAACGCCCTGCGCGTCTATCCCCGCCTCGCCGCCCGCCTCGCCGCGGCCGGCCGCTGAACCCAGGAGGAGCCCGAATGGAACACACCGAGCTCGGCGTCGTCCGCACCAGGACCGACCGCGCCGACCCCGAGGCCGTCGCCGCGCTGTCGCAGTTCGGCGTCGCGACGATCCACGAGGCCATGGGCCGGGCCGGCCTCATGCGCCCCTACCTGCGGCCGGTCTACCCGAAGGCCCGGATGTGCGGCACGGCCGTGACCGTCCTGCTCCAGCCCGGCGACAACTGGATGCTCCACGTCGCCGCCGAGCAGATCCAGGACGGGGACGTCGTCGTCGCGGCCTGCACGACCGAGAGCGAGGACGGCTTCTTCGGCGAGCTGCTCGCCACCTCGTTCCGTGCCCGGGGCTGCCGGGGCCTGGTCATCGACGGCGGTGTCCGCGACGTCGCCGACCTGGAGGGAATGGACTTCCCCGTCTTCTCCCGCGCGGTCAACGCCAGGGGCACGGTGAAGGCCACCCTCGGCTCCGTCAACGTCCCCGTGGTCTGCGGCAACGCCCTCGTGCGCCCCGGTGACGTGGTCGTCGCGGACGCCGACGGCGTCGTCGTGGTGCCGCGCGAACGGGCCGCCGAGGTGGCCGCCGCGTCGGCCGCGCGCGAGGCCAAGGAGGAGGGCAAGCGCGCGCAGTTCCGCGCGGGCGCGCTCGGCCTGGACCTGTACGGGATGCGCGGCCCGCTGGCCGAGCTCGGACTGCGGTACGAGGACTGACGATGACGACGAGTTCCGAGCAGGTCACCGAGTCGACGGGCTCCGGGAGGACCCCCGAGTCGACGGGCCTGGAGAAGACCCGCGAGTGGGCGGGCTTCGAGAAGACCCCCGGCTGGCTGGACTGGTACGCCGGTCCGAGCCGGCCCCGGTTCCGGCTCCCCGACGGCGCCGTCGACGCGCACTGCCACGTCTTCGGGCCCGGTGCCGAGTTCCCGTACGCGCCCGAGCGGAAGTACACGCCGTGCGACGCGTCCAAGGAGCAGCTCTTCGCGCTCCGCGACCACCTCGGCTTCGCCCGTAACGTGGTGGTGCAGGCGACCTGCCACGGCGCCGACAACACCGCGATGGTCGACGCGCTGCGGGCCTCCGGCGGGGCGGCGCGGGGCGTGGCGACGCTGCGGCCCGACGTCACGGACGCTCAGGTGCGGGAGCTGCACGAGGCCGGGGTGCGCGGGGTGCGGTTCAACTTCGTCAAACGGCTCGTCGACGCGGCGCCGCGGCAGGACCTGTGGGACGTGGTGGAGCGGATCGCCCCGTACGGGTGGCACGTCGTCGTCTACTTCGAGGCGGCGGACCTGGCCGACCTGCGGGACTTCCTCCTGTCGATCCCGGTCCCGCTGGTCGTCGACCACATGGGCCGGCCCGACGTCACGAAGGACGCGCACGGCCCGGAGTTCGAGGCGTTCCTGGACTTCCTGCGGGCCAGGCCGGACATCTGGTGCAAGGTGACGTGCCCGGAGCGCCTCTCGGTCAGCGGCCCGCCGGCCCTCGACGGTGAGCGGAGCGCGTACGGCGACGTCGTCCCGTTCGCCCGGCGCGTGGTCGAGGAGTTTCCCGACCGGGTGCTGTGGGGTACCGACTGGCCGCACCCCAACCTCACCGGCCACATGCCCGACGACGGGCTGCTCGTCGACTTCGTCCCGCACATCGCGCCGACGCCGGAGCTCCAGCGCAGGCTGCTCGTCGACAACCCGACGCGCCTGTACTGGCCCGACGCCGACTGACCCCGTCTCGATTGGAGTTCCGGCATGTCGCTGGACAAGACCTACAAGCTGGTGCCGGGGACGACGATCTTCGACGCCGAGCAGTCCGCCAAGGGGTACCACCTCAACCAGTTCTGCATGTCGCTGATGACGGCGGAGAACCGTGCGGCCTACCTCGCCGACGAGCGCGCCTACCTGGACGCGTGGCCGCTGCGGGAGGAGCAGAAGCGGGCGCTGCTCGACCGCGATCTCAACGCGGCGATGCGTGAGGGCGGCAACATCTACTTCCTCGCCAAGTGGGGTGCGACGCTGGGGTTCTCCTTCCAGCAGATGGCCGGCTCGATGACCGGGATGACCGAGGAGGAGTACCGCGCCATGATGGTCGGCGGCGGCCGGTCCGTCGAGGGGAACAGGATCGACCACGCCGTCCTCGACGCGGCTCACGCGGACCCGAGGCCGCCGGCCGAGCACGCCGTGGTCACCGGCGCCGTGTTCACGTCGCACGTGCCGGCGATCGGCGCGGCGATGGACCACGGCAAGACCGACGAGCCGTACTGGAAGCCGCTCTTCGAGGGCTACGACTTCTCCAAGGAATGGGAGAAGGAGAACACCCCCGATGTGATCTTCCTGGTCTACAACGACCACGCCTCCTCGTTCGACCTGTCGCTGATACCGACGTTCGTGCTCGGTACGGGCGCGGCCTACCCGACCGCCGACGAGGGGTACGGGCCCCGCCCCGTCCCCGGCGTCGAGGGCGACCCCGACCTGGCCGCGCACATCGCGCACTCCCTCATCAGGGACGACTTCGACCTCACGCTCGCCAACGAGATGACCGTCGACCACGGCCTGACCGTCCCGCTGTCGCTGATGTTCGGCGACGTCGAGAAGTGGCCGTGCAGGGTGATCCCGTTCCACGTCAACGTGGTGCAGTACCCGGTTCCCTCGGGCGCCCGGTGCTTCGCGCTCGGCCGGGCGCTGCGCCGGGCGATCGAGTCGTACGACCGGCCGCTGAAGGTGCAGGTGTGGGGCACCGGCGGCATGAGCCACCAGCTGCAGGGCCCGCGCGCCGGCCTGATCAACCGGGAGTGGGACAACGCCTTCCTCGACCGGCTCGTCGACGACCCGGTCGGGCTGTCGCGGGTACCGCACCTGGAGTACGTCGAGGAGGCCGGCTCCGAGGGCATCGAACTGGTCATGTGGCTGATCGCCCGCGGGGCGATGAGCGACGTGGACGACTCCGGCCGGGTCGAGGTCAAGCACCGCTTCTACCATGTGCCCGCGTCCAACACGGCCGTCGGCCACCTGATCCTCGAGAACCACCCGCGGGCCCAGGAGCCCGCCGAAGGAGTGAACTGACATGACCCACGACCGAACCCTGCGGGTCGCGCTGGCCGGCGGCGGCGCCTTCGGCGCGAAGCACGCGGCCGCACTGCGGCGCATCGACGGCGTCGAGGTCGCCGCCGTCGTGAGCAGCTCCCTCGACCGGGCCCGGAAGTTCGCGGCGGAGCAGGGCGTCGGCCGCGGCGTGGCGTCCCTGGACGAGGTCCTCGCCATGGACGACGTCGACGCCGTCATCCTCGCCACCCCCACCCAGATGCACGCCGAACAGACCCTCGCCTGCCTCGACGCGGGCAAGCACGTCCAGGTCGAGATCCCGCTGGCCGACTCCCTCGCGGACGCCGAGGCCTGCCAGGCCGCCCAGGAGCGCACCGGGCTCGTCGCGATGGTCGGCCACACGCGCCGCTTCAACCCGAGCCACCAGTGGGTGCGGCGCCGGATCCAGGCCGGCGACTACAACATCCAGCAGATGGACGTCCAGACGTACTTCTTCCGCCGCACCAACCTCAACGCGCTGGGCCAGCCACGTTCTTGGACCGACCACCTCCTGTGGCACCACGCCGCGCACACCGTCGACCTGTTCGCGTACCAGACCGGCTCCCCCATCGTGCAGGCCAACGCGATCCAGGGCCCGACCCACCCCGAGCTCGGCATCGCGATGGACATGTCGATCCAGCTGCGCACGGAGAGCGGCGCCCTGTGCACCCTGTCGCTGTCGTTCAACAACGACGGCCCGCTCGGCACCTTCTTCCGGTACATCGGCGACACCGGCACCTACATCGCCCGCTACGACGACCTGTTCACCGGCAAGGACGAGCCGATCGACGTCAGCGGCGTCGACGTCTCGATGGACGGCATCGAGCTCCAGGACCGCGAGTTCGTCGCGGCGATCCGCGAGGGCCGCGAGCCGAACTCCTCGATCGCCCAGGTGCTCCCCTGCTACCGCACCCTGGCGGCCCTCGAAGCCCAGCTGACCGCGGCCCCGCGCCCGTGAGCACGCCCCCGCCGGCCCGACCAGACCGTACGCCGCGCCGGATCGGGCCCTTCGAGGTCCCGGCGATCGGCCTGGGCTGCATGAACCTCAGCCACGCCTACGGCGTCCCCCCGACGCCGGAGGCGGCCGAGCGCCTCCTCCGGACGGCGCTGGAGGAGGGCGTCACCCACTTCGACACGGCCGCGCTGTACGGCTTCGGCGCCAACGAGCAGCTGGTCGGCCGCGTCCTCGCCGCGCACCGCGACCGCGTCGTGCTGGCCAGCAAGTGCGGCATGACCGGCGTCGACGGCCGCCGCGTCATCGACGGCCGGCCCGACACCATCCGCCGCACCGCCGACGAGGCCCTGTCCCGGCTGCGCACCGACGTCATCGACCTCTACTACCTGCACCGCCTCGACCGGGCGGTCCCCGTCGAGGAGAGCGTCGGCGCGATGGCCGAGCTCGTCACGGCCGGCAAGGTGCGCGCCCTCGGCCTGTCCGAGGTGTCCGCCGCCACGCTCCGCCGCGCCCACGCGGTGCACCCGATCGCCGCGCTGCAGAACGAGTACAGCCTCTGGTCGCGCAACCCCGAACAGGGCACCCTCTCCACCGCCCGCGAACTCGGCGTCGCCCTCGTCGCCTTCAGCCCCCTCGCCCGCGGCTTCCTCACCTCCGCCCCTCCCGACCTCGGCGTCCTGCCCGCCCATGACATCCGACGCGGCATGCCCCGCTTCGACGACCACCACTACCCCGCCAACCTCCTCCTCCGACACGCGCTGGAGGAGCTCGCCGAGGGCGCGGGCCTCGCCCTCCCCCAACTGGCCCTCGCCTGGGTCCTCTCCCGGGGCTCCCACGTCGTCGCCATCCCCGGAACCCGATCGGTGTCCCACCTCAGGGATAACCTCGCCGCACTCGACACCACCGTCCCCGAAGACGTCCTCGACGAACTCCTCGACGCGGCGGGCCGTCTCCTCGACTCCTCGACCGTCCACGGCCCCCGCTACAACGAGGCCACCCTCGCCGAGATCGACACCGAACGCTGCGGAAAGGCCGGCTGACTCCCCGGCCCTCGATGCGGGGGCGTGTGCGGGGGCTTGTGCCGGCGCGCGGCGGGGATCGGCGGCGGTGGTTGGCGGCGGTTGGCGTACGTCGCCGACCGCGCGACCGCCGGTGGAGGTCGTACGGCGGCCGTCAGGTGCGGGTCGGGACGGGGCCGCACAGCTGGTTGCCCGGTTCGGCCGGGTCGTCGCTGGTCCAGAACTGGATCCACAGTTCCGTGAACTCGGGGCGGCTGAGGTAGCCGTCCCCGTCCTGGTCGAGGTGGTCGAAGACGTCGGCCACGTCGACGCTCTCGCCGTGCCACGTGTCGACCAGCCGCCGGTGCTCGGCCGGGGAGATGCGGCCGTCGCCGTTCTCGTCGACGGCGTCGAAGACGGTCGTGGCGGTCGCGGCGACGACCTCCCTCATCGTGGGCAGCAGATCCACCATGACGAGGATCTCGTCCAGGTCGACCCTGCCGTCCTTGTTCGCGTCCACGTGGGCCGCGAGGAGGTCCCACCAGCCCAGCATGACCGTGTCCACGCGCGCGGCCAGTTCGGAGTCCGGCCGCACCCGGGGCAGGCCCCTCCAGCGCTCCGCGAGGGCCTGGAAGTCCCGCTGGTCCAGGTACCCGTTGCCGTCGGCGTCGAACGCCCGGAACATGTTCAGCAGCTTGTCGCGCTGGAACTCACTTGCCACGGTCGGCCTTTCCGTCGGTGCCCCCGACGATCCTGCCCACGGCCGGTCCGGCCCCAACGGCGCCCGACAGTACGCGAGGGCGTACCGGGTCCCGGCTCGCGCACCCGACACCTCGCGCGCCCCCGTTTCGACCACCCCGGCTCACCCGCAGGAGTGACCTACGGCCCCCGGTCCTGCCCGGCCGGGTGGGCGCCTCCACGATCCGTTGCCAGGACGCCCAGGGTGCGGCCGGTCCCGCCCGGCCGCACCCTGAACCCATGAGCGACCGCAGCACGCCGACGGGGCCGCCTCCAGGACCCCAGTGGGGACAGTCCGGCCCCGGCCTCGGCCCCACCCGCAACCACCGGCGCCCTGTACTGACCCACTCCCTCGCGGCCCTCGGTGGGCTCCTGGTGGGAGCACTCCTAGGCATCGTGGGAACCGGCAACGGCAAGGACGACAGCGGCTCCCGGCCGCCGGCCTCCGCCACCGTCGCCCCGGACACGGCGGAGACGGGGACGGGGACCACGTCAGAGACGGAGACCGCGACGGAGACGGCACCCCCGGCACGTACGACCCCGCCGCCGGCCGGCAGGACGACCGGCAACACGAAGGCGGCCGCTCAGGAGATCCCCGGCGACGGCACCTTCCTCGTCGGGCAGGAGGTCCGGCCCGGGACCTACCGCAGCGCCGGGCCCGCCGACCCCACCCTGCCGAACTGCTACTGGGCCCGCCTCAAGGGCACCTCGGGCGACATCGAAGAGGTCCTCGCCAACGGGTCCGGCAAGGGCCAGGCCACCGTCACCATCCGCGGCACCGACAAGGCGTTCCAGACGTCCGGCTGCCAGACCTGGAAGCGGATCGGCTGACCTCTCCCGCGGCCGGCCACGCCGTCCCACATACCCGCACGCCGTCCCAGGGACGCACGCCGCCCACGTACCCGCACGCCGCCCACGTACCCACACGCCGTCCACGTACCCACACGCCGTCCGACGTACCCTCACGCCGTCCCGTGGCGCCCACGCAGCCCCGCGTACCCACCCGTCGCCCCGCCCCTCCCCGTCTTCCCGCCTCCCTGCGACCTCACGTCCCCCTGCGCACCGTGATGACCGGGCAGTGCGCGTGCGTCATCACCGCCTGGCTGACCGAGCCCAGGAACAGTCCGGCGAGGGCACTGCGGCCTCGGGCGCCGACGACCAGGAGCTGGGCCGCCTTGCTCGCTTCGAGCAGGACCTCACGCTCGGTGCCACCGACCACGTCGCGCCTGACGGTGACGTCCGGATGGGTGTCGGCGCGGCCGGCGATCGCCTGGGCCAGCAGGCGTTCCGCGGACTCGGGGGTCGCGCCGGCCGGAGCCTTGTCCGACTGCCACGCGTGGACGGCCACGAGTTCGGCCCCGCGCAGCGCGGCTTCGGCGAAGGCGACGCTGACGGCCTCGTCGCCGTCCCGCGAGCCGTCGACCCCGAGGACGACGGGACCGGTGTCGTCGGACTCGCGGTGTGCTTCGCGGACGGTCATCACCGGGCAGTGGCTGCGAGCGGCCAACGACACCGGTGTGGACCCGAGGAGAAGGCCGGCGATGCCCCCCATCCCCCGGGAACCCACGACGATCAGGTCGGCGGCCTGTGACTCGACCTCCAGGACGTGCACCACGTCGCCCGTGACCACGGTCGTGGTCACGGGGACGCCGGGCACCACGGCGAGGGCATGGGCGGCCGCCTCGTGGACGAGGGTCCGGGAAGCCGGGTCCGGCGCCACGTGCCTGGGCTTGATCGGCACCTCGGCGTGCACCACACGCAAGGCGGCGCCGCGCCGTACCGCCGTGGCGGCGGCTGCCTCGACGGCGGCGAGACTCATTTCCGAGCCGTCCACCCCGACCACGACCAGATTGCCCATAGCTGGCTGCTCCCGTTCAAGCGGTGGGTTCTCAGCCTCACCCCATCGGCATGCCGCTGCAATTCTTGCGCGCCCCCGTACCGCACGAAGGCCGCCGCCCGGCCCGCCCGCACCCCGCTCCCAAGGCGATCCGGGGCAAGGCTGGACACGGCCGCCGAGGCCGTCGAGGCGGCGGCGCAGGCCGGCGGCACGGCCGAGGAGAAGGTGCTCGGTGTACTCGCGGTCAAGCTGGAGGTCGCCATCGAGCTCCGGCAGGACAGCCCCCACCACGCTTACGAGCTGCTGTCCGCCGCGTCCACCCGCACCCCGGAGCTGGTCGCCGCGTACGTGGACCGACTCGCACAGCTCCTGACAACCGCCGTCGCGGACGTCGTCCCCGCCGCCGCCGCGCAGGCCGCCACCGTGCTGCTCACGTTCACCCGAGGACTGGAGGACGACCTGCGCGACGTCGAAGCGGCCCTCCGGGTCCTCGACACCGGCGTGCGGATGATCACGCACGGGGCCCTGGACGGCCCCGTCCCCCCACCCGTGCCCGGCCCGCACCCACGCCCCCGCCGCCGCCGCCGCGATGGAAGTCCTCATGAAGGACCGTACGTCGGCGGCCAACCGGGGCAGCGTCCGCTTCCTCGCCAGTTACGCGACGTACGCCCCCGCCGTCGAACCGCAGGACTTCGACGCCTGCCCCGTACTCCTGACCCAGCCCGCCGAGGACCGCTGGACGCCCCGCGACGCCGGCTCGTACGACCGACTCGCCCGTGGTCAGCCGGGAATGAGCGCGTCCCACTGGTCACGCGGCGGGCCGTCGTGCTGCGGCATGAACTCCGGGCGGGCCGCCAACCACGCGGCGAGGTGCCGGTCGATCTCCTCGGTGCCGTAGGCCTCGTCGGAGCATTCCAGCAGGTGGCGCACCCGGGCGCGGGCGCGCATGACGACGGGATCGTCGAAGGCACAGGCGGCCAGCGCGGCGGCCCGTCGATCGGAGGGCGGCGAGCCCTCGGCGAGACGCTGTTCGTCGGCCCGGTCGGCCTTGATCTGCGCGTCGAACCACGGGCGCAGCGTCCGCGTGGTCCACGCGTGGTACGGCGTGGGGTCCGCGGCTATCTCGTCGACATGGCCGGCGAGGTGCTGGGCCGCGAGCAGACCGAGGGCCGCGCCGTGACCGAAGGTGGGGTTGGTGTGGATCAGGCTGTCACCGGCGTTGACCAGGCCGGTGACGACGGGCCCGTCGGCGTCGGCGAGTGCGGTCCAGCGGTTGTCGAGGCCCGCCATCGCCAGGACGGGCGACTGTGGTTCGGGGTCCAGCTCCAGCCACGCGGCCGTCGCCGGGAAGCGGCGGGCCACCGCCTCGAACACGGCCGGGTCGGTGAGGGCGCCGCGGCTGGGGTCCCCCGTCGACAGCACCAGACTCACCGCGAAGGTGTCGTTGTCGGACGGAAACACCCCGGCGAACGCGTACGGCGCGGCCGATCCGGTCCTCACCCGCCCCGGATCACGCGGCCCGTCGGCACGCAGTCGGTACCACCGGCAGAGATACGCGATCCCAGCCCGATGGCTCTCGACCACGGGTGGACGACAACCCGCCGCGACCAGCCACTCCGGCACCGGCGACCGCCGACCGGACGCGTCGACGACCAGATCCACCACGACCTGGTCACCCTCGGCACCCACCCTCACACCGGTCGCCCTCGGAGGAACGCCCTCCCCGAACACCAGCCCCTCCACGCGACACCCGCGCCGCACCTCGACACCCGGCTCCCCGGCCACCGCCGCCGTCAAAGCGGCCTCCAGCACCAGGCGCCGGGTGCGCAACGTCACCAGATCCTCATCGCCGTCCCGACGCTCCGGATGCTCACCGAACCAGTCGAACTCGTGGTACTCCCGAGCCCCACGCGCCAACACGTCCTCGTAGACATCAGGAGCCTCCGCCCGCAACACCGTCCGAACCGGCGCCAGCAGCGAATGAGGTTGCACGGCCTGCGGAACCCGCGGCCTCCGCCAGTGGAAGAAATCCCGCTGCAGGTCCTCCCCCGCCTGCCGCGCATCCTGCTCGAACAACGTGACCCGATGCCCCCGCCGCCCCAGCATCAGTGCCGCCCCCAGCCCGCTGATACCCCCGCCGACCACCGCAACCCGCGCCATCTGGCTCCCCTTCGCGTCGTGTTGCGAAATGAGCCTACCGCCTGAAGATCTTTTGCCTGACACCGTAGTTCACTTCAGAACAGCGACTCAGCAGGGTTTCGACCGATATTTGTACGGTTCCTGGACAAGCCACGTTCGGCGCAAGTGACCTCCCTCAGGGCGTTCCCGTTGGACCGCCCATGAAGAAGATCACCCTCACCTTCGCCCTCGGAGCCGTACTCCTCACGGCCCTCCCGGCCGGCACCGCCTACCCGGCCCCGGCCCCGGCTCCAGCCCCTGCCCCCGGCTCCGGCTCCGGCTCCGGCTCCGGCTCCGGCTCCGGCTCCGGCTCGGGAGCCTGTCCCCGAAGCACACCTCCAACTCACCGCCACCCGCACCGTGCACGGCATCGAGAGCATCCGCTTCGCCTGGCTCGACTGCCCCGCTCCCCACCTCACCCCCAAGCACCCGAGCCACCCGCACCGCACATCCGCCTGCACCGACCTCGCCCTCGCAGACGGCGACCTCTTCGAGGACTGCCCCGACCTGGACGTCGGATACATCCACGAGCCCGGACGGATCGAGATCCGGTACGTCACTCCGGTCACCCCCGCCGAGCGGGAACCCATCGACAATCCCCGGACGAACTCACCGGCAGACCCCGCCGCCGAGAAGATCGCCGAACGCGTCGTCACCGACGCCTGGCGGCGCGTCGTCCGCCGGCTCCAGCGCTGTGCCCCTGACTCGTACGCGGCCCTCCGTACAGGCATGACCTCGGACGCCATCACGGCGCTGGAATCCGATCTCGGCGTCCGGCTGCCCGCCGGTCTGCGTGCGCTGTGGTCGCTGACCGGGGGTGACGACGGGGTCGACGGGGTCGACGGGTCAGGATGCCTTCCCGGTAACCAGGCCCTGATGCCGGGCGACGCAGTGGCCGCCTTCCACCGTCAGCAGATGGACGCCCAAGCCCTCCAGGACACCCTCAACGCGCGGTACCCCGCGCACGACCGCATCACCGTGTGGGAGCCGGGCTGGATTCCGGTCGTCTCCTACGGCGTCTCGGACCGTACGTCGGGGCGGTACCTGGACACCGCGACCGGCTATCTGGGGCGCTGGTCTCGCTACGACGAAGCTCCCGACGACGAGCTCGACACCCTGGCCACTTACCTGGAGGGCGTCGCCGACGCCCTGGAGGCTCCGGCCCTCGCCACCGGGGACACGCCCGGCCTGGTCGGCGGGGCGCTGGTGTGGGGCGGCAGGATCGATCCGGCGCAGGAGGACACGTGGCGGCCTCTGGCCGCCGACTGATGCACGCTCGGGAGCGGGGCTCCATGCGCCGAAGCTCGGGCGCGTGCCTTGCCCCGCCGCGCGTTGTCCCGCCGGGGGCCCCGCCGCACGTTGCCCCGCCGCACGTTGCCCCGCCGCACGTTGCCCCGCCGTCCTCGGCCCTCCGCCCTCGGCCCTCCGCCCTCTCCTCCGCCGTCGACAGTCGGCCCCACCGCTCTGTTCCCCACCATCGCCCACCCTCCCGTCCACCCGCCCTCCCGTTCGCCTATCCCCCGTACTCCCACGCCTCCTCGACGGCGGGGCCCTTGGCCTGGATCTTCAGGAGGCGGGAGGCGACGGCGCCTTCGTTACGACCGAATCGGCGCGCCAGCTCGGTCAGGGAGACGCCTTCGGCACAGTGCTCGGCGAGCCGGTGGTCGTCGTCGGGTTCCCAGGGCTTGTACGCGTTGGGATGCAGGCGGCGTTTCTCGTCCACGGTGTACGCCTTGGCTTCCTCCGGTTCGACCGGGGCACGGGGCGCGGGGACGGCGTCGCCGGGGTAGGGCGCGAGATGGAGGCCGTACAGCTTCCAGCGGATGGATTTCTCGCTGCGTCCGAGCTCCTCGGCCAGTTGGTCAGGGCTCTTGCCGGCTCGGTGCAGCTCTTCGAGGCGCGCGACGGCGTCCGTGGTCCAGGCCTGGCCGTGCCGGGTGGCTTTGGGTTCGGCTTTGGGTTCCGGGTTGGTTTTCACCGAAGGAGCAGCGGCGACAGGGGCCGGAGCCGCGAAGCCCGCGCCGGAAGGGTGGTCAGGAGTGACCGGGGCGGCGGCAAGGAGGCGGCTGATCTCGCCGAGGTCGGATGTGGCCACCTCTCCGGTGAGCTCGCCGAGGATCACTCCGTCGGGTGTGCAGACGACGACGTCGATCGCCGCGCGGCCTTCGGGCAGGAGGTCGACGTGCAGGTTGTAGCGGCGGTGCGAGGTGTCGATCTCGAGCCGCACGGTCGACGTGCTCTGCGTGCCCTGCTCGTCCCGCGCGTTTCCAATCGGCGGAGGGGGCGTGGGTACGGGCCGGCGGTAGGCCGGAGAGAGTAACTCGTGGACCTGCCAGGTCGCCGGAATCGTGCTGCCGTCGTCGAGCCGGTAGCCGGTCTGGCTCGGCTCCGCCTCGCACGGGGCGTAGAGGACCTCGACGCGCTGGCCGTCGAACAGGCCTGGGGAGGTGGAGGGGAGGGTGAGGGTGCCGCGTCGGGGCGGCAGGGCGTGGAGGGTGGTGTCGGGGTCTCCGTACCAAGTGCCGTGGGCATCGCGGAAGGCGTAGATCAGCATGGCGGGCAGCCCCTTCGGCCGGATGAGGTGTCGGTACATGATCGCTTGACCGTGCGGGGTTCGGCCTTGGGTTTCCGCTCATGGCATCGGCGGTCTCCCTGGGGCATGGGCGAGGGCGGACGTTCGTCCCGTACATGACACTGCTCGGAGTGGGTCGGAGTAGCTCGGGTGGCTTGGCGGCGCGTCCCGTCGCAGGGTGGTGTGGAGGACCGCCTACTGCCCTGAGCCCGCGAGGACGACGCCGATGCATCGCTATCCGCCGATCGCCGACCACGGTCTCGTCGGAGACCTGCAGACGTGTGCGCTGGTGTCGGCCGAGGGGGTGGTGGATTGGTTCTGCTCGCCGCGCTTCGACTCGCCGAGCGTGTTCGGGCGGCTGCTGGATCACGAGCGCGGCGGACACTTCTCGATCACGGTGGAGGTTCCGGGGACGACGGTGCGTCAGCTGTATCTGGCGGACAGCGCGGTGCTGCTCACGCGTTTCCTCACGCCGGACGGTGTCGGTGAGGTGGCGGACTTCATGCCGCTCGCGGCAGACCCGGCCGTGCCGACCGATCGGCACACCTTGGTGCGGGTGCTGCGCGTGGTCCGTGGCACGGTTCGGTTCGCGGTGGAGTGCAGGCCGCGTTTCGACTACGGGCGGGAGGCGCACGAGCTGGTGCTCGAAGGGGCCACCGCGCGGTTCACGGGGGCGACGACCGGCGCGCACCTCCAGGTGCTCGGCGCGATCGAGCTGGAGCGGGACGGGGAGGACGTCCGCGCGACGGTGGAGTTGTCCGCCGGGCAGCGTGCCGCAGCGGTCATCACCCTGGACGCGCCCGGCGCGGAGCCGCCCGTACCGGCCGACCCGGTGAGCCTGCAGGCGGCCTTCGACCACGTCCGCTCGTTCTGGCACGAGTGGATCAGCCGCTGCCGGTACCGGGGCCGCTGGCAGCAGCAGGTCAACCGTTCGGCGATCACGCTGAAGCTCCTCACGTACGCCCCGTCCGGCGCTCCGGTGGCCGCCGCGACCATGGGGCTGCCCGAGCAGGTCGGCGGCGAACGCAACTGGGACTACCGCTATACGTGGGTCCGGGACGCCTCCCTGTCGGTGCGCGCCATGGTCGACCTGGGCTTCACCGAGGAGGCGGACGCCTTCCGACTTTGGCTGGGCGCCCGGTTGCAGGCCGGTGGCACGGTCAGCGGCGAGCCGCTGCAGATCATGTACCGGGTGGACGGCGATCCGCACCTGCGCGAGGAGGTGCTCGACCATCTGGAGGGCTGGCGCGGGTCGGCTCCCGTCCGAGCCGGCAACGGCGCCGCCGACCAGCTCCAGCTCGACATCTACGGCGAAGCCGTCTACGCCCTCGCCCAGTCCCGCGACCTCGCCCAGCTGGCCGGCTACGACGGATGGCAGCGTTTCGCCGCCACGGTGGAGTGGTTGTGCGGCCACTGGGACCGTCCGGACGAGGGCATCTGGGAGACCCGCGGCGGCCGCCAGGACTTCACGTACAGCCGCCTGATGTGCTGGGTCGCCTTCGACCGCGCCGTACGCATGGCCCATGAACTCGGCCGCCCCGCCGACCTCCCCCGCTGGACCGCCGCCCGCGACGCCGTGCTCCACCAGGTCATGGAGCACGGCTGGTCCACCGAGCGCCAAGCCTTCGTCCAGCACTACGGCAGCGACGTACTCGACGCCTCCCTCCTCCTCATGCCCATCACCGGCTTCGTCGCCCCACGCGACCCCCGCTGGCTCTCCACCCTCGACGCCATGGACGCCGAACTCGTCTCCGACAGCCTCGTCTACCGCTACGACCCCGCCGCCTCCCCCGACGGCCTACGCGGCTCCGA
This sequence comes from Streptomyces sp. NPDC093089, assembly GCF_044754405.1. Lineage (NCBI taxonomy): Bacteria > Bacillati > Actinomycetota > Actinomycetes > Kitasatosporales > Streptomycetaceae > Streptomyces > Streptomyces sp. NPDC093089. Next base: position 58,214 of record NZ_JBIVPA010000008.1, read on the forward strand.
AGGCACCTTCTCCCTCTGCAGCTTCCTCTACGTCGACGCCCTCGCCCGCGCCGGCCGCACCGAACAAGCCCGCTACGCCTTCGACAAAATGCTCACCTACGCCAACCACGTCGGCCTCTTCTCCGAAGAAATCGGCCCCACCGGCGAACAACTGGGCAACTTCCCCCAGGCCTTCACCCACCTCGCCCTGATCACCGCCGCCCTGTCCCTCGACGCGGCCCTCGACCGGTGAGCCGCCACCTCGCCCTCATACGAACCCACCCAACGGCCGAAGCCCGCCCCGGCCCCCACGTCCCCGCCCCGCCCCCGCCCCCGCCGCCATCGCCCTCCAGGCCCGGACCCACATGGCCGACGTAGTCGAAGCCGCGGCGCATGTCGCTCGTACGCGGTGCCAAGGCGACAACCACACCATGGCGGCGGGTCGTGCTCGGGACGGCAGGATCGTCACCGCTGTGAATGCCTACCACTTCACCGGAGGTCCGTGCGCCGAGCTGGTGCTCATCGGGGCGGCTGCGGCTCAGGGTGCGTACGAGCTCGACACGATCGTCGCCGTGGGTGACAGGGATCGGGGGGTGGTGCCGCCCTGCGGTCGGTGTCGTCAGGTGCTGATCGACTACTTCCCGGCCCTGAAGGTCATCGTCGGTGGAGGCGACCGCATCCGAACCGTGCTCATCGCCGACCTGCTGCCCGAGAGCTACGTCTGGGCTGATCACCAGCTCGACACCGAGTGAGTTCCCGTCGCGCCCGCACGGTGCGGCGCGGCGGACCCGCAGGGGCGATTACCCGAAGGGGCGATTCGGCTTCCAACGTGCCTCTTTCAATGGGGAGATGGGCTGCGGAGCCCCCTGCTACCGTGGGCCGATGGCAGCGATCAAGGAAGTCCAGGTCACCTTCGACTGTGCTGAACCCGACCGCGTCGCACGCTTCTGGGCGGCGGCGTTGGGGTACGTCGCATCGTTGCCGGAGGGGTTTGCGACGTGGGAGGAATTCGATCGCCCGCGCCCGCCTGGCCACCGGGTTTCCTCGTCCGCATGCGCGGATCCCTCGGGCGAGGGCCCACGACTGTACTTCCAGCGGGTTCCCGAGGGGAAGGTCGTCAAGAATCGGGTGCACCTCGACGTACGCGTCGGCACCGGACTCGTGGGCGCGGAACGCCTTGCCGCCCTTGAAGCCGAGTGCACGCGACTGGTCGCCCTCGGTGCGGTGCGCGTACGACTGCTTCCCGCCGATGGCTTCAACGAGTCGTGCATCGTGATGCAGGACGTCGAAGGCAACGAGTTCTGCCTCGACTGAGCGGCCGGCCAGCGGCCTGCAACTGGCAACCGGCAACCGGCAACCGGCAACCGGCGGTCAGCCGATCGCGGACGCTACCGCGGCGCTGGTCATCTGGTCACGGTCATGAATCGATGCGCTGGTCTTCCGTCCCGGACTCGGCGAGCCCGGTGCCCGGCGGCCAGCGGTGGCCGGCGTCGTGCAGATTGGTCAGCGCCAAGTGGTCGATGTGATGCGCGCCTTCACAGTGGCGGGTTGGGCCTTCGCCCGGGGTGCGGAGAAGATCGTTCTTGCCGAGTCGCTGGACGAGGCACTGGCGCTGAAGGCGGGCCACCCGGGGTGGGTGGCGCTCAAGGACGGTCCGCCGGCGCCCGGGTTCGACGCGGTCAACTCGCCGGGGCGGCTGAGGTCCGTCGACCTCGCCGGGCGGACGGTCGTGCAGAAGACCACGGCGGGGACGGTCGGGGCCCTCGCGGTCAAGGAGGCGTCGCTGGTGCTGCGTGCCGGCTTCGTGGTCGCGGAGGCGACGGCGCGGGTCCTGCGGGCGCGTGGGGGTGACAGCGTCACGTTCGTGGTGACCGGCGAGGAGGGGCGCGCGGACGAGGATCTGGCGTGTGCTCAGTACATCGCCGAGAGGGCCGTCGGGGCTGACGTGGATGCGTCCGAGTTCCTCCGCCGTGCCGGCGAGTCGCGGGCCGCGGCCGAGTTGACGGAGCGCGTGCGCAAGGGGTTCACCGTGATGACGTCGAACTCTGCCTGGAACTCGACCGGTTCCCGTTTGCCATGGTGGCAGCGCTGGAGGACTCGCTGATGGCGCTCCGGCCGTACGCGGTTCCCTCGCTGACCGACGGCACTTCAAGCTGACCCGAGTACGTGTGACGTATGACGTGTGACCTGAGTACGTGTGACGTGTGACGTGTGACGACCGAGCCCGTCCGCTCCGAGCTCCCCTCGCCCTGCCGCCCGCGGTGAGGGCGTCGGGTGACACGTCCACCGCGTCACGGGGTGCTCAGGGGACGGACGTCCGCCCGCGTGGGGTGCTCACGAACGGGTGGTGGCGGGCTCCGGGGGGCCGGCGACGCCGATGCAGGCTTCGTTGCCCTCGGGGTCGGCGAGGACCCAGTTCGACGGAGCGTCGGTGTCGTTGACGAGGCGGCCGCCGGCTGCGAGGGCGGCGGCGATGCGGGCTTCGGCCTGGTCGTACGGCACCCAGACGTCCACGTGGACGCGGTTGCGCTGCGGGCGGGGTGCGTCCATCTGCTGGAAGTAGAAGGGGGCGCCGCGGCGGTGCGGGTCGATGAGGTCCTCGGCGCTGTTCGCGCGGTCCTGGTAGCCGAGGAGCGCGCGCCAGAAGGCCACCACGCCGGGGGCGGCGAGGGCGTCGACGGTGACCTGGACGGTCTGGACGGCGGACGGGTCGGCCGTGACGTCCAGGGTGCGGGCAACTGCCGAGATCTGTCGGGCCAGTTCGACGTGCTGCTCGGTCAGGCCGTAGTAGTCGTCCGTGACCCTGATCAGTCGGACGAACACGCCCTCCTGCCTCACGTCGACGTCGGGGTGGTGGTCCGCGACCGCCGGGATCTCACTGATCACCCGTACGAACTCGGCGCCCGCGGCGAACGTTCCGGTGCGGAAGTACGCGCACGCGCCTTCGCCCACCACGCGCCAGTCCTCCAGCCCGGCGGTCCCGTGGAACTGCTGCGGCCTGATGCGCTCGATCGTGGTCTCTTCGTAGGTCATGGGGTCAACGTAGCGCGCCGGTCCGACACTCTCATCAGCCGTTACGCAAAGCGGTCGTTGCGTCGCTGTCGCGGCCGTCGCGGCCGTCGCGGCCGTCGCGGCCGTCGCGGCCGTCGTGGCGGTCGTGGCGGTCGTTGAGCCAGCGGGCGGCGAGGAGGCCGGAGGCGGCGGTGAGGAGGGCGGCTGCGATGACGGTGGCTTCGAGGCCGAGGAGGTCGGCCAGGAGGCCGCCGACGAGGGCTCCGGCCGCGTAGCCGATGTCGCGCCAGAAGCGGTACGTGCCGAAGGCGTTGGCGCGCCAGGCGGGGTGGGCGCGGTCGGAGACGGAGGCGATGAGGGCCGGGTAGACCATGGCGGTGCCCAGGCCGAGGGCGATGGCGGAGAGGAGGCCGGCGAGGAGCGGGCGGTCGAGGAGGGCGAGGGCGAGGAGGAGACCGGCGGACTGGACGAGCATGCCGGTGACGATGAGGGGTTTGCGGCCGATGCGGTCGGCGAGGTGGCCGGTGGGTATCTGACCGAGGCCCCAGAGGATCGGGTAGAGGCCCTTGATGAGGCCCACGGCTGCGATGCCCAGGCCGTGGTCGGTGAAGAGGAGTGGGAAGACGCCCCATGTCAGCCCGTCGTTGAGGTTGTTGACCAGGCCGGCCTGACTGGCGCCGCGCAGTGGGCGGTCGCGCCAGGAGGTGCGGACGAAGGTGGCCCCGAGTCCGGCGTCCTCGCCCGCGGGGAGGGGCGTGGGGTGCTGGGCCAGTTCCAGGGCGACGTGCGCGGCGGTGTCGCGGACGACGAGCGCCAGGGCGAGGCCGGCGGCGACGAAGACGACGCCGACGAGTTCGGGGATCGGGCGCAGGCCGTGGGCGGTGGCGAGGTAGCCGGTGAGCAGGGCCGTGACGCCGACGGCGGTGTAGCCGGCGGCTTCGTTGAGCCCGGTGGCGAAGCCGCGGCGGGTCGGACCGACCAGGTCGATCTTCATGTTGACCGTCATCGACCAGGTCAGCCCCTGATTGAGGCCGAGCAGCACGTTGGCCGCGACGATCCAGCTCCACGAGGGCGCGTACGCGAGTACGAACGGGACGGGGACACCGATCAGCCAGCCCGCCACGAGGAGCTGCTTCCGGCGGAAGCGTGCGGTCAGCGCCCCGGCCGCGAGGTTGGTGAGGGCCTTGGTGAGTCCGAAGGCGATGATGAACGAGAAGACCGCCAGCTCACTGGTCAGACCGAACGTCTCCGAGCCGATCAGCGGCACGGTGGTGCGTTCCAGGCCCACCAGACCACCCACGGCCATGTTGACCACGACCAGTAGGGAGAACTGGAGCCAGTTCTCCCTGAGCCCCAGTCGTACGGGGCGCGCCGAGGTGCTGATGGTGCCGTGGTTCATGGGCGGGTGTCCTTCGGGACGGGAACGGCGTACTGCGGTGCACAGATGCCGCCGTCTGGATGTGGCGGTCCATGCGGCACGGACAGCCCGGGCACGGACAGCCCGGGCACGGGTAGGCGTGGCAGGTCGCGCGGGGCGGCACGTATGGCCGGGCCGCGCGGATCAGCGTGTGTAGCCGCAGGCCAGAATACCCCTACCCGTATTTTTGTCGAGCATCGGGACGCTTCCCACCCCACCTCACTCAATACCCAGGGGGGTATTTGACTTCCCGCACGGGATGCCCTTACGGTCGAGTACATCAATACCCCGGGGGGTACCTGCGAGAATGAGGGATACCTCGATGCGTGAAGTAGATCTGGAGGCCTTCGCGGCCGGCCTGGCCGCCGGCGCGTTCGTCATCGACGTCCGTGAGCCCGACGAGTACGTGGCGGGCCACGTACCGGGGGTCCACAGCGCACCACTGTCCGCGCTCGGGTCGGTCCTCGACGGGCTGCCCGCCGACCGGCCGGTGTACGTGATCTGCGCGAGCGGCAACCGGAGCCTGTGGGCCGCCGAGCAGCTCGCGGCCCACGGGGTGGACGCGACCTCCGTCGCGGGCGGCACCGCGGGCTGGGCCCGCACGGGTCGCCCGCTCGTGAGCGGCTCAGCCGCCTGAACGCCGGGCCGCGCAGGAGCCCGATCACCTGAGGGCCCTGCCCAGCCGTACGTACGTACGCACGCCGGCGCGCGCGACCACCCCTTACTCAGCCTTACGCACCCGCCCCGATCGGATCGATCGGCCCGATCGATCCGGTCCGGGTGCACGTTTCCTCGAAAGGGATCCATCATGTTCTTCAGTCAGTACTACCTCGACTGCCTCTCCCAGGCGTCGTACATGATCGCCGACGAGACGACCGGGCAGGCCGTGGTCGTGGACCCGCGGCGGGACGTCTCGGAGTACCTCGCCGATGCCCGGGCCCGCGGGTTCACGGTCGTCGGGGTGATCAACACGCACTTCCACGCGGACTTCGTCGCGGGCCACCTGGAGATGGCGGACGAGACCGGCGCGTGGATCGGCTACGGGTCGCGGGCCGAGACCGAGTACCCGATCCGCAAGCTCGCCGAAGGTGAGCGGATCGCGCTGGGCGAGGTCGCCCTGGAGGTCATGGAGACGCCTGGGCACACGCCCGAGTCGATCAGCGTGCTGGTGTACGAGCGGGCCGACGACGAGGTTCCGTACGGCGTGCTGACCGGCGACGCACTGTTCATCGGTGACGTCGGTCGGCCCGACCTGCTCGCTTCGGTGGGGGTGACCGCCGAGGCGCTCGGCGCGATGCTCCACGACAGCGTGCAGAACAAGCTGATGGGCCTGCCCGACGCGGTGCGCGTCTTTCCCGCGCACGGCGCGGGATCGGCCTGCGGCAAGAACCTGTCGACGGAGAAGCAGTCGACCATCGGCGAGCAGCGCGCCACCAACTACGCGTGTGCGCCGATGGGTCGCGAGCAGTTCGTCGCACTCGTCACCGCAGGCCAGTCGGCCGCGCCCGGCTACTTTGCGTACGACGCGGAGCTGAACCGCAAGGACCGCGTGCGTTACGACGCGACGGCCTCGGCCCGGCCGCTGACGCTCACCGAGTTCGTGGCGCTGCGCGCCGGCGGGGCGGTCGTCGTCGACGCCCGCGACCCGCAGGAGTTCGCCGCCGGGCACCTGCGCGGCGCGGTCAACGTGCCCGCCGACGGCAGGTTCGCCGAGCAGGCCGGCACCGTCCTCGACCCGGCCGACGAGCTGGTGGTCATGGCGCCGCAGAACCGGGAGGAAGAGGTCGTCACCCGGCTCGCCCGTATCGGCTTCGACCGGGTGGTGGGCTACGTACGCAACCCCGAGGACGCCCTCAGGGTCATGGACGACGAGGTCACCCCCGCCAGCCGTGTCACCGCGGCGCACCTGAAGGCCGCCCTCGCCGGCGACAACCCGCCGCTCGTCGTCGACGTCCGCACCTGCGGCGAGCGCCAGGCCAACGGCTTCATCCCCGAAGCCCTGCACATCCCCCTGAGCGAACTCCCCGCGCGCGCGGACGAACTCCCCGCCGACCGTCCGCTCGTCCTGCACTGCGCCGGCGGCCACCGCTCCTCCATCGCGGCCAGCCTCCTTCGCCACCGCGGCGTCGAGGACGTCTCCGACATCCTCGGGGGTTACGCCGCCTGGGCCCTCGCCGTGGAATCCACCGACGCCTGACGGTTCCCCGGCCCCCCCACACCCTGCCCCCACCCCTCCCCTTGCCCCTACGCCCAGGCCCCCACCTGTCACCCACCACTGGGTCTCGACACCCCCGCATATACCCCCCTGGGTATCAATCCATCGGAGTCACGCATGAGTGCCAAGTCCACCGCCCCGTCCATCACCACCGCCGTACTGCGCAAACTCACCGAGGAAGGACGCGCACCGCGCCTGCTCGACGTGCGCACTCCCGCCGAGTTCCGCACCTCCCACATCCCCGGCGCCTACAACGTGCCGCTGCACACCCTGCGGGAGCACCGGGCGGAGCTGCGGTCCCACCTCGACGAGGAGATCGTGCTCGTCTGCCGTTCGGGGGCGCGGGCGTCGCAGGCCGAGCAGGCGCTCGCCGAGGTCGGGCTGCCGAACCTTCGCGTCCTCGACGGCGGCATGAACGCCTGGGAGGCGGCCGACGCGCCCGTGAAGCGGGGGCCCGAGCGCTGGGACATGGAGCGGCAGGTTCGCCTGGTCGCCGGCTCGATCGTGCTGACGACCGGACTCCTCGGCGTCCTGGTGCCCGGTGCCCACCTCATCGGTACGGCGGTCGGCGCGGGGCTGACGTACGCGGCGCTCAGCAACTCCTGCATGATGGGCGTCCTGCTGTCCAAGCTGCCGTACAACCGGGGCCCGCGCACCGACATCAGCGCGGTGATCGCGGAGCTGCGGAGCGCGGCGTGACCGCCCTCATCATCGCGGCCTCGCTGCTGATCGGCGTCAGCCTCGGCATCCTCGGCGGCGGCGGGTCGATCCTGACCGTTCCCATCCTGGTCTACCTGGCCGGGCAGGAGACGAAGGAGGCCATCGCCACCTCGCTGTTCGTGGTCGGCGTCACCAGCATCGCCGCGCTGATCCCGCACGCCCGCGCCCACCGGGTCCGCTGGCGGACCGGTCTGCTCTTCGGCGCGTTCAGCATGGCGGGCGCGTACGGGGGCGGCCGCCTCGCCGAGTACATACCCGGCACGGTGCTGCTCGTCGCGTTCGCCCTGATGATGCTCGCCACCGCCGCGGCCATGCTCCGCAAGCCGCGACCCGGCCGCGAGCGCGTCCGGACCGCGCACAAGGACCTCCCCCTGAAGCACATCGCCGTCGAGGGCCTCGTCGTCGGCGCCGTGACCGGCCTCGTCGGGTCGGGCGGCGGATTCCTCGTCGTACCGGCGCTGGCCATCCTCGGCGGACTGCCGATGGGCATCGCGGTCGGCACGTCGCTCCTGGTCATCGCGATGAAGTCCTTCGCCGGACTCGCCGGCCACCTGTCAGGCGTCTCGATCGACTGGGGCGTGGCCCTGACCGTGACCGTGGCGGCGGTGATCGGCAGCCTGATCGGCGCCCGGCTCGCGGGACGGATCCCGCAGGACACGCTGCGCAAGGCCTTCGGCTGGTTCGTCGTCGTGATGGGCGTCTTCGTCCTCGCCCAGCAGCTCGACACCGCCGTGTGGACCCACCCGGCCACCTGGTCGGTGCTCGGGGCCGCGGCGACGGTCACGGTCGCCGTTCGACTGCTCCGGCACGCGAGGCAGTCGCGCGCGGGCGCGGGGTGCCTCTCCCGGGAGCACCCGCGGCCCGAGGGCAGACCCCGCCAGCGCACGGTATCCAAATAGATCACATTCGCACCATTTATACCCCTAGGGGTATCATCGGGAGGGGGAAGGAAAAGGAGGAGATCCGTGCAGGTCGAAGAAGAAGCGATGAAGCCGGTCCTGAACCGCCTCAGGCGGGCCCAAGGACAGCTGGCCGCCGTGATCGCGATGGTCGAGTCCGGCCGGGACTGCAAGGACGTCGTCACCCAGCTCGCCGCCGTCTCCAAAGCCCTGGACCGGGCCGGCTTCAAGATCGTGGCCAGCGGCATGCGCCAGTGCCTCGCCGACACCCCCGATGCCCCGCCCATGACACAGGACGAGCTGGAGAAGCTCTTCATGGCCCTCGCCTGAAGTCGCCCCTCTCCTCTCCCTCTCCCCCTCCCCCTCCCCCTCCCCCGGATCGAGTGCCACTCGGAGTGGGTCAGTCGATGCAGAACTCGTTGCCCTCGATGTCCTGCATCACGATGCACGAGTCGTGGCCGTCGTAGAGGAGCTGGACGCGTACGGCTCCGAGCGCGACCACGCGCGTGCACTCCGCTTCGAGGGCGGCGAGGCGCTCCTCACCGACGAGCCCGGTCCCGACGCGGATGTCGAGATGAACCCGGTTCTTGACCACCTTGCCTTCGGGAACGCGCTGGAAGAACAGGCGCGGTCCCACACCGGTGGGATCAACGCACGCGAACCACGACCCCTGATCCTCGGGAGGCCGAGACTCCTCGTACGCGTCCCACGTGGCGAAACCCGTCGGCGGTGGCGGTACGACATAGCCCAGCAGTTCGCACCAGAAGCGAGCGAGACGCTCGGGTTCCGCGCAATCGAAGGTGACTTGGAACTTCCTGATGACCGACACCAGCGCACCCTAACAAGGGGCGCTCGGCCGACGAACGGGATTTTCGTCGGCCGGTCGACCGGTCGACAGCCCGGTCGGCCGGTCGGTCCTTCAGAGCCTTCAGGGCCTTCAGGGCCTTCAGGGCCTTCAGTCCGCCAGTAGGCACACCTTGTCGTCGTCCGTCACCTCGTACACGTCGATGCGGAGTGACCGACGGACATGGGTCGGGACGCGTTGGGCGGCTTTCGTCGACGAGGTGGGGACGACGAGGGCGTAGCGGATGCCGGGATCCTGGTCGGTCATGCGGCGGAGCAGCTGGCCGTAGGCGATGTCGGCGTCGATGCCCTTCTCGCTGGTACGGCCCTTGGCCTCGCAGATGAGCCGTTCGGGACCGCGTACGGCCTCCAGGTCGGTCCAGCGGTCCGTGGGGTCGACGGGGGTCCAGCCTTCGGCGAGGAGCCAGGTGCGGAAGGCGTCGACGACGCGGTCCTCGTCACTGGCGCGGGCCAGGAGTGCGCGCAGGGCCGCGAGGTCGGCCTCCGCGTTGCGGCGCAGGCGTCCGCGGGTGTCCGCGTCGAGGTCGGCGGGGCGGACGACGACGAGCCGCAGCCCGTGCGCGGGGATCTCGGAGTCGCGCCGGGCGTCGTACAGGGCGCGCTGTTCGCCACGGTGGACGCCGCTGACCGTCATGCGGTCCGGCTTGTCGAAGTGGGGCGTCGGCTGGTCGTGCTGGAGCTCGCGGTACTCGACGACCAGTCGATGGCCGGGCCAGTACGCGTCCACCGGCAGCCTGGCCCGACGGCCACCCGCCCCAGGATCACCGAGCAGCCAGTCGAACTTGTGCTGCGTCGAAGCGACTTCGCCGAGGACCTGGTTGCACAGCCCGACGACGTACGCCTCGTCGCTGTCGTCTCTCGTTCCCATGACCAGGCATCCTTCCACGCCATACCGACAGACGCCCCGAGGTCGGACAACTCCCTTGGGGCGACGCCATGTACGCCTTTCTCAGTGGGAGTTCAGAAGGTCGGCCGCCTGGCGCAACACGTCCAGGATCTCCTGGCGGGCCGTGGGCCGGGAGGCGAAGACCCGAGGGCTGGGGTGCCACGTGGGAAGCGTGTGGACTTCGGGAGCGTGTGCTTCCTGGTAGGCGGCCCAGCCGGCCTGGGCTTTGCGGCCCATGGGGACGACGACTTCGAGGGCGGGGAGCATGGAGATCACCTCGTGCAGGAAGGGCGCGGCGCGCTGGATCTCCGTCTTCCCCGGTGCAGCGATGCGGTCCGCCGTGCCCAGGTACCACGGCACGACGTTCCAGTGCAGGGACAGTTCGTAGCGGAGGCCGGCCTCGTTGCGCAGGTTCCAGCAGTTCTGCGCGGTCGGATCGTCGTTGTCGACGGAGATGATCCCGCTGCCCGTGCGGCGCAGCGCGGCCTCCGCTCCCATCGCCTTCCGGCCGGGCGCTTCCAGCAGGAACAGACTCCGCGCCTCGACGCCCCCGGACGCGGGGTCGAACCACGGCACGGACTCCCCTTCGCCGAGGCGCCCCCGCAGCTTCTCCACCCAGTCGTTCAGTGGCCGCACGACCGGCTCCGTCCGCACGGCCTCCAGCCTGGTCCGCAGGGCCTCCGGGTCACGGAGCGACCGTGGGGCCGTGGAGCGGAGGCGGTTGCGTGAGGGCGTCATGGCCGAGAGTGTGCCAGGCCCTCCGGCACGCCACGCAGGAGGGCGAGAAGCACGTCCGGACGGTCGATCGATCCGGCGCGCAGGGGTGAGCCGCGTCTCACCGGCGCGGTCGCGCTTGCTATGCACCTCGTTGCATAGCAAGATCCGGCACATGGCGCTCGACCACGCGATCCTCGTGTCCCTCCTCGAGAAGCCCGGGTCCGGCTACGAGCTGGCTCGGCGCTTCGAGCGGTCCATCGGGTACTTCTGGACGGCGACTCATCAGCAGATCTACCGGGTGCTCAAGCGGATGGAGCAGGACGGGTGGATCGATGTGCGGGAGGTCCCGCAGCAGGGACGACCGGACAAGAAGGAGTACTCCGTGGCCGGGCGGGGGCGGGAGGCGCTCTCCGAGTGGCTGCAGGAGCCCATCGAGCCCGAGAGTGTGCGACACGACCTCGCCGTGAAGATCCGAGGGGCCGCGTTCGACGATCCGGCGGCCTTGATCGGTGAGGTGGAGCGGCACCGGTCGGCGCACGCGGGGCGTCTCGCGCACTACCGTGCCGGCGAGGTGCGGGACTTCGGGGAGACGGTGCCTGGGGACGGTCCGCTGGACGCCGAGCGGGAGCTCCAGCACGTCGTGCTGCGGGGCGGGATCGCCTACGAGCAGATGATGATCGCGTGGCTCGACGACGTCCTCGCCACGCTCGAACGATTCCGCACCGAGCGGTGAGCCGGGCAGCCTCCGTCGCCGTACGGCTGCGGCCGCAGCCACGGCCACGGCTACTCCCGCACCCGCACCCGCACCCGCACCCGCACCCGCACGATACGGGCACATACCCGCCCGTCCCGTAGACAGCCCCACGCGCCGAGCTCCGGCGTGCCCCGTACACCCCGCACGGCGACCACTCGCACCACCGACCAGCGTCACGGCCGTACAGCCAGCATGTCCGTACGGCCGTGTGCAAGCACCACCACCCTCATCCCCAGCCGGAAAGGCGGACGTCATGGCCGACGCGCTGCTGTTCAACCCGCACACTTACGACCCCGCACACTTCGACCCGGAGACGCGCCGGCTGCTGCGCGCGACCGTGGACTGGTTCGAGGCGCGGGGGAAGCGCCGGATCATCGAGGACTACCGGACGCGGGCGTGGCTGGGTGACTTCCTGGCCTTCGCGGCCGAGGAGGGGTTGTTCGCGACGTTCCTCACGCCGTCCGCCGACGCGGGCGCGGGCGCGGGTCAGGACGAGGGTCAGGGCGGGGGCGACAAGCGATGGGACACCGCTCGTATCGCCGCGCTGAACGAGATCCTCGGCTTCTACGGGCTCGACTACTGGTACGCCTGGCAGGTGACCATTCTGGGACTCGGTCCGGTGTGGCAGAGCGAGAACGCCGCCGCGCGTGCCCGTGCCGCCGAACTCCTCGCCCAGGGCGAGGTGTTCGCGTTCGGCCTGTCCGAGAAGTCGCACGGCGCGGACATCTACTCCACGGACATGCTGCTGGAGCCCGACGGCGAGGGCGGCTTCCGGGCGACGGGTTCCAAGTACTACATCGGGAACGGCAACGCGGCCGGGCTCGTGTCGGTCTTCGGGCGCCGGACGGACGTCGAGGGCCCGGAGGGTTACGTCTTCTTCGCGGCCGACAGCCGCCACCCGGCGTACCACCTGGTGAAGAACGTCGTCGACTCGTCGAAGTTCGTGAGCGAGTTCCGGCTGGAGCAGTACCCGGTCGCCGCCGAGGACGTCCTGCACACCGGGCGTGCCGCGTTCGACGCCGCGCTGAACACCGTCAACGTCGGCAAGTTCAACCTGTGCACCGCGTCGATCGGCATCTGCGAGCACGCGATGTACGAGGCCGTCACGCACGCCCAGAACCGCATCCTGTACGGGCGTCCGGTCACCGCGTTCCCGCACGTGCGGCGGGAGTTGACCGACGCGTACGTGCGTCTGGTCGGCATGAAGCTGTTCAGCGACCGTGCCGTGGACTACTTCCGGACCGCGGGTCCCGACGACCGGCGCTACCTCCTCTTCAACCCGATGACGAAGATGAAGGTGACCACGGAGGGCGAGAAGGTCATCGACCTCATGTGGGACGTCATCGCGGCCAAGGGCTTCGAGAAGGACAACTACTTCGCCCAGGCGGCGGTGGAGATCCGCGGCCTGCCGAAGCTGGAGGGAACGGTCCACGTCAACCTGGCGCTGATCCTGAAGTTCATGCGCAACCACCTCCTCGACCCGGTGGCGTACGAGCCCGTGCCGACGCGACTGGACGCGGCCGACGACACGTTCCTCTTCCGCCAGGGACCGGCGCGTGGCCTGGGTTCGGTCCGCTTCCACGACTGGCGGGCGGCCTACGACGCGTACGCGCACCTCTCCAACGTCGCCCGCTTCCGCGAACAGGCCGACGCACTCTGCGAGTTCGTCCTCAAGGCGGCGCCCGACGAGCAGCAGAGCCGCGACCTCGACCTGCTCCTCGCCGTCGGCCAGCTCTTCGCGCTCGTCGTCCACGGACAGCTGGTCCTGGAGCAGGCCGCGCTCACCGGTCTGGACGAGGACGTGCTCGACGAGCTGTTCGCCGTCCTCGTCCGCGACTTCTCCGCGCACGCGGTCGAACTGCACGGGAAGGACTCCGCGACCGAGCAGCAGCAGCTCTGGGCCCTGGGCGCCGTCCGCCGCCCCGTCGTCGACGAGGCGCGGTCGGGCCGCGTGTGGCAGCGCGTCGAGGCGCTGTCGGGTGCGTACGAGATGGCGCCGTAGGCGTCGGAGCAAGGCTCTCGGCGTCGGCCCCGCCCTCGGCGGCATCGTTGGCGTCGGCTGATCGAGGGGTCTTCCCCTCCGACCGGGCCCGTATCCGTCCCGTACCCCCGGGAACGGTCTGGTCGGAGGGGCAAGTCCTCGTCGCGACGCAGGTGGAGAGGAACTCGTCGACGCCGTCGAGCGCCACCTCGTCCGGCAGGGGCTGCGGGGCCCCCACGGCGAGTTGGGCGTCGTACGTGTGCACCGCCATCTCCTGGAGCTGGTGCCGGGCCACGGCGTCGCTGGTGCGGGGCGCCGACCGAGCTCCGGTGCCTTCGCCGCGGGGCGAAAGCACCGGAGAACATCCGGGTGGGGCAGGCCCGCACTACAGACAGATCCGTACTACGGGCAGATCCGTACTACGGGCAGATCCGTACTACAGGCTGAGCGCGTCCTCGGCGTTGTCCACCCACGCGGTGACGGAGTTGTCCTCGGAGACGTTCAGGCCGGGCGTCGAGGCCTTGAGCGGCACCTGCGTGAGGTCGGACTCCGTGTTCATCTCCATGGCGATCGACGAGACCGTCTTGCTTTTGGGGCCCTTCAGGCCGCCCATGAGTCCAGCGTAGGCCGACTGGCCCGGGGCGAGCCGGATCGCGTCCTCGATGCCGGGAGCGGTGCCGCGCTCGGTGGCCTGTCCGTCGAGGTCGCCGAAGGTGACGACGGGGTGGCCGAGCACCCGGCAGGGCTTGCCGGTCTTGTTGGTGATCTTCAGCAGGTAGCTGCTGGTCGTGGGCTCGGCGAGGTTCGCGGTGAACGTCACGTCGAAGGTGCTGCAGGGGAAGACGTCGTAGTCCGGGTCCGTCGTCGGCTTGCCGGGCTTGGCGGGCGGCGTCGTCGGCTCGGCCGGCTTCGACGTCTTGGCGGGCGCGGAAGGGGTCGAGGGCGTCGTCGGCTCGGCCGACGCGGACGGGGAGGCCGAGCCGGTGGGGGCCGCGGTGGGCACGTCGGGGCCGCCCGAGGCACCGTCCTCGGAGGGCCCGCAGGCGGTGAGGGCCAGCGCGGACGCGGCGACGAGGACGACGGCGGCTCTGCGAACGGTGCTCATGGCGGTGCTCCCCCCGATGTCAGCGCACGGACCGCGCTGTGGTGAAGACCAGATTTGCGCGCTTGTTTCACAGTTCGGTGACGGCGTCTTACCGAATTCACCACGGTTCGCCCCAGGATTCCCAGAGGGATTTTCGGCCTGGGCGCCGACCCGGGGATCGGCACGACACCCACGCCTCCAGCACCTCCGACACCTCTAGGAACGCTCGGTGAGCAGCTCCGCCAAGCGGTCGACGAACTGGGTGAGCCAGTCCAGCCGCGGGCCGCTGCGGGCGGCCCGGAAGCCGTGGTGGCGGCCCCAGTAGGCGGCCTTCACGGCGTGGAACTGCGACCACCGCCGGACGCGTTCGCGGTCGAGTTCCGCGGCGTCGGCGAAGACGTCCAGGACGCGGTGGACGGCCTTGCCCAGGTCGTCCGCGGCGAGGAGGGACAGAGCGCGTGACTTCAGGAGGGTGCCGCCGTCGTACGCGGGGTCGCCCGCGTATCCCTTGGGGTCGACGACCAGCCACGGCTCGCGGTCGGCGGCCAGGATGTTGCGGGCGTGGAGGTCGCCGTGGAGGAGCGTGTCGGGCTGGTTCCGGCCGAGTTCACGGATGGTCGCCAGGGCGGCGTGCAGTACCCGGTCCGGTAGTGCGTGGGGCAGCTCCTCGGCGTCCGCGCGCAGCTGTTCCGCCCAGGCGTCGGCCTGTCGGCTCAGGCGGGGCAGGCCGGGTGGTGCGGGGATCGCGAGGCGGTGGTTGAGACGTCCGGCGACCGTCACCACCACGTCACCGTCCTCGACGTCCGCCAGGGTCGTCGGTCGGACCCGCTCGAGGAGCATGGCGAACCGTGCGTCGTCCCGCTCGTACAGGTGGACGGCGCCGCGGCCACCCCAGGCCGCGAACGCGTCCGGTTCATGGACGTTGCCGGGGTGCGGAAACGACACCTTGAGGACGGCGCCCTCCTCGGCCGGCCCCGGTACCGGTACCGGTCCCCGTCCCTGTACCGGCCCCCGCCCCTGTCCACGTCCGCGTACCGGGACGATGACGCCGACGCCGCCGTGCATGACCTCGCCGTCCGGTACGCAGTCCCACTGTTCGAGCAGCGTCTCCACGATCCCGGGCAGCTCGGCGAGCCAAGCCGCTCCCGCCCCTCCTTCGCGGTCGACGGTGCTCCGGGCGAACTCCTCCGGCATCGCGATCATCCCGGCAGCCTATGCGGCTGCTCGTCGCCTCCGCCAAGGACTTCGAGCGGGCGGCGCCGGCGGTGACGACGGAGGACCTCGGCCCGTTCTGGACGGAGCACCGGATCCTGTGGCCGACGGCCGGGGGCCGGGGGGGCGCGCGGACCGTGCGCCGGTGAGGGGCCGCCGAAATCGGATGGGCGGCACCCGGGACGTGGGGGACAATGCCCGCGATGATCTCCCCTGCAGAAGCGTTTCTCGCCGCTGTCGAACCCCTGTCACACGCCGCACGGCTCCGGTACACCGCCTCACGGCCCGTAGGTTGGGGGCCACCGGTGGACTACGGCCCCTTCTCTCGGCCCTTGACGGGCTCGGGCCGTACGAGCGCCGCCTCGCGGCGCTGGCGGCCCTGACCGCTGAGGAGTCCGGCCATCTGGCGGCACGGCTCGGCGACCCCGACCCCGTGGTGCGGCGGTACGCGCTGCGCGGCGCCCGGCGGCTCGCGGTCCCCGACGCGGCCGTCGAGGCCGCGTACGACGACGCGCCCGCGGTGGTACGCGCCGACCTCGCGCGCCTGCTGCGCGACGGGCGGCGGAGCGGACTCGCCGAGCGGTTGGTGGTCCGGGTGCGGGCCGAGTACGGCGACCGGGACGCGGCCCGCCTGTTGCCGGGCTGCTCGCCGGAGTTCACCGCGCGGCTGCTGCCGGAACTCTGCGGGGCGCTCGCGTTCGAGGACTGGAGCACGCTGGCCGTCCGCCATCCCGTCGCCGTCCTCGACCACGTGGAACGGGAACTCGCCGACCTCCCGCCGCGGTTGCGCGACACCTGGTGGCGGCGGCACGCCACCGGAATCGCCGCCGCCCTGCCCGCCTCTCCTGCGCGCGTCGTCGACCTGCTGGAGCGGTACGGCCCCGACAACCTGCCCGATCCGGTCAACGACCGGCTCGGCCTGCTCGTCTCGGCGGACGCCGAACGGGTCGCCCGCTGGATCATCGACCCCCGCCGAGCGGCCGCGCGTTGGGAGCGGACACCCGGCCCGTCGGTGATGCGCCAACTCGTGGCGGCGGATCCCCCGTCCCTGCCCGGAGTCGGGGCCCGCTGGTTCCACCGCAAGGCCTTCGGCGTCCTGCTGCGGTCGCTGCCACCGGCACGCCGGGCGGATTTCGTGGACGCCGTCATCGCCGCGAGCGGCCCGCGCAACACCCTGCACGCGCACGAACGAATCCTCGCCCCGCTGCCCGCCGCCGAACGCCACGCCCGCGCCCGTACCGCGATCGAGGAGGTCCGCACCGGACACCCCTCGGGCTGGTCGGGCTGGGACCTCTGGGGCCCGCTCTCCCTGCTGCCGCCCGCCGAGGCACGCCCCGAACTGCTGGCGGCCCTCGGCGGCGCCGACGCCGACGAGCGCGGCACGCTCTGGAGCCGGCTGGTCTTCAACGCCGGCCTCACCCGTGATCCCCGGCAGGTCGCGGAAGTCCTCGCACTGGCCGCCGCGCGTCTGGCGAACGACCGTGATTCCGTACGCGAGGAAGCACTGTCCGCCGTAGCCGCGCTGCCGACGGCTGTGCTCGTGGCGAGCACGAGCGCCCGGACCGAAGCCGTATCCGAAGCCCCCGTGCCCGTACCGCTGCCCATGCCCCTGCCCCTGCCCCTGGAGAAGCTGTGCCTCGACGCCCTGCGGGCCCGGGACTGCTCCTCCAGGACCCGGGCCACGGTCCGAAGCCTGGCGGTGACTCTGCTCGCAGGCTCCCCGGAGGGAGCACCAGCCGGCAGCCTCGGTGGTGCGGCGGCGCGCAGGACGGCGGTACGCGTCCTGGAGGCGCTGACCGCGCACACCGGAGCGGTGGATCTCGGACGGCTCGGCGGGGTGCTGCGCGGAAGCGGGACGCGGGCCGTCGTGGACGCGCTCGGCCCGTGGCTGGACCGGGCCGCGGCTCGCGGCGACTTCGGGCCCCTGCTCGGGCTGGTCACGTCGTACGGGCACCACGCGTACCGGGTCCAGGAGCTTCAGGACCGTCTCGAACAGGCCTTGCGCAACTGCCCGGACGGTGATTTCGGGGAGGTCGCCGCGGCTTGGCTGGCCGACCGCGCGACCCGTGGCGACCGCGTGGCCGCACTGGTGGCGTGGGAGCCGTCCGCCGTCTTCGTGGCTCCCGTTCTCGCCGTACTGGCGGCGGAGCGGACCGATCTGCTGGATCGGGCGACAACCGAACTGCCGGCCTCGGGAGGCCGGTTCCCGGTGACCGGCACGGCCCGGCCGCTGCCTCCGTTCCGGTACGCGGACCGGTGGGTGCCCCGGCAGCAGGAGGCGGCGGTGCGGTTGGCCGCGGCCGTCGTCTCCGATCCCGGGCGGGGGATCGACGAGCGTGCCGCGCTGCTTCGCGCCGTGGCGCCGGTTCCCGTGCACGGGCGGGCGCTTCTCCGGCGCTACACCGCCCCCGTACCGGACGCCGACGGGCTCGAAGGCACGGCGGGGTCCGCCACCGCTCCGTCTTCGGAGTTCGCCGACCCACCCTCGTCCGAGTCCCCGTCCAAGTTCTCGTCCATGTCCTCCGCCGCGCCCCCGCCGGGGTCTCCCGTCGACCCGGGCGAGTCCGCTCTGCGGGCGGCTGCTCTGGACGCGGCCGCCCACACGGACGATCCGGCGTCGGTGCTCGGCACCCTGCTCGACCATGCCGGCGACGACCGGGCGGCCGCGGCCTGGTCCGCCGCCGCGCGTGCTGCCGCGCATGCCCGGCCCGCACAGGTGGCGGCCCTGCTCCGTGACGTCCTGACCCGTGAGAACGGGGTGAAGGTGACGGTCGGGAAGGCCGCTGCCCGGCTCGCCGTGCACCACCTTCCCCGGGGAGCCGCTACGGCGCTCCTCGCCGCCGTGGCCCGCACGCCCGGCCTCCACCCGGACGTGCACGCCACCGTCGCAGGGCTGGCGGCCACGCTGCTGCCGGCCGAGGAGATGTGGGCGCTGCTGGAGTCGGTGGTGACCGACGGTCCGGACGAGGCCCGGCGCGCGATCCTGGACACAGGTCCGGCGGATCTGGCGCCGACCGATCGGCCGCGCTACGGGGAGCTCGTCGCCCGGCTGCCGTTCGTCGCCGAGGAACAGACGGCGGAGCAGGCCCTGTTCGGCCTGTGCGACTGGGCGCAGTACACGCCGGCGGCCGGCGTGGCGCTGGCGGAGGTGTACACCGACCTCGCCTCTCCGCTCAACATGTGGCGGGCGAGCTACGGGCTGACCACGCTGGCCCAGTCCGAGCTGCCCCATCCGACGGGCGGCGTGGAGCCCGGCAGCCTCGTCGGCGACGTCGTGGACCGGCTGCTCGAACTCGTCGCGGCCGGCGAACCCGAGGGCGGTGGGCGCGGTGGGGATCTCCCGGCACGTCGTCGTCTGCACTCGCTCGTGGGCTCGTCCCTCCGGGACCCTCGGCTGTGCGCCGTCCTGGCCCGCCGCCTGGCGTCCGAACCGGCGGTCGTCACGACCCGTACCGCCCTTCTCGTCCGGGCCGTCGACCTGACAGCCACCGAGATCGAACTCATGAGATCCATAAGGGAGTTGACGGCCGCCATCGAGGGCCGTCCCGTCCTCGCGGTCCGGGTGGCCGAGGATCTGGAGGAGGCGCACCAGTACGGCGCCTCTCTCTCCGACCCCTCCCCCGCCCTCGCCGCGGTCCGCGCGCTGGCCGGGGACGGAGGTGTCGTGGAGGGCCTGCTCGCCGTCGCTCTCGCCTCGACCGTCGGAGCCCGCCAGGGCTGGCCGGACGCCTGCCGGACAGCCGTGGTCTCCTTGCGCCGCCACGCGGATCAGGAGGTCCGGGAGGCGGCGCACACCACGGAGGTGGGCTGAGGCGAGCGGGGGCGGGGTGCGCGGAGGTGAGTGAAGTGCCTGGGGCGACCTGGGTGGGACGGCTTGGGACGGCCTGGGGCCGAGGCGTGCCCGCGCCCCGTGGTCACGCTGTACGCGCTCCCACGCGCCCCTCGCCCTCCGCGACGACCTGCCCGGTATGGCCTCTTGCAGGCCGTACCGTCCTTCCTCGTGATCACCCCCGTACACGAGAAGGACGGCGCCGTGCCCGCGTTCAGGAAAGCCCTCAGCTCGATCGCCTCCGCCACGGCCCTCGCCATGGGCCTCGGCCTCGGCGCGGCCTCGCCCGCGTACGCCGCGAGCTGTCCCTCCTCCGCCGAGCCGACCTTCAGGGGCGCCAAGGCCGAATGGGTGCTGAGCTGCTCCCGGGGCAGGCTCAAGGTGTACGGGTGGGTCGAGGACACCCTCCCGGACGGGCGCAGCGCGCTGGTCGACGTGTGGCCGAGCGGCGGGCACCACTGGAAGCTCGTCGAAGCGGACGGGGTGGGCGAGAGGACCAACTTCGACTTCGAGTTCCCCGGGACGACGTCGGCGTCCGTGAAGCTGCGGCTCAGCCGCTGACCGGAGCGTCCTGCGCGGGTGCGGCGACGCGGCGCAGCGTGCGGATCGCCGGGGTCGCGAGGAGGGCCACGCAGCCCGCCAGGCAGGTGCCCGCAGACAGCAGCAGGAACCGCTGCGGGGAGAGGAGGGCGGTCGCCGGTCCGGCGAGTATCTGGCCGAGCGCGATACCGGACACGGAGCCGGCCAGTTCGTAGGCGGTGACCCGGTTGAGTACGGCGGGCGGGGTGTGGGTCTGCACGCCGGTGGCCCACATGACCGACCAGAACGCCAGGCCACCACCGCCGAGGGCGTGGCCCGCCAGGAGGCCCGGCAGTCCGGCACCGAGCGCCACGGACAGGGGCAGCGCGGTGTAGAGCGCCATGGCCACGGCGCCGGCGGCCAGGGGTCGGACCGGGTGGACGCGCAGGGCGAGGAGTCCGCCGAGCACGGTGCCGACGCCGAGGAACGAGACGGCGAGGCCGTAGGCGTCGGGGCCGAGCCTGTTCCCGATGAGCGCCGAGCCGAGGGGGACGAGCGGGCCGAAGACGAGCACCCCGTAGGCCACCCAGATGAGGATGACCGCCCACATCCAGGTGCGGGCGCGGAACTCGTGCCAGCCCTGGCGCAGGTCGCGGCGGAGTGAACCGCGGTTCGGCGTAGAGGGGACGGCGTCGGTGGCAGGAGGGACCGAGGCGGTGTCCGAAGGGGCGAGGCGGATGAGTGCGAGGCACACGGCGCTGAGCAGGAAGGTGCCGGCGTCGATCGCGTACACGGTCCCGGCGTTGGTCAGGGCGATGAGGAGTCCGGCCAGGGCGGGGCCGAGCAGGTGGGCGAGGGCGTCGGCCACCTTGAGCGTGGCGTTGGCCCGCTGGGGGTCGCGGGCGACCAGCGGGACCATGCCGTTGACGCCCGGCAGGAACATCGCGACGGCCGCGCCGGCCACGGCGGCCATGGTCACGAGCAGCCAGAACGGCGGCGGCCCCGCGAAGAACGCCACCGCGAGCGCGCCCTGGGTGAGCACCCTGACGAGGTCCGCGGCGACCATCATGCGGCGTGCGCCGAAGCGGTCGGCGAACACTCCGCCGAACAGGACGAGGAGGACGAACGTCCCGGTCCAGACGCCGAGGACGAGGCCGACGCCGAAGATGCCGTAGAGCGCGCCGACCGCGAGGGCCGCGGCCACGGGCATCATCGCGTCACCGACGAGCGAGACCGTGCGGGCGGTGAAGTAGAGCGTGAAGCGGCGGTCCCACAAAGGGGTGCTGACGGGCGGTCGGCTGGCGGGCGTGGTGGCGGGGGCGGACGCCGTTGCGGGCCGGTCCCGGGAGGGGGCGCCGGGTCGATGACCGGACGGATCGCCGGAACGGTCGCTGGGCAGGTCGCCGGGCGGATCGTCCTGCGGCGAGGACGGCTGGGTCTGGCCGGAACGGTCGCTGGGCAGGTCGCCGGGCGGATCGTCCTGCGGCGGGGACGGCTGGGTCTGATCGTGCGTGGTGGTCACGGCTCGCCATCCTGGTCTACACCAATCGGCCGTCCCCAGTGTCCCGACCGACATGATGGGGTACTTTCGCGCCATGACGCCTCGTCCGCTGCCGAAGTCCCCGGCGCCGCACCGGGTGGTGGCCCTGCTGCAGTCCCCGCAGGCGACCTTCCCGCTGGCCTGCGCGGCGGAGGTGTTCGGTGATCACGGCCCGGCGGTCCCGGCGCGCTACGCGTTCGAGGTGTGCGCCGAGCACCCGGGGCCGGTCCGCACCCAGGCCGGTTACGACATGCTGGTCACGGCGGGCCTGGAGGCGCTGGAGCGCGCGGACACGGTGGTGGTCCCGGGTCGGCAGCAGCCGGCCGGCAGCACCGTGCCGCCGGCGGTGGTCACGGCGGTCCGCCGGGCGCACCGGCGGGGCGCGCGGATCGTCGGCATCTCCTCGGGCGCGTTCGTGCTCGCCGCCGCCGGGCTCCTCGACGAGCGGCGGGCGGCCACCCACTGGGCGCAGGCGGCCGAGTTGGCCGCCCTGTACCCGCGCGTGCGGGTCGACGCGGGGGTGCTGTACGTGGACCACGGCGACGTCGCCACGAGCGCCGGATCGGCGGCCGGCGTGGACCTGTGCCTGCACCTGGTGCGGACCGATCACGGCGCCGCGTACGCGATGCGCATCGCCCGCCAGATGGTGATGCCGCCGCACCGCGAGGGCTGCCAGCTGCAGTACGCCGAACTGCCCACGTCCGGACCGGTCGCCGACTCCCTGGCCCCGCTCCTGGAGTGGCTGGGAGGCCGGCTCGACCAGCCGGTCAGCGTGGCCGACATGGCGCTCCGGTCCCAGGTCTCGCCCCGCACCCTCACCCGACGCTTCACCGAGCAGCTGGGCATCAGCCCCGGTCGCTGGCTGCTCGACCGCCGGCTCGCCGCCACCCGGGCCCTGCTGGAGGAGACCGACCTTCCCGTGGAGACCATCGCCCGCCGGGTCGGCCTCTCCTCGGCCGTCAACCTCCGGCGGCGCTTCCACGAGGCGCTGCGCACCACGCCCGCCGCCTACCGGCGCACGTTCCGCGCGGACGAGGCCGGATAGGCGGGCCGGGGCCTCCTCGGACGGTTCGCCGGGCGGGCCGGGAGCCGGGGTCGATTGTCAGTGGTGGATGAGACGGTAGGAGCATCAAGTCGGGAACGGGATGAGGGGGATTCGCCATGTCCGGAAACCAGAACTACATCAACCACGTTGCTCTCGTTTTGGATGCCAGTTCGTCCATGTCGCACCTGAGCCGCAAGGTCGTCGACGTGGCCGACCAGCAGATCGAGTACCTCGCCCGGCGTTCGCGGGAATTGGACCAGGAAACCCGTGTCACGGTGTACGTGTTCGCGGACACGGTGGAATGCGTCATCTACGACAAGGACGTGCTGCGCATGCCGTCCCTGAAGCAGCTGTACCGGGTCGGCGGCATGACGTCGCTGCTGGCGGCGGCGCTGAAGTCGCAGCGTGAGCTGGCGGCGACGGCGCAGCTGTACGGCGACCACAGCTTCCTGACCTTCGTGCTGACCGATGGTCAGGAGAACGCGAGCCACCGCTGCCCGGATGCCCCCGCCCGGAATGCGAGCGCCTTGGTCAAGGCCGTCGCCACGATGATCGAGAAGCAGCAGGACAATTGGACGCTGGCCGTTCTCGTACCGGACCAGATGGGAAAGCGGGAGGCCATGCAGTGCGGTTTCCCGAAGGAGAACGTCGCCATCTGGGACGCCACGAGCACGCAGGGCCTGGAAGAGGCCGGACAGGTCATTCGGGAGGCGACCGAGAAATTCATGGTCGGCCGCACGAAGGGCATTCGTGGATCGCGGGCGGTGTTCTCGACGGGCGCGGAGGCGGTCAACAAGGACACCATCAAGGCCGCCGGTCTCACCCCGGCCGATCCGTCCGCGTACCAGCTGATCCCGGTCGCCCGTGACGCGGCGATCCGGGAGTGGGTCGTCGAGAGCGGGCACACCTACCGCACGGGCTGCGCCTTCTACCAGCTGAGCAAGTCGGAGAAGGTCCAGGCGCGGAAGCAGATCGCCGTCCTGGAGAAGAAGACGGCCCGGGTGTACACGGGACCCGAGGCCCGGGCCCTGCTCGGCCTCCCGGACGTGGAGGTGCGCGTCAAGCCGGACCTCAACGACGACTTCACCATCTTCGTGCAGAGCACCAGCGTGAACCGCAAGCTCGTCCCGAACACGCAGCTCCTGCTCATGACCTGATCCCCCGACGTCTCCAGCATCCCCGACATCCGCGGCGGGCCCCGGCGCTTCGGCGTCCGGGGCCCACCGCCGCCGGCGCGGGGGGCGTTCGCGAGCGGGCAGGCGTTCGGGGCGGCGGAGGGGCGGCCCGCGGGGCGGAATCAGTTCTGCGGCATGTCCTTGAGGAAGACGATGCCGTCGCTGTCCGCCAGGTGGGTCGGATCGAGCGGGGCGTAGCCGAACCAGGGGGAGACGCGGGGTTCGGGTGGGGTGTCGCGGAGGGCGGTGGCGAGGCGGGGGCCGTCGGCGAGGAGGCGGTCGTGCGGGAGCGCGTAGAGGAGGCCTTCGAGGGTGTTCGGCGGGGGTGCGTCCACGCCTTGGTGGCGGATCGTGCCGAGGGCGGTGGCGACGAACGCGTACTCCGCGCCGAGTCGGGTGCCGACCAGCGCGCCGGCGCTCCACCAGCGCAGCAGGGTCCCGCCCATCGGCATCGAGCTCTCGTGCCGCTGGAGATGGGCGTTGTGGGCGTGGACGAGGACCGGGCCCGTGGCGGCGAGGGCGAGGAGGTTCTCGGCCATCATCTGGTCGCGCAGGCCCACCAGGCGGGTCAGGCGCGCGGGCGAGTCGTCGGCCGTCCAGTGGTGGTAGCGCAGCAGGCCGACGGCGGTGCGCCCGTAGAGGCCCGCCCGGTCGAATTCGTCGCGTGAGGTAGCCGCGACCAGGTGGGGTTCGTGAGCGGCGAGCAGTGCCACGAGGTCGTCGGCGAGCAGGCGCAGGCGACGGGCGTCGGCGGACTGCCCGACGGATCGGGACGGGTCCCTCATCGCGGCGGGCTCGGTCCACCGGCCGTCCGGGCCGAGGAGGTCGTCGAGCGTGGCCGTGGCGCAGGGGAGCAGGTCCGCGTCCACCCGGGCGGCGAGGTAGCCGTGGAGGGCGAGCAGGGCGAGCCGGGGGCTCTCGGCGCCGGTGATCTCCAGTGGGCCGTCGAAGCCGGCGAAGCCGACGCGCTCGGGCGCGGGCTTGTCGGCGTTGTGGGCGCGCATCCACCGGACGAGCTCGCGGTTGCTGGCCGAGGCGCCCCAGCCGTGGCTGAAGCCGTGCTCCATGACCTCGTCGAGGGTTCCCTTGCCCGCGGTGACGTAGTCGTCCACGGCCAGACCCCGCAGGCAGTCGCTCTCGATCGCGACGGTCCGGTAGCCCTCCTGCTCGACAAGCTCACGGAACAGTTCGTTCCGCACCTCGAGCAGCATCTCCTCGCCGTGCGTGGGCTCCCCCAGGGCGAGCACTCCAGGCCGGGCCGGGAGCAGCCCCATGACAGCGGCCGCCCCGACCGCGTGGATGGTGTCCTTGATGTCAGTCGTCGCCATGCCTTCAACGGTATCGTTGAAGCTTCGGTGGAAACTTGGACGCGATAGCGTGGGGTTTCATGGGGCGAAACCTTCAAAGCGGTGATCGGCTCAGGCCGGTCGATCTGGCGCGCGAGCACGGTCTGTCCACCCAGGCGGTCCGCAACTACGAAGAGGCCGGCATCCTCCCCGCCGCACAGCGCACGCCCCACGGCTACCGCACCTACACGCCCCGCCACGCCCAGGCCCTCCGCACCTTCCTCGCCCTCGCCCCCGGTCACGGTCACCGGACGGCGACCGAGATCATGCGGGCCGCCACCCGGGGCGCGGTCGACGAGGCCCTGCGCCTCATCGACGAGAGCCACGCCCGGCTCCTCGACGACCGGCGCACCCTCCAGGCCGTGGAGGCCGCCCTGCGCGACCTGGAACCCGGCGACGCGGCGTCTGCCCGTGCGGGGGTCGTCGGGCCCGGCGAGATGTTCATCGGGCCCCTCGCCGACCAGCTCGGCATCCGGCCCGCGACCCTCCGCGCATGGGAGCGCGCCGGCCTGGTCCACCCCCGTCGCGACCTGCGGACCGGCTACCGCGTCTACGACCCCGCCGCCGTCCGCGACGCACGCCTCACCCATCAGCTCAGACGGGGCGGCTACCTCCTGGAGCGCATCGCACCCCTGATCGACCAGGTGCGGACGGCCGGCGGCCTGGAGCCGCTGAAGGCCACGCTCGGCGACTGGCACGCCCGGCTGTCCGCCCGGGGCCGGGCGATGCTCGCCGGCGCCGCCCAGCTGGACACGTACCTCGGGCGGGAATCGCTTTAGTTCTCCACGAAACGAATAAATCATACTTTTATGATCTTCGGTACTTACACCTGCACGCACCCCGCGGCGAGGCCGAGGAGGGGAAGCAACGGGGGAACCGTCAGGGAGGCGTCTTCATGATCGGGACCATCAGACAGGAACAGGCCGCGGGCGCGACCGTGATGGCGCCCGCGGGGCGGGACGGGTCGCCTCTCGTGGCCGGTGCGGTCCGGGGCGCGACGCTGGTGGCCGGGCTCGCGCTCGGCTTCACGCAGAC
The DNA here is from genome assembly GCF_044754405.1 of Streptomyces sp. NPDC093089. Lineage (NCBI taxonomy): Bacteria > Bacillati > Actinomycetota > Actinomycetes > Kitasatosporales > Streptomycetaceae > Streptomyces > Streptomyces sp. NPDC093089. The sequence continues at coordinate 84,443 of NZ_JBIVPA010000008.1, forward strand.
CGTGCTCACGCTGGCGGTGCCGACGCTGACGGCCGCGGCGGGTGCCTCCGCCGAGGGCGGCGCGCTGGTGCTGTCCGCGTTCGGCGCGGGTGGGGCGGCGGGGTGCCTCGTGGTCCGGCACCGGAACGTGTCGCCGCTGGCCGGTCCGTCGCTCGGCCTGCCGCTCGCGGCGCTCGGGCTCCCCCTGCTGCACGTCCTCCTCGACCGCGGCGGTCACGCGATGGCCGGCGGCCTGGCGACCGTGACGCTGATCGGCTTCGGCATCATGCTCGCGATGACGCCGCAGATGGCACGGTTCCTCGCCGCCATCCCGCGCCCCCATCTCGGCGTGGAGGCCGCCCTGCTGCCCTCGGCCATTCTCGTGGGGTCGCCGCGGCGCAGGCGATGCCGTACACGTCGGCGGCGGGTGTGGTGCCGCTGCCCGCGGAGGCGCGGGAGCCGCTGTGGATCGGGACGGTCGTGGCCGCGCTGGCGCTCGGCCGTCCCGTCGTCGCGCTGGCCGTGGCCGCCGCCGCGGCGCTCCAGTACGTGATGGCGGACGCCGACACGAGCCCGTCGGTGAGTGTCGTCGTCGCGCCGGCCGTCGGGGCCGTCGCGGGCTCCGCCGCGTGGTCGCGGCGCGAGCAGACCGAACGCCTCAGCCGTACGCGCGCGACCGCGAGCGCGCTCCAGCACGCCGTGCTGCATCCCATCCCCCGGTCGCTGGGCGGCCTGCGCCTCGCCGGTCTCTACCGGCCGGCGACCGTCGACACCGCCATCGGCGGCGACTTCCTCGAAGCGCTCGACACCCCGCACGGCACGCGCATCCTCATCGGCGACGTGCGCGGCAAGGGCCTCCGGGCCGTGCAGACCGTGACCGACCTGCTCGGCTGCTTCCGCAGCCAGGCGCACGAGACGGAGGACCTCGGGCGGGTCGCCGCGTGCCTGGACCGCCAGGTGCGGCGCGCCGCCGAGGCCCGGGGCGACGACGAGCTCTTCGCCACGGCGCTGCTCCTCCAGCACCCCGGCGCGACGCACGAGCTGGAGGCCTTCAACTGCAGTCACATCGACCCCGTGGAGGTCACGGCGGCCGGCACCCGCGAGCTGTCCGTTCCGGCCGAACTCCCCCTGGGATTCGGTGCCCTGCGCAGTGGCGCGGCCGTCCGCCCGCACCCGGTGCCCCTGGCGTCCGGGGCGACGCTCCTCGCCCACACCGACGGCCTCAGCGAGGCGCGCAACTCCACCGGCGAGTTCTATCCGGTCACCCGGCGCGTGGCGGAGACGCCCCGGCGCGCCCCGGACGCCCTCGTGCGCCACCTCGACCAGGACGTCCGCGACTGGACCCACCGCCTGACCGACGACGTCGCCGTCATCGCGCTCGCCCGGCGCTGACGGGAGCGGCCGCCCCGGGTCCGCCGCACCGGGGGCCTCGGGTGGGGGAAGTCCCACCCGGCTGGCAGACACGCGACCTGGGCCGAGAGGGGGCGCGGAAAGTATGATCAGGCGATGTCCGACATGACAGAGACCACGCCCGGCTGGCTGACCACGGATGAACTGGGCAGCGCCAGGGCCCTGATGCCCATCCTGTACGTCGAAGCCGTGCCCGTACGCGTGGACGACAGCGGCGAAGTCACCAGCATCGGCCTGCTGCTGAGGATCGGCGCGGACGGAACGATCAGCAGGACGCTGGTGTCCGGCCGGGTCATGCACCACGAGCGGGTCCGCGACGCGCTGTTGCGCCACCTGGAGAAGGACCTCGGTCCGGTGGCGCTGCCGCGTGTGCCCGCGTCCCTGCAGCCGTTCACGGTCGCCGAGTACTTCCCGACGGCGGGGGTCACGCAGTACCACGACCCGCGTCAGCACGCCGTGTCGCTGGCGTACGTGGTGCCGGTGACCGGCGACTGCCGCCCCCGGCAGGACGCGCTGGACCTGGTGTGGTTCAGCCCGCAGGAGGCGGCCTCGCCGGCGGTGCAGGGCGAGATGCCGGGCGGTCGGGGCGTCCTGCTGAAGCAGGCACTCGCGCACGTGGGGCACGTGTACTGAGTCCTCGCCCCGGGGCTCTCCCTCGGCGGACTCGGCCGCGGTCGTACGTGAACGCCGTCCCCGCCCGGGATCTCCCCGGACGGACTCAGCCGCAGTCGTACGTGAAGGTTCCCTCGGCCGCGTGGGACGTGGGCGAGGTGATCACGAGGCGGGCGACGGCCTGGTGGGAGCCGGGCCCGTGGAAGGTCCACAGGAGGTGCAGGCGCGCCTCCTCCTGACCGCGGGTCAGGGTCTCGCGCAGGGGTGCGGACCGGGTGCCGTCGCTGCGCTCCCAGTGGTAGGTGAGGGTGCCGGGGCGGCCGTCGGTGCGGACGACGCCGACCACGTTCGCCGTTCCGTCGCAGCCGAGCGGCCGGTCGGGGGCGGTGACCGCGACGGCCCGCACGGCGACCCGGGGCCCGTACTCGCGCCAGGCGAGGAAGGCCAGGACGGCGACGAGGACGAGGGCCGCGAGGGCGTACCGCCACAGCCGTCGCCGGCGGGGCGCCGGCGGTGGCGGGGCGCCGGGCAGGGTGCCGTGCCAGATCTCGACGGCGGTGGGAGTGTTCTGGGCGCGGCGGGCGGCGACCGCGGTGACGCCCGGGCCGAAGCGCAGGACCTCGCCCTCCACGCGGTCGGGTACCGGGTCGGGTGTCGGGCCCTCGAACCAGTGGCTGCCCAGTTCGGTGGCGCTGTAGTCGTCGTCGTTCACGTGATCACACACCGTCGGATGAAGACCTGCTGGAAGGAACCGCCGTTCCCGGCGGTCGGGTTCGTGGTCGCGCGCGCTCCCCAGTAGCAGCCGGCGCCGCGGACGGTGTGGGGAACCGTGAGGGTGTACCGGGTGGATCCCTGGCGCCGGAAGGTGTCGGTGCCGTCGGGGGCGCCCGGCGAGCCCTGCTCGTCGCCGGTGGACCACGCGACGACGAGGGTCACCGGTCCCGTGCCGTCCGTCGTGATCTCGATGGTGGCCTCGGCGGAGGTCGGCCCGATCTGGCGGAGGCTCGTGACGGAGACGGCCTTGACGGAGACGGCCGGGGGCCTCGTCGGAGCCGTGGTCGGCGGGGTGGTGGGCGGGGTCGTGGTGGGGGTGGGCGGGGGCGTCGTCGGGGGCTCGGTGGTGGGTGCGGTGGTGGTGTCGGTCGGGTAGGGGGCGGTGGTGGTCGCGGTCGGGGTGGGCGTGTCGGACGAGGCCGAGGGTTCGGGTCCGGTCGTCGTCGCCGTCGGACTCGCGGTCGCGGTCGGGGTGGGCGGCGGGGAGGTGGTGGGATCCGGCGGGGCCGTGGTCTCCGTGGTGTTCGTCGTCGCGAAGGCCTGGGCGGCCCGGTCCTCGTCCGAGGGTTCGCTCCCGGCGCGTGCGGCGACGGCGATGAGGAGCGCGAGGACGAGCGCGGCCGCGCCCGCGGGCAGGCCGCGCGGGAACCGGCGGCGGGGGCGCGGCGCGGGAGGCGGGGTGAAGGTGGTCGTGGCGAGCGCGGTCGTGCCCTGCGCGGTACCTCCGGAGGAGGGGAAGAGGAGGGGCAGGAGCGCGGCCAGCGCGGCGAGTCGGCCGCGTCCGCGCTCCTCCCAGTCGGGGCCGTAGGCGGCGGTGGCGACCGACTCCAGTTCGGTGACGAAGGCGGCCGCGTTCTCCGGCCGCTCCTGCGGGGTCTTGGCGAGGCCGCGTCGGATGAGCGGGCGCAGCGCTTCGGGTGCCTGCCCGTCGGGTACGGGCGCCTCCAGGTGCTGGAGGGCGAGTTCGGCGAAGTTGCCGCCGGCGAAGGGCTTGCTGCCGGTGAGGCATTCGAAGAAGGTCGCGGTGGCCGCGTAGACGTCGGCCGCCGGTGTGGCGGGGGCGCCGTTCCACTGCTCGGGTGCCATGTAGGCGGGTGTTCCGGCGATGCCGGGTCTGCTGTCCTGTCCGGCCGCGATGCCGAAGTCGACGAGCTTGGAGGCCCCGTCGGCGGCGACGAGGACGTTCTCGGGCTTGTAGTCGCGGTGCACGACGCCGGCCCGGTGCGCGGCGGCGAGGCCGAGGAGCGAGCCCTTCAGGACGACGAGGGCGGCTTCGGGGCCGGTCGAGCCCTCGCGGGCGAGGAGCGCGCGGAGCGCGACGCCGTCCACCAGTTCCATGACGATGGCCGCGCCCTGGGGGGCTTCGACGTACTCGTAGAACCCCACGACGTACGGGGTGTCGAGGGCGCCGAGGAGGCGGGCCTCGGAACGGAAGCCGTGGAGGAACGCCTCGTCGGAGCGGAGGCGCTCGCCCAGGTACTTCACCGCGACCGGTGTCCCGGTCGCGTCGTGTCTGGCCAGCACGACGCGGCCGCTGCCGCCCGCGCCAAGTTCCCGGGACTCGGTGTATCCCGGGACCACCCATGCGCTCATGTGTTTCCCCCCTCGGCGCCGTGGCCGTTCGTCCACAGGGACAGATTCTCGCCACGGCCGGTTCCCGGGGAAAGGGAGGGAAGCGGAAAAACGGGGACGGCCCCCCACGATGTGGGGGGCCGTCCGTGCGCGGTGTGCGCCGCGGGGGTCAGGGAGTGATCTTCAGGAGCTTGTTGGCGGTGCCGGCGGAGGGGTTCTTGATGGTGTCCGCCGTGGCCGCGCCGGTGAGCGCGGCGGCGGTGTCGGCCGGGGTGGCCGTCGGGTTGGCCGCCAGGTAGAGGGCCACGGCTCCCGCGACGTGGGGCGTGGCCATGGAGGTGCCGGAGATCGTCTTGACCCCGGTGTCGCTGTCGTTCCAGTCGGACGTGATGTCCGAGCCGGGGGCGTAGAGGTCGACCACGGCGCCGAAGTTGGAGAAGTCGGACTGCTCGTCGTCCTTGGTGCTCGAGGCCACGGTGAGGGCTTCGGGGACCCGGGACGGCGAGCCCTGGCCGGCGTCGGAGGATTCGTTGCCCGCGGCGACGGCGAAGGTCACGCCGGAGGCGATGGCGCGCTGGACGGCCTCGTCGAGGGCCTCGTCGGCGCCGCCGCCGAGGCTCATGTTCGCGACGGAGGGGCCGGTGTGGTTCTTCGTCACCCAGTCGATGCCCGCGACGACCTGCTCGGTGGTACCGGAGCCGTTGTCGTCGAGGACCCGCACGGCGACGATCTTCGCCTTCTTGGCGACTCCGTGGGAGGTGCCGGCGATGGTGCCCGCGACGTGGGTGCCGTGGCCGTTGCCGTCGTCGGCCGAGTCGTCGTTGTCGACGGCGTCGAAGCCGTGGGTGGCGCGGCCGCCGAAGTCCTGGTGCGAGATCCGGACGCCGGTGTCGATGACGTACGCGGTCACGCCCTCTCCCCCGCCGTCGGGGTAGGTGTACTTGTCGTCGCCGGCGGTCTCGGCCTGGTCGATCCGGTCCAGGCCCCAGGACGGGGGCTTCTCCTGGGTCTCCTTGATGCTGAACCGCTTGTTCTGCACGACGGTTTCGACGGCGGGGTCGGCGGCGAGCCGCTTGGCCTCCTGGACGGTCATGCCGGAGGCGGAGAAGCCGTTGACCTTCGAGCCGTAGGAGCGCTGGAGGGTGCCGCCGTACTTCTTCGCCAGGTCCTCCTTGTTCGCGGATGCGTCGAGGATGACGACGAAGCTGCCGTCCACGGCGCCGGGGGCGCCGAGTCCGTGCACGGTCCCTTCGGCCGGGGTTGCGGCCCCGGCGAGGTTGGTCGCGAACAGCGCGGCGGCGGCTGCTCCTGCCACACCTGTGACTATGGCCGCGTTGCGAAGTCCGTGGGATCGCTTGTGAGTTGCCATGGAAGTGGTTCTCTCCTCGTGTTGACGTGTGGGGCGTCAAACGTTCGAGGGAAACCCTGTGCGGGTTGGCAGGAGCAAATCAAGTGCGAACCGGCGGTACGGGTTATTCAACAAGCTTTCTCAAAAAGCTCTCCGCACCGCCTCCACCTCGCACACCCCCTCCCGCGAACTCCTCCCTGAAACACACACGTTCGGCGGCAGGGCCCGGGAGGGCTACAGGCCCGGGCCGTTGTAGGCGCCGCGGTGCGGCTTCGTGGTCGCCGAGACCGGGTTGCCCCAGTAGTCGCGTCCGCCGTTGCCGCTGATGACGGAGCCGTTGTTCAGGCCGGGGGAGGTGGCGCGCAGCTTGTACCCGTCGACGGAGTGGATGGTGTCGCCGCCGGTGCCGGGGTTAACGAACTGCGGGTCGGCGGCGATGCCGTTGGCGGTGGGCCGGGGTACGCCCTGGAAGACGTTCCACAGCCAGGAGATCCCGGGGCCGGTGGGGAGCCGGGAGTCGCTGGTGCCCACCCAGATGTTGTTCTCCATCACGCTCTCCTCGGGGAGCGTGATGTCGAACTTCTTGTCCGTGCAGTAGAAGACGTTGTTGTACATGTGCAGCGCGGACCGGCCGGCGCTGACGCTGCTCATGCGGCAGTCGTTCTCGGAGATGTTGTAGCGGATGACCTGCTGGGCGCCGCCGATGGTGCCGCACCCGTCGCAGTCGAGGAAGAAGCCGCCGATGTTGTCGCGGCTGAAGTTGTACTGGATCGTGCAGGTGCCGGTGTTGCCCCAGTCGCAGTCGAAGGCCTGGCTGTCGGCGACGGACATCCGCGTGATGCCGTACACGGCGTTCTTCTGGATGGTCGGGTCCTTGTCGCCGAGCACCCAGATGCCGGCGAAGTTGCCGCCTGAGAACGGGTAGACGCCGTTGCCGACGCCGGAGGCGTTGTTGTATTGGATCATGGGGGCGTCGGCGTAGCTGGCGATGATGCCGTCGCCGCCGACGTCCTTCAGGGTGTTGTTCTCGATGAGGACTCCGGTGCCCTTGACGGCCATGGCGCCGACGCGGATCTTGAGGCCGCCGCCGCCGGTGTTGCTGATCTGGTTGTCGTGGACGTGGACGTCGTTGAGGGTGGAGTTCGTGCCGCTCGCGCCGGTGACGATGCCGGCGGACTGGACGAAGTCCTCGGTGGTCGGGCTGTTCTTGCTGGTCTGGCCGGCGACGCGGTCGATGACGAGGGGACCGATGTCGTAACCGCGGTGCGCCTTGCCGTCGGTGGCGGAGATCCGCAGTCCGGTGCGCCGGGCGAGGGTGGCGGCGGGGTTGGTCAGTTTGAGGTCGGCGATCCGCCAGTGGTCCTGGTTGGTCAGGGTGACGGCGCTCGCCGCCCCGCCGCCGTCGATCACGGGCAGGGCGCCGGTGCCGTAGCGGGTGAGGGTGATGGGGGCGGCGGCGGTGCCGCTGCCCTGCGGAGCGAGCGAGCCGGTGCAGGTGGTGCCGGAGGCGAAGGCGAGCGTGTCGCCGGGGCCGTACGCCGTTCCGTTGGCCTGGGCGATGCTGTTGAAGGGGGAGGCCTGGCTGCCGTCGCCGGCGGACGGCCGTGAGCAGTCGACGTAGGTGGTGGTCCCCACCGCGGCGGCGGGCGCGTCGACGAGGGCGACGGTGCCGCCGAGGGCGAGGGCCGCGGCGAGGAGGCCGCGGCCCGCCAACTGTCGTACGGGGAATGGTCTGGTGGTCATGGAGCGCGACACCTTTCTGACGGTCCGGTGCCGCCAGAAGCTAGGTGCGGTCGATGATCGAGTCAATGCGATCCTGTCGATTGATCGAGTTTCGATCAGAAGATGGGCGATGGGTCGATCTCCTCCGCTCGTCGGTGGCGGGCACGCGCTTCAGGGCGAGCGCCAGCACCGCCGCCGCGTAGGCGCCGAGGACCCCGAGCCCGGCCCACCAGGGAAGCGGGAAGTACCCGGTGGACGGCGCGTAGTGGGCGAGGACGTGGGGATACGCGGTCAGGGTCTGCTGGGTGGCGAAGCCCGCGGCCGGAGTCAGGCGCAGCAGCCACCGGGACGGGCCGTCGGCGAGCAGCGGGAAGGACGTCACCACGTACGGGACCGCGACCGCCGACACGGCGACGACGAGCGCGGCCCAGGCCCGTCGAAGGAGGGCGCCGAGGGCGAGGGCGAGCACCGCGGAGAGGGCGAGCGCCGTGGCGGTGCCGACGACCACGCGCGCGCCGGTGAGCGGCGACACCGCGGGGACGGGGATCCCGTTCCCCTTGAGGACCGCCGCTCCCACGGGGATCACGAAGCCCAGGGCGAGGAGGCCCGTCCCGAAGACGGCGGCGGCCACGACGGCCGCCTTCGCCGCGAGTTCCGTACGGGTGGGCGGCGGCCCCGCCGCGGGGTCGCGTCGGTACGCGGTCGTGGCGAACCGCACCGCGACCACGAGCACGACGAGCAGGGCGAGGGCCAGGCCGCCGAGGGTGCGCTCCACCGGGCGCGCGCCGTCCTCGGCGCCCGCCGGGCCGATGTCGCCGGCTCCGGTGACGGTGATCGTGCCGTTCTTCCGCACCGCGCCCGATCGTGTGAAGTGCTTCTCCCAGTCGGTACGGTTCGCCTCGCCGACGAGGGTCTCCCTCCAACTCGCCGCCGGAGCCGTGCCGGTGACTGCCACGTGGTCGAAGACGCCGCTCGCCTGCGTCCAGCGCACCTGCTCCGTGGCACCGCCGAGGCCGGCCGGCCGCAGCGTCAGATCGCCGGGAGAGGTGGCGAACAGGCCGACCTGCACGGTCTCGGGGAGGCCGGGCAGCCGTGCCGTGCCGACCTTCGTCCAGTGCTCGCCGTCGGCGGACTCGTGGCCGGTGACGCTGTCGCCCGACCGGGTCAGCCGCAGCCAGCGCGGCGAGCGGGCCGAGACCCCGCCGCCGCTGCCCGCGATGTCGTGGAGGTAGTCGTACTGCATCCGCACGCCGTGGCCGCCGGTGAGCATCAGCGCCGCGTAGGAGGACCCCGGGCGGACCCCGTCCTTGATGACGATCCCGGCCTTCGCCCACGGGACCAGGCCCGGGACGAGCCGGTCGTGGTGCGGCGGCGGGTAGGTGATCGTGCCCTTCATGGACGTCAGCCGGACGGTGATGCCGCCGTTGCGCCCCAGGTCCTGGTGCAGGAGGGAGAACTGGTCGTTGACGAGGGTGCCGTCGGGGCCGGTCGGATCGGCCGGACAGGGGCCGTCGCAGGAGGCGCGGTTGCCGTGCGCGTGGAGCAGGCCGAGGGCGACGACGGCCAGCGCCGCGAGAACGAGGGCGACGAGTCGTCCCGGCCGCCGGAACCTGGTCCATTCCCGCCGGAGTGCTTCGTTGGTCTTCTCCATGGCTCGGTTGTACGGACACGGCCGTGACAGGGGCCGAACCGCGTCTGTCATGTCGCTGTTAGGTGCGGCACGGCATGCTGGGTCCGGCCGGACGCGAACGGGAAGAGGACCATGGGCATGCTGCGGGGCGGAACGGTGCGACGGCGCTTCACGATCTTGTACGCGGCCGGGTTCCTCGGCTCCGGGATCGTGCTGCTCGCGCTGACCCATCTGATGTCCGGCGTACGGCTGAGCACGGTCGCCCCCGGCCGGGCACCGACGCCCGTCCCGGCCGGCGAGTCCCGTCCCGCCGCCGAACAGCGCATCCGGTACCTGGAGGGGCAGCTCGCGGAGGCGCACGGGCAGCAGGGCCAACGCCTGTTCCTCGGCTCGCTGATCGCACTCGTGGTGATGGTCGGGCTCTCGCTGCTGCTCGGCCGGTTCCTGGCGGACCGGGTGCTGCGCCCGCTGCGCCTGATCACCGCGGCGACGCGGCGCATCTCGGCGGAGAACCTGCACGAGCGGCTCGCCGTGGCCGGACCGGCCGACGAGGTCAAGGAGCTCGCCGACACCGTCGACGGCCTCCTCGAACGCCTGGAGGCGTCCTTCGACGCGCAGCGCCGGTTCGTCGGCAACGCCTCGCACGAGCTGCGTACGCCCCTGGCGACGCTCCGGGCGACGCTGGACGTCGCCGTGGCCAAGCCGGAGCCCGCCGCGCAGACCCTGGCGCTCGCCGGTCGGCTGCGGACCGAACTGGACCGCCTGGACCACCTCCTCGACGGCCTCCTCGTCCTCGCCCGGGCGGAGCACGGCGCCTTCGCCGACCGGACCCCGGTGTCGCTGGCGGAGCTCGCGCGGGCGGCGCTGGCCGACCGGGCCGCCGACATCGCCGCCGGGGGGCTGACGCTCGACGCCGAGGTACGGCCGGATGCCTGGGCGCGCGGGAGCGGCGTGCTGCTGTCGCGAACGGTGCGGAACCTGGTCGACAACGCGATCGTGCACAACGAGGCGGGCGGCTGGATCCGGTTCTCCACCGACGACGACGGCACCGAGGCCCGCCTCGTCGTGGAGACGGGCGGGCGCGTCCTCGACCAGGGCGAGGTGGATCGCCTGGGGCGGCCGTTCGAGCGGCTCGGGGCCGCCCGCACGGGACCGGAGGGGAGCTCGGGCCTGGGGTTGTCGATCGTCTCCGCGATCGTCGAAGCGCACGGCGGCCGCCTCTCGCTCCGGGCACGGCCGGAGGGTGGCCTGTGCGTCACCGTGGCGCTGCCGGCCGCGTCCGACCTGCCGGACGCGGCCGCGAAGGCCCGGGTGACGGCATGAGGATCCTGGTCGTGGAGGACGCGCGGTCGCTCGCCGACGTCGTCGCCGAGGGGCTGCGGGACCAGGGGATGGCCGTCGACGTCGCGTACGACGGCCTGGAGGCCGCCGCGAAGCTCGACCTGAACCCGTACGACGTGGTCGTCCTCGACCGGGATCTGCCCGGCATCCACGGCGACGCGCTCTGCCGGATGATCACGGAGCGGGACGACCGCGCGACGGTCCTGATGCTGACCGCCGCCGGCGCGCCCGGCGACCGGGTCAGCGGACTGACCCTCGGCGCCGACGACTACCTCGCCAAGCCCTTCCACTTCCCCGAGCTGGTCCTCCGCGTCCGGGCACTGGCCCGCCGCCGGCCGACCACCCGGGCCCGCACCCTGCGTGCCGCCGGCCTCGAACTCGACCCGGTCCTCCGCACCGTGCTCCGCGACGGCCGCCCCCTCGCCCTGTCCGTCAAGGAGTTCGCCGTCCTGGAGGCGCTCCTGCGCGCCAGTCCGGGATTCCTGAGCGCCGAGGACCTCCTGGAGAGGGTGTGGGACGAGAACGCCGACCCGTTCACCAACACCGTCACCGTCACCGTCGGCCGGCTGCGGCGCAAGCTGGGCAGCCCGCCGGTCATCACGACCACGACCGGGGTGGGGTACCGGATCGCCGATGCACCGGCGCCGTGACGGCCCTGCCGCGCCGCTCGTACCCGCCCGCCCGGACGGGTCACGGCTCACCACCCGCCGTCGAAGAACGCCAGGAGCGCGGGGCCCGGGTCCGCCGCGGTCGTCGTGTTCGCCGCCGCGACCAGCACCGCGGCCAGCGCCGACGACACCGAGAGGACCACGAACGACGCCCGGACCAGCCGCGTCGGCCGGTCGGACGCCACCGTGCTCCGCGACCTCCGCCATCCCGCCACGCTCGCGCCGAGGAGGACGACCGCCACGACCGCGGCGATCACGGCCATCGCCAGGTGGTACCGGGCGAAGTCGCCGACCATCACGTCGAGGGCGGGCGGGGTCGGGCCGCCCGCGTCCGAGGGGTCGGCCAGTCGCTCCCTCACCTCGGCGAGGACGGCGGCGAGTCGGCCGTCGGCGGTCGCGCCGGTCGGCAGCACCGGGAAGAGGGAGGCGAACGGGGCCGCCGCTCCCTGGACGTTGGCCATCAGCGCCGCGAGCGAGACCGCGGCGAGTGGGATCACCGCGAACAGCGTGCCGAGCATGCCTGCCGACGCGAGAGCCGGCCTCCTTTCCGCGCCGTGCCCACCGGCCGTCAGGAAGGCCTTCCAGAGCAGGGCGGCGAGCGCGATGAGCGTGATCAGCAGCAGAGCGGCGATCACGGCCTTGACCACGTGGAACCGGAACCAGTGGTCGACGACCCTCGCCAGGTGCGGGGAGGGGTCACGGTCGCCGGAACTCCAGTACGCGACGAACGCCCCGCGGAACTCCCGGGCGAGGCCGCGCCGGTCGGCGAGAGCACCGTCCGCGCCGGTCGCCGCCGCCGTACGGGGGACGAGGACGAAGGCCGCCATGAGGACGCAGGACAGGGTGCCGAGGGCGGCGAGGGCGCGCCGGGGGATGCCCGCCGGTCGCGACGGGTCCGTGGGGTCGGTGTGGCCGGTGAGGCTGTGTGCTGGGGTCATGCCGCCACCGTCGCGTACGGGTGGCGGCGGGGTCACCGGAGCCTGCCGCACCTCCGGGGGTGTGGCAGGCCGTACCCCCGGAGGACGTACGGGACGACGCCGTCAGCCCCTGAGGTGGGCGAGGACGGCGAGGACCCTGCGGTGGTGGGCGTCGTCCGGAAGCAGGCCGAGCTTGGCGAAGATGTTGCCGATGTGCTTCTCCACCGCGCTGGCGGAGACGGCCAGTCTCCGGGCGACGGCCGTGTTGGAACAGCCCTCGGCCATGAGTGCCAGGATCTGCCGCTCCCGTGGGGTCAGGGTGTCGACGGGGCTGTCCCGGCGGCGCTCGGCGAGCAGTTGGGCGACGACCTGGGGGTCGAGCACCGTCCCGCCGCGGGCGACCCGGTCCAGCGCGTCCAGGAACTCGTCGATCCTGGCGACGCGGTCCTTCAGGAGGTAGCCGACGGCGCCGGAACCGTCCGCGAGCAGGTCCCCGGCGTAGGAGGCCTCCACGTACTGGCTGAGCATCAGCACGGGGGCTCCGGGCAGCCGCGAGCGGACGGCGATCGCCGCCCTCAGGCCCTCGTCGGCGTGCGTCGGCGGCATCCGTACGTCGACGATCGACACGTCCGGACGGTGCGCGAGCGCGGCCTCGACGAGGGAGGGGCCGTCCCCGACCGCGTCCACGACCTCGTGTCCGTCCTCGACGAGCAGGCGGACGAGGCCTTCGCGCAGCAGCACCGAGTCGTCGGCGACGACGATCCGCAGGGGGCGGCGCGGCGGCGCGGGATCCGGTGGCGGCACGGACTCCCGTACGGGCGGGGTCAGGGGCACGGCAACTCGGCGGTGATCGTCGTCGGGCCTCCGGCGGGGCTCTCGACCCGCAACCGGCCGCCGACCGCGCGCAGTCGGTCCTCCAGCCCCCGCAGCCCGTGTCCCTTGCCGAGCGCCGCGCCGCCCACCCCGTCGTCCGTCACCCAGACCCTCAACGTTCCCCCACCGTGCCGTAGGCCGATCGCGCACCGGTGCGCCCGGCTGTGCTTGGCCACATTGGTCAGCGACTCCGCGATCACGAAGTACGCGGCCGTCTCCACGCCGGCGTCCGGCCGACGGTCCAGGGGTACGGTATCGAGGACGGCGGGGACGGTGGAGCGCGCGGCCAGGGCGGTCAACGCCTCGGACAGGCCCCGGTCGGCGAGGACCGGCGGCGCGATGCCGCGCGACAGCGCCCTCAGCTCGTCCAGCGCCTCCTGGGCCTGCACGATCGCGTCGGCGAGGGCGGCCCGGGTCGCCTCGGGCCTGGTGTCGAGAAAACGCTGCGCCCGCCCGAGTTCCATGGCCAGGCGCACCAACCGCTGCTGCGGCCCGTCGTGGATGTCCCGCTCCAGCCTGCGCAATGCGGTCGCCTCGGCCGTCACCGCGGCGACGGTCTGCGCGCGGGCGGTGTCCCGCTCCCGCTCCAGCCCGCCGATCCTGCGGTGCAGCGCGGACGCGTCGGAGAGCAGCGCCTGTCCGAGCCCGGCCTGGGCCGTGGCGCACGCCCGGGTGACCAGCGGCAGGGCGCACAGCAGCACCAGGCCGGTGACGGTGCCGAAGGCGACCCGCTCGGCCGGCGACGACAGTCCGAGGCTCACGGTGACGTGCGACGCCGCGTCACCGACGTTCAGCGACAAGGGCCGCAGCGATCCGCGCGGCGCGTCCTCGTAGCGCAGCGCGCACGTCACGCAGGCGAGGCCGACGAACCACCACAGCGCGGTCACCACCGCCGTCACGAGGACGACGGGCAGCACCACCACCGCGTGGGCCGCGTCCGGCCAAGCCCCCGGAGCGAGCGCGTCGCCCCTGCCCGTCGGCCTCCGCCGCGGCTCGTACCGCGCCTCCCCCGTCACCTTGGCGATGCGCCACCGCTCCAGGTTCGCGCACCACCGCACGGGCTCCAGCGCCCACACCGCCGCCGGCGCGCCCCCGGGCAGCAGGAGGCCGACCGTCGCGCCCGGCACTCCGGCGAGCACCGCCACGAGTCCCGCCACCGCGGTCACCGGCGCGGTGAGCAGGTAGAGCGAGCCGACGAGCGCGTGCCGCACCGCCCGCGTGAGGGCCGGGGCGACGCCCGGCCGTCGAGGCCCGGCGGGGGCGGTGCCGGTGCGGGTACTGGCGCCGGTGCCAGTACCGTCGGCGACACCGGCTCCGGAGGGGAGTGACCTGGTCATCGGCCCACGCTAATACGGCTGTCGACCGCGCACGGGAGCGGTCCGATCCGGCGTCCCCCGGCCCGTCCCCGTCCCCCACTCCCCCGCTCTCCCGGTCCCCCGGTCCGTCAGGGGTTCGCGATGAGTTCGCCGAGTCGCACGGCCAGCCAGGGCCGGCGTCCGCCGGCTCGCATCCGGCCGCGGGCGACGGCCTTCCAGATCGGGGTGCGGCGGAAGGAGACGAGGAGGAAGTCGACCGGTGCGACGGTGAGGCGGCAGTCGTAGGCGCGGGGTGGCGCGTCGCGGGTGACCGTCATGGCGCCGTCGTCGATGACGACGGCGAGTCGTGGGCCGTCCTTGACGACGAGGTCGAGGGCGAGGGTGACGCCTCGGGCCTTCGTGGTGTCCAGGGCCAGGGTCATCATCGTCGGCATCGTCTGGCCGAGGACGAGCCGGGCCTCTTCCGGGGCTATGGGCCAGGGAAGCCCCGCGCCGCGGGCGATGTCGAGGCCGTGGACAAGGCTCTCGCTGAGCATCAGGCCGGTGAGGACCGCGAGCGTCAGGTCCCGCCCGAACCAGGGGACGGCCACGGGGGTGTCCGGGGCGAAGCCTTCGGTGCCCCGGAGGAACGCCTCGCCCCGCTCGGCGACGAAGTCGCCCAGGCGCGCGCGTTCTTCGTCGCCGAAGAGGCCGATGGCGGTGGCGTTCATCGCCGTGACGCGTTCGCCGAGCGACCCGCCGCCCGGCGGGAGCACGCTGTCCCAGTCCACGGCCTTGTCGTCGAAGGCGAGGGAGCAGTACGCGAGGTACACCGCGGCCACGTGCGCGCCGACGTCGCCCACCGTCCAGACCGGTACGCCGGATGCCGCGTTCCGGTCCGGCACCTCGCGCAACAGCCTGACCAGTCGCGGGATCACGTCGGCGAGGGCGGCACGGGTCCTCTCGTGCTCGACGACGGGATCGAACGCAGTGACGGTACCCATACCACTCCCCACGAGCCACGGATCGGGCCCGCAGATTACCGCCGAGTAGCTTGCTTGCGACACCCCTCCGCGCCCGCCCCCCGCCATCCGTCGCGGGCGGCTACGCGTCCACGGCGTCGGTCACGTGCCGCCAGCCGTCCAGGTCCGCGATGCGCGCCTCCAGGGCGGGGCGCATGCCCGTCGCACTGGACGTGCCGAGGGCGAGGCGCAGCGGGGGGTTGGGGCTGTCGACCGCGATGCGGATGCCCGCGGCGACGCGCGCCGCGTCGGAGAAGGCGGAGGCCGGCAACTCCGCGATGGTCTTGTGGACTTCGCGGACGGTCCCGTCGTAGTCGTCCAGGCCGTCCGCGACGTCGAGGTGGGCGAGGAAGGGGGTCGCGGTCATCCCGGGCTGGACGAGCGTGACCTTGATGCCGAGTGGCGCGACCTCGGCCGCGAGCGCGTCCGACAGCCCCTCGACCGCGTACTTGGTGGCGGCCAGGAGACCCACGCCGGGATGAGCGGACTGCCCGTACACGGACGAGCCCTGGACGATGTGCCCGGACCGCTGGGAGCGGAGCACCGGCAGCGTCGCGCGGAGCACGTTGAGCACGCCGAAGACATTGGTGTCGAACACGGCGCGGACCTGCGCGTCGGAGGCCTCCTCGACGGCTCCGAACAGCCCGTATCCCGCGTTGTTGGCCACGACGTCGATGCGGCCGAAACGGGTGAGCGTGCGCTCCACCGCGTCCCGGACGGCTCCCTCGTCGCGTACGTCCACCGAGACGAGGAGCAGGCGTTCACCATGCGTTTGCGCGAGCTCGTCGAGGGAGGAGGTGTCGCGGGCGAGGGCCGCGACGGTGTCGCCGTTCTCCAGCGCCTGGAGCGCGAGTTCGCGGCCGATGCCGGACGTCGCCCCGGTGATCAGCCATGTGCGGAGCAGGGCCTGGTGGTTCATCGCTTCGTTCACGTTGCGACCGTAAGCCGTTAGCTCGCAACACGTCAACGTCGATCGGCGGTGCAGTTGCCCGCTAGTCGAATTAGCGCCCCGCGCGCTGATGTACCGTGGGGGCATGGTCACCGAGGCAGCCGCGTCCCCCGAACCCAGCGCACGCACCGTCACGCCGACAGTGGAGACCGTTCTCGCGTTCGTGAACACGCGCGCGGACGGATCAGGGCGCCGGGAATTGTTCGGGGACGGGGACGCGCTCGCGGAGTGGCTGGCGGGGAGCGGGGAGTTCGATGGCGAAACCGTGGTCACCGACGCCGACGCCGCGGTCGCGCGCGAACTGCGTGACGCCCTCGTGGTCGTGCTGCTCGCGCACTCGGGCGACGAGGAGGGTCTGGGTGAACCGCTGCTGCGTGCCGAGCGGCACCTGCGACGCGTGGGTTCCCTCTACCCGCTGGCGACGGTGGTCACGGCCGGCGGTGTGGAGCTGGCCTCCCCGCAGACGGGGGTGCCGCGCGTGTTCGGCACCGTACTGGCCGCGGTGACGACCTTCGCGCAGAGCGGCGACTGGAGGCGCATCAAGGCGTGCCGGAACCCCCCGTGCCATTTCGGCTTCTTCGACCGCACCCGCAACGGAGCCGGGCTGTACTGCAGCACCGGCTGCGGCTCCCAGGTGTCCATGCGCAAACACCGCCAGCGGCAGCGCCGTGGCGGTGTTGCGGAGTCCGAGGCGTGAGGGCCCCCTCCGGCGACTGACCGGTGGTGCCGGCCAGCCGGTGGTGCCGCGGCCCAGCCAGTGGTACCGGCCTAGCCGGTGGTGCCGTCGAGCATCTCGCGGAGGATGTCCAGGTGGCCGTTGTGGCGGGCCGTCTCCTCGGTGAGGTGGAGGAGGATCCAGCGCAGGTCGACGTGGAGGCCGTCGCGGACGGGGCGCTTCGCCTGGGTGTCGAGGTGGTGGGCGGCGACGAGGTCGCGGTAGCGGGCGCTCTGTTCGGCGTACTCGTCGAGGAGTCGGGCGAGGGGGAAGTCGACGGCGACACGCATCTCGCGGTCGGGGTCTTCCCGGGTCCAGGGGCCATGGTCGTCCTCGCCGAGGAAGACGACCTGGAACCAGTAGTACTCGACCCAGCGGAGGTGGTTGATCAATCCGCTCATGGTCATCAGCGGTGAGCCGGGCAGGAGCGCCTTGCGGGCGTCCTCCTCGGAGAGGCCGTCGCACTTGGCGCGGGCGGTGCCCCGGGTGTAGTCGAGGAACGTGGTGAGCTGGGTGCGCTCGTCCCACGCGGACGGCGTGTCATCGGTTCTGGTCATCGTGGTGAAGAGTCCCCGATCACCGTGACCGGTGTCGACGGATTTACGGAGCGTGCGGGCGGACGGGCCCCGCGGGATCGGGGGCGGGCCCGGCGCGGAAGGCGATCATCGCCGTGTCGTCGCCGTGGTCGGACAGTTCGTCGAGGAGGAGGAGCAGGGCGGGGAGGGGCTCGTCGCGGTGGTGGGCGGCGGCTTCGGCGAGGCGCCGCTGGCCGTCGGCGAGGGAGGAGCTGCGGGACTCGATGAGGCCGTCCGTGTAGTGGAGCAGCGTGTCGCCGGGAGCGAGGGTGTGGTGGTGGCTCGTGCGGGCGATGCGGGGTCCGACGCAGAGCGGCGGGTCCTCGCCGCTGCCGGTGAGGAAGCGGGGACTGCCGTGGGCCGGGACGAGCAGGGGCGGCGGGTGGCCCGCGTTGGACCAGGTCATGTGCCAGGTGCCGTCGGGGCGGGGACGGAGGTGGGTGTGGACGGCTGTGGTGAAGGGGGCGCCGGCCAGGCCTTCGGCGACGTCGTCGAGCATGGAGAGGACGGTGGCGGGGGTGCGGTCGGGGCCCTTGTGCCAGGCGAGGGCGCGGAGCATGCTGCGCAGCTGGCCCATGGCCGTGGCCGCGGCCAGGTCGTGGCCGGCGACGTCGCCGATGTCGAGGACGAGGGTGCCGTCGGGGTGGACGATCGCGTCGTACCAGTCGCCGCCGATCTCGTGCGAGGAGCTGGCGGGCTCGTAGCAGGCGGCCAGGTCGGCGCCGGGCACCTCCGGCGGCCGGGTGAGGTGGGCGCGCTGGAGGGCGAGGGCGGTGCGGCGGGCCTGCTGGAGGTCGACGGCCTTGCGGATCGGCCGCTGGGCGTGGTGCAGCACCTCCCGCAGCAGCTCGACGTCGGCCGCCGCGGGGACGGGCGTGTCGCCGTTGGTGCTGGTGGCCGCGTATCCGAGGACGATGCCCTCGACGACGAGCGGGACGAGCGTCAGGCTCGTCGCGCCCGAGGCGACGAGCCACCGCTCGGTGACGGCCGGGACGAGGTCGCGCGGCACGGGCCCGCCCTCCGGGAGCAGGAACGTGCGCGGCACCCCTCGCTCCAGCACCTCGCGCACCGTCTCGGTGACGGTCACCCGCTGGCCGAGCAGCGCCGGCGGTGCGGGGAGGCCCGGGCGGGTGGCGGAGGCCACGCGGCGAGCGGTGACCGTGGCGTTCTCGGGCAGTGGCCACTCCTCGTGGGACAGCAGCAGGATCAGGCACGCGTCGGTCAGCTCGGGCACCACCACCCCCACCACGGCGGCGAACGCCTCCTCCGGGCTCCCGCCCGACACCGCGGCCACCTGCGCGAGGAGGCTCTCCCGCAGGTGCGTGCCCCAGGTGTCCTCCACGTCGGCGGTCGCCGCGATCCACTCCGTCACGCGGCCCTCCTGCACGATGGGGACGCTGCGCGTGGACAGGTGCCGGTACGAGCCGTCGGCCGCCCTGATCCGGAACGTGCCCTGGAAGACGCCGCTGCCGCCGCGCTCCGAGGCCGCCCGCCACGCGCCCCTGAGCCTCTCCCGGTCGCGGGGGTGCACGAACGCGTACCAGCTCCCGTCCGCCCGGCCGACCCACGGCGCCCCGGTGAGCTGCTCCCAGCCGGACACGACCTCCTCCACGGAACCGTCGGCGTGCAGCACCCAGACCATCTGCGAGACGGCCGAGACGAGCGCCTCGTACCGCTGGAGCGCACGGCTCTCCGGCGTCGTGTCCATCGCCACCACCAGGATCCCCGAACCGTCCCTGGTCGTGACGGGACTGCACGAGTAGACGAAGCGCGCCGCCTGCTCGACCGCGCCCGGATCGGTCTCCCGGGCGCCCGTGACCTGCCGGGCGCGTCCCGTGGCCCGCACGTCGGCGAGCACCGACAGGAACCGCCCCGCGTCCGGGTCCGGGAACGCCTCCCGGGCCGGCAGTCCCACCGACCGCGGGCCGAACATCCTGGTGAAGGCCTCGTTCGTGTAGATCAACCGGTGCTCGGGCCCGGCGAGCAGCGCGACCGCCGCGATCGTCGCGTCGAACAGCTTCGGGTCCAGCGCCCGGGCCGAACTCATCGCGCCCCCGCCGCACCGAACGCACCGAGGCCGTCATCGAGGATCCGGGCGCGAGGCCCCGCCACGGAGGTCCACCCGTCTCTCATCACACCAGCGCCGCGCATTTCCTCATCTTCCCTGGTCAACCGGTTCGTTCCGCCGCGCCACGCGGGCTCGGGAAGGCCTCGGCCCGAGAGCGGCCCCAGGGGGCGGCCGCGTCGTGCCGCCGATCCTGGATACTGCTGCGATGCAGCAGACGCCGCCCGTGGAGCCCGAGCCCGTGTCGGCGGACCCTCCGCACCGCACGGACCGCACCCTGCTGACCCAGTCCTGGCTCGACCTGGCGTTCCTGCACTGGCCCGTGGAGCCCGCCGAGGTGGCGCCGCTGTTGCCCGCCGGTACGGTGCCGGACACCCTCGACGGGGTCACGTACGTGGGGCTCGTGGCGTTCCGGATGCACCGGGTCGGCTGGTTCCGGCTCCCGGGGATCCCGTACCTCGGGAGCTTCCCCGAGACGAACGTCAGGCTGTACTCCGTCGACGGGCACGGGCGTCGCGGGGTGGTGTTCCGCTCGCTCGACGCGTCCCGACTGCTTCCGGTGGCCGTCGGCCGATGGGGGTTCCGGATCCCCTACGCCTGGTCGCGGATGAGCGTCCGGAACGACGGCTCCACCGTGACGTACCGCAGCAGGCGGCGGTGGCCCGGGCCGCGCGGGGCGCACAGCGCGATCACGGTGGACGTCGGGGAAGCGGTCGAGGAGCCCACGGCGCTGGAGCACTTCCTGACCGCGCGGTGGGGCATGCACAGCTCCCTCCTCGGACGGCCCCTCTACCTCCCCAACACCCACCCGCGGTGGCCGCTTCACCGGGCCCGGCTCGTCTCCCTGGACGAGAGCCTCCTCACCGCCGCGGGACTCACCCGTCCCCTCGGCGAGCCCGTCAGCGTGCTGTACTCCCCCGGCGTCCCGGTCCGGTTCGGCGGTCCGCCCCGGCAGCCGTTCGGCGCGGGCGTCCCGCACCAGCGACGGTCCGGCGGCGGCTGACCCGCCGCGGTACCGGTCGACGTCACCGGCCTGGAGATCCGGGACCGCACCGTCCCCGGCGGCCCTGGACGACGCGTACTCGGGTGCGGTCGGGTGCGGTCGGACCCTGGGTATTCCCCGGCGACCCATCGGAATCCCGATGGCGGGCATCGGGTTCTCCATTGGTGGGGTGTTCGTGGCGGGTCTACGTTCGAGGACATCGCCGCACCGACGGTCCGGAGGGACGCGTCGGGGTGGGCGGTGGTGATTCCCCGGGCCCGGAGGGCCCGCATTCGGGCCCGCACTTCCTTGGAGCGAGAGCATGTCGAAGATCCTTTTCGTGATGACCGGTGCCGACCACTGGACGCTGGCGGACGGTACGAAGCACCCGACCGGCTTCTGGGCGGAGGAGGCGGTGACGCCGTACGAGGCGCTGACGGCGGCGGGGCACGAGATCGTCGTGGCGACGCCGGGCGGTGTGGTGCCGACGGTGGACCGGGGGAGCCTGGCGCCGGAGGCCAACGGCGGGCAGGAGGCGGCGGACAGGATCGCGGCGGTGCTCGCGTCGATGGAGGAGCTGGAGAAGCCGATCCGGCTGGAGGACGTGGAGCTGGGTGAGTACGCGGCCGTCTTCTACCCGGGCGGGCACGGCCCGATGGAGGACCTGGCGGTGGACACCGCGTCCGGCAGGCTGCTGGTCGAGGCGCTGGAGTCCGGGAAGCCGCTGGCGGTCGTCTGCCACGGGCCGGCCGCCCTGCTGGCGGCGACGCGGGCCGACGGCGGGAACGCGTTCGCCGGGTACGAGGTCGCCGCGTTCACCGACGCCGAGGAGAAGCAGGCGGGGTTCGCGGACAAGGCGAAGTGGCTCCTGGAGTCCCGTCTGGTCGAGGCCGGTGTCCGGGTGCGGGTGGGCGAGCCGTGGGCTCCCCACGTGGTCGTCGACCGCAACCTGGTCACCGGGCAGAACCCCGCCTCCTCCGCGCCGCTCGCGGCCGAGGTCGTCAGGATGCTGGGCTGACCGGGGCGACACCTCCCGGTCGGACCGTCCACGGCGGGCACCCCGTACCCATAGGGCGATCGATAGGGTGACGGGGTGGCGCATGTGAATTCCGATGGCACCGCGGCGGTGCCGCCGTCCGGCACCGCCCCCGTGTCGGACCTGAATCTGCTGCGTACGTTCCTGGCGGTCTACCGCTCCGGCTCGTTCACGGCCGCGGCGGGACTGCTCGGCCTGTCGCAGCCGACGGTGACCGCGCAGATCCGTTCGCTGGAGCGCCAGACGGGCCGGGAGCTGTTCGCGCGGCTGCCGAGGGGGGTCGCGCCGACTCCGGTCGCCCACGACCTGGCGGCGCGCGTGGCCGCGCCGCTGGACGCGCTCGCCGCCGCGACGGGGCACGACGACGCGCGCGACGAGCGGGCCGCGCCGGTCCATCTGGCCGGACCCGCCGAGCTGCTCTGTACGCGGGTGATGCCCGCGCTCGCCCCGCTCGCCGCCGAGGGGGTGCGGCTGCGGGTGACGCCGGGGCTGACGGATCCCCTCCTGGACGAGCTGCGGGCGGGCCGGCACGACCTGGTGATCGCGACGTTCCGGCCGCGCGGGCGGACGCTGCTCGCCGTACCGCTGATGGACGAGGAGTTCGTCCTCGTGGCCGCCCCGGTGTGGGCCGACCGCCTCGGCGAACGCCTGACCGGGGAGGGGCCGTCGGCGCTGCACGCCGTACCGCTGGTCACGTACGCGGAGGACGTGCCTATCGCCCGCCGCTACTGGCGGCACGTCTTCGGCACCCGGCTGTCCTGCCCCGCCGCCGTCACCGTGCCCGACCTGCGCGGCGTCCTGGCGGCGGTCGTCGCCGGGGCGGGCTTCACGGTCCTGCCGCGCTACCTCTGCGAGGTCGAGCTCGCCTCCGGTGCCCTCGCGCTGCTGCACGATCCCGAGGAACCGCCCATCAACACCGGCTATCTCGTCCAGCGCCCCGGGCGGCCGGACAATCCCGATGTCGTCCGGGTCCGCGATCTGCTGGTCGACGCGGGCCGGAGCTGGTGATCCGGTGGGTACGGGGAGGGCGGCCGCCGCGGGCCGGGGTCAGGCGGCGGGGGTGAGGGGGATGGCGGCGGAGAGGACCGTGCCCTCGCCCGGGGCGGATTCGACGGTGAGGGTGCCGCCGAGTTGTCGGGCGCGGACGCGCATGGCGGGCAGGCCGTGGCCGCGGACGCCGCCGGGGGTGTCGGCGGGGTCGAAGCCGTGGCCGTCGTCGGCGATGTCGAGGACGACCTGGTCGTCGAGGTAGGTGAGGGTCAGGGCGGCGGATTCGGCGCCGGCGTGTTCGCGGATGTTGGCGAGGGCGCCCTGCGCGATCCGCAGCAGCGCGGACCGCACCCGCTCGGGGAGGGGCGTGAAGGGGACTCCGTCCTGGTGGAAGTGGACGCGGAGGGTTCCGGAGGCCTCGCGTTCGGCGAGGCCGCGCAGGGCGTCCTCCAGGCTTCGCCCGTCGGCGAGGTCGGCGGGGGCGAGGTCGTGGACGAAGCGGCGGGCCTCGGTGAGGTTGCGCTCGGCGATGGTCTCGGCGGTGCGGATGTGGCGGCGGGCGGCCACCGGGTCGCTGTCCCAGAGCCGGTCGGCGGCCTGGAGCAGCATCTGCTGGCTGGACAGGCCCTGGGCGAGGGTGTCGTGGATCTCCATCGACAGCCGCTGGCGCTCCGCGAGCGTCCCTTCGCGCCGCTCGGTCGCGGCGAGTTCCCTGCGGGTGCGGACGAGGTCGGTGATGACCGTGCGCAGCCGGTCGGCCTGCCTCTGGGAGTACACGAAGACCGCGGTGGCGACGGCGGCGCCGGCCGGCGGCGCGAACAGCAGGTTGGGGTCGAAGCCGAAGCGCAGCCGCAGCTTCATCTGGCCGGCCACGACGCAGGCGGTGATCAGGGCGGCCAGGAGGATCGCGGACCGGGTACGGAGGGACCGCAGGCCCGTGTAGTAGAGCGGCACGGCGCACCAGGCGAAGCTGGGCGCGAGCACCACCAGGGTGCACCACGAGCCGATCACGGCGGCCAGCCAGAGTCCGTGGGTCGCGGCACGGCCGCCGGGGGCGGGGGTCCGCCCGGGGCCGAGGATCGGGCCGAGGACGTAGAGGAGGGCCAGCGCGGCGGCGAGGACGACCACCCAGGGGGTGGCGGGGGCGCCGGGGTGGACCATCAGGTAGCGGGTCAGCGACGAGCCCAGGAGGACGAAGAACGCCACGTGCATCACGGTCGCGAGCCAGCCGGCATCGGGATCGGCGTCCTCCGTGTCCAGGGGCCACCGTTCGTTCGTCCGCACCGTTCGCTCCTCGTCTCCGGCCGTCTCCTCGGGGTCAGGTTATCCGGAATGATCTCTTCCGTATCAACCGATCGGCTGACCCCCGGGTCCCCCACCGGGTGCGCCGGGCCGAGCCTCCAGGCCGACCGGAACGGCCCGTGTCCGGACCCAGGATGGATGTCAGAGCGGGAACGCAGAGGCTTCCCGGCCCCGAGGGGCGATCACCAAGGAGCTGAAAACCATGAAGAAGCTGTCCCTGCGCACCCGTGTCCTCACCGGTACCGTCGCCGCCGGCGCCCTCGCCGCCGGTACGTTCGGCGCCGTCTCCGCCAACGCCGCCACGCCGGCCGCCGCCCCCGCCGCGGTCACCGCCGACGCCGCGAACGGGAACACGACGCAGTCGACGCACCTGACGATCGAGGCCGCGACCAAGGCCGCCCAGGCCACCCTCGACGCCGCCGAGAAGGAGAACCAGCGCGTCTCCGTCGCCGTCGTCGACCGCAACGGCAACACCCTCGTCACCCTCCGCGGCGACGGCGCCGGCCCGCAGTCCTACGAGTCCGCCGTCAAGAAGGCGTACACCGCCGTCTCCTGGAACGCCCCCACCTCCGAACTCGCCAAGCGCCTCACCAACGCCCCCACCCTCAAGGACATCCCCGGCACCCTCTTCCTCGCCGGCGGCGCCCCCGTCACCGCCAAGGGCGCCCCCATCGCCGGCATCGGCGTCGCCGGCGCCCCCTCCGGCGACCTCGACGAGAAGTTCGCCCAGGCCGGCGCCGCCGCCCTCGCCAAGTAGGCGCCCCCAGAACGCCGGCGGCACCCGTCCCCCCGTACAGGTGCCGCCGGCTCTTCCCCACGGTGACGACGGGCATCGGCATGACGGACCTGGAGGACCGAGATGAGCGACTGCAACCACCGCCTGCTGGTGGCCGCCCGCCGGGGTGACGCCCACGAGGTCCGCGCCGCTCTGGAGGCGGGCGCCTCCGTGGAGGCCCGCGACGAGGAACTGCGCTCGCCGCTGCTCCTCGCCTCTCTCGGCAGCCACGTCGAGGCCGCCCGGGTCCTGGTCGCCGCCGGCGCCGACCCCGACGCGCAGGACCGCAGCCACGACAGCGCCTGGCTCGTCACCGGCGTGACCGGAAACGTCGAGATGATGCGCGTCCTGCTGCCGGCGGGCCCGGACCTGACCCTGCGCAACCGCTTCGGCGGCATCTCGCTGATCCCCGCGGGCGAGCGGGGCCACGTCCCGTACGTCCGCGCACTCCTGCGGGAGACCTCCGTCGACGTCGACCACGTCAACGACCTCGGCTGGACGGCCCTCCTGGAGGCCGTGATCCTCGGCGACGGCGGCCGGTCGCACCAGGAGGTCGTGGAACTCCTCCTGGCCGCCGGCGCCGACCCCGCCCTCGCGGACGCCGACGGCGTCCCGCCCCTGCACCACGCGGAACGCCGCGGCTTCACCGAGATCGCCGCCCTGCTCAGGGCGGCGCGAGGCCCCGTCGACGACGCGGCCCTCACCGTGTGAGCAGCCCTGCCGCCCGGACCGTGTCCGGGCGGCAGGCGTGACGCGTCACTCGGCGCGGGCCGTCGGCGACGTGCGGCGGCTCAGTCCATGCAGACGGCGACGAGGGTGGCGAAGTCCTCCGGGGTGAGGACCTCGACGCCGAGCTCCTGCGCCTTGACGGCCTTCGAACTCGGCTTGCCGCTCGCGGACGGCGCGGCGACCAGGTAGGTGGTCCGCGCGTTGACGCCGCTGCCCACCCGCCCGCCGGCCTTCTCGATCAGGGCGCCCATCTCGGAGCGCCCCCAGCCGTCGAGCGGGCCGGTCATCTTCCCGGTGACCACGACGGTCTTCCCGGTCAGCGGTCCCTCGACCGGCTCATCGGCCCCCTCCTGCCGCGGCTCCGACATCGAGACGCCGGCGGCGATCAGCTTGTCGATCACCGGGGCCAGCGCGGCGACCTGCTCGACGACGACCGGAGCCTTCTCCGGACCGATGCCCTCGACGTCCTGCAGGACGGCCGCGTCGGCCGCGCGGATCGCCTCCATCGTGCCGAAGTGCGCGGCGATGCGCCGGGACATGCTCCGTCCCGTACCCGGGATGCCCAGCGCGCAGAAGACCCTGCTGAGCGGCCGCGACTTGGCGAGCCGGATCTGCTCGGCCAGCTTCGCGCCCCGCTTGGCGCTGCCGGACGCGGCCGTGAGCTGCTCCTCGGTGAGGGTGAACAGGTCGGCGACGTCCCGTACTTCACCTCCCGCGATCAGCGCGTCGACGTACTTCCTGCCGAGGCCGTCGATGTCGAGGATGTCCCGCCCCGCGGCGTACTCGATCAGTGGGGCCAGCGCGCAGGCGGTGCCCTTCCCGCAGCGCCACCGCTCCTGGCTCCGGTCGATCTCGCCGCCGCAGTGCGGGCACTCCTCAGGCAGCGGGACCGGTACGGCGTCCCGGGGCCGGAGCTCGACGACGGCGGCCTGGACGCGCGGGATGATGTCGCCGGCCTTGTGGACCGTCACGGTGTCGCCGAGGTGGAGGTCGCGCCGGAGGATGTCGGCGGGGTTGTGCAGGGTGGCGCGGGTGACGGTGGAGCCGTCGAGCTCGACGGGATCGAGGATCGCGGTGGGCGCGAGCACACCCGTACGTCCGACCTCCCAGACCACGTCGCGCAGGACGGTCTGCCGCTCGACGGCGGGGAGCTTGAAGGCGATGGCCCAGTAGGGGAAGCGGCTGCCGAGTCCGACGGCGGCCTGCTCGGCCGCACTGTCGGCCTTGATGACGACGCCGTCGATGCCGAACGGCAGGGCGGCGCGCATCGCGGCGATGGCGTCGACCCTCCGCTGGGCCTCGGCCAGTGTGGCCACCACGTGCAGTCCGGCCGGAGTCGCGGCCGTCGTCCGCACACCCGCCCGCTCGACCGCGGCCAGGGTCTCGGCGTGCGTGGCCCCGGCGGGCGGGAACACGCCGTCGTCCAGGCCGACCGCGCCGTACGCCCAGAACGTCATCTCCAGGCGGTAGGGCCGGTCCTTGGCCCGCAGGGTGCCCGCCGCGCCGTTGCGCGGGTTGGCGAAGACCCCGGCGCCGTGTGCCGTACGTATCTCGTTCGCGGTCTCGAACTGCTCCTGGGTGAAGAGGACTTCGCCGCGCGCCTCGAAGGTGAGCGGTTCCGCCAGCCGCTCCGGCAGACCCGCGATCGTGCCGATGACGTGGCTGACGTCCTCGCCCTGCGTGCCGTCGCCCCGGGTGATGATCTGCACGAGTCGGCCGTCGCGGTAGCGGGCGGCGACGGCCGCGCCGTCCATCTTCGGCTCGACGGTGAACCCGCCCGTCGGCTCCTGTCCGAGGCGGCGCCGGAAGGAGGCGCCCCAGGCCTCCAGTTCCCCGGGCGTGAAGACGTTGTCGAGGCTGAGCAGGCGCGTGGTGTGGGCGACGTCGCCCACCGGCGCGGCGCCGTCGGCCACGCGAGCCGTCGGCGAACCCTCGACGACGGCGTCGGGGTGCTCCGCCTCCCAGGTCCTCACCGCCACCAGCAGCCGGTCGTAGGTCGCGTCGTCCATCAGGCTGTAGCCCGCGCCGAAGTAGGTGCGGGACGCCTCCCGCAGCCGCTCGACGGCGGCCTCGTACGCGGCGGGGCTGGTGATGCCGGGCAGGCCGGAGCGCGCCTCATCGGCGGTGGTGATCGTCATGGGGATCATCCTTGCCCACCCCACTGACAACGCCCCCTGGACGGGCCCCGCTCAGTCGGCGGCGCCCGCGTGGGGCGTCAGGTCCGGCAGCAGCATCGCGAGCGCCACGACGGCGAGCAGGCCGATGTACGACCAGGCGTGGACGCGGTCCGGGATGCGGGGCGGGCGGCGGCGGAGGAGCGCGATGACGGGGACGGCGCCGAGGAGCAGCGCGCCCGCGGCGTACGGGTCGACCAGGCCCACGAGGCCGGCGTCCGTCGTCGCGGCGGCGAGGGGCGGGGAGCCCGCGAGGGAGACGAGGGCGGCCGGGAGCGCGATGGCGAGGGTGAGGGGGTTGGCCAGGGCCGTGGCGTGCCGCATGGGGTGACCCGCCCTGCGCAGGGCGGGGACGGTCATGACACTGCCTCCCACCCCGAGGAAGGCGGCGACGGCGCCGATGGGCAGTCCGGCGGTGGCGGGCAGCGCCCGACCGGCGTCCGCGTCGCCCGCCCCGGGCCGCGTCACGGAGTCCGCCCGGCCGACTCCGGATCGCATCGCGGAGACCTCCCCGCCCGCCTCGGGCCGTGTCACGGAAACCGCCTCGCCCACCCCGGATCGCATCGCGGAGACCGCCCGGCCCGCCCCCGGTCGCGTCGCCGTGTTCCCCGCGGTCGACTCGGGGCGTGCGGTGGGGCGCAGGAAGCCAGGGCGGAGCAGCAGGTCGAGGGCGGTGAGGGCAAGGTAGCCGACGAAGGCCCAGCGGGCGAGGGAGGGTGGGGCGAAGCGGGTGGCGCAGGCGCCGAGGCAGGCGCCGGCCGCGAGCAGGGGCAGGAGAGGGCCGGTGCCGCGCAGGGCGCGCAGGACGTGCCGCGGGGTGACGGCCGTGGCGAAGGCGGCGTTGACCAGCATGACCAGGGCGGAGGTGGCCGTGGCCACGCGGATCGCGTCCGTGCCGAGCGCGGTGTCCGCCCACACCACGACGGGGACGGCGACGAAGCCGCCGCCGAAGCCGAACAGCACGGTCGTCGCCCCGGTGAGGAGCCCGATCGCGATCAGCACCACCATGTTCATGTCCATGGGGCCAAGCCCATCAGCCCACCGGTCGTGCCTGCATGCGATGGTCGGCGGAGTTCCTTCGCGTCTCGGCCGGTACGGTGGGCCGGTGAGGAACATCCCGCTGGACGAGGTCGACCACGTCGACCGGGCTGTCCTGCCGATCGGCACCGACTACCCGGCCGGGCACGTCCTCGACTGGCACGAGCACCGGCGCGCGCAGTTCCTGTACGGGGCGACCGGCGTGATGGTCGTCGACACCGCCGACGGCACCTGGACCGTCCCGCCCGAGCGGGCCGTGCTCATCCCGGCCGCCACCCTCCACCGGGTGCGGATGCTGGGCGTGAGCACCCGCAGTCTGTACGTGGAGCCCGGCGCCGTTCCGTGGTGGCCGGCCCGCTGCACGGTCGTGGACGTCCCGCCGCTCCTGCGGGAACTGCTGCTCGCCGCCGCCGAGTTCCCGGCGGAGTACAGCGTCGCCGGGCGGGAGGGCGCCGTCGCGACGCTGCTGCTGCACGAGATCGCCGCGCGCTCCCCGCTGCCCTTCCACGTCGGCATCCCCGCCTCCGAGGACCTCGCGGAGCTGTGCCGCGCGTACCTCGCCGCCCCGGACGCCGCCGTCACCAACACCGACTGGGCCGCCCGTACCGCCCGGAGCGAGCGGGCCTTCACCCGGCGCTTCCGCGCGGAGACCGGCGAGAGTCCCGCCGTCTGGCGGGCCCGTGCCCGGCTCCTCGCCGCCGTCCCCCTGCTCCGTACCGCGTCGGTGACCGAGGTCGCCGGGCGCCTCGGCTACGCCTCCCCCGCCGCCTTCACGGCCGCGTTCACGCGCACCTTCGGCCTCCCCCCGTCCCGCTTCGGCGCGGGTCGCACAGCTCACCGGGGAGGGTGAGGCACGGTCGCCGTTCAGCGCCGGACGGCCTCGAAGCGGGCGTGCGGTTCGCCGTGCAGGCGCCCCGGCGGGAGGCGCCGGCCGAACGCGAGCAGGAGGAGGTCCTGCGCGGTGCCGGACAGCGGTGTTCCGCTGCCGAAGGTCCAGTCGAGGTCGTCGGCGCGGAGGGCGACACCCGCGAGGTCGACCCGGAAGAACCTGAGGCTCCTCGCGTCGACGCTCTCCAGGAGGGGGCGGAGCCGGTCCCGGGGCACCCGTCGGCCGAGGCCCAGGGCGACCGTGATGTCCAGGCCGTGCACGACGTCGTGGCCGAGCGCGGCCGTGAAACCGCCGACCGGCGGCTTCCACGGGTGGTGCGCGTGCGCGCGCAGCAGCGCGGCGAGCTCGCGCGTCGAGTGCGCGGCGGCGTCCTCGCGGGCGCACCGGTCGGTCATCCGGTGGAGGCTGCCCCGCGATCTGGCGAGTTCCCGGAGCGTCCTGGGCAGCGAGTGGCGGAACCCCATCGACATGTGGGCCGCCACCTCCCGCACCCGCCATCCCTCGCACAGGCTGGGCGCGTCCCACTCCTCGGCCGAAAGGCCGTCCAACAGGTCGGCCAGCTCCCGGCGTTCGGCCGCGATGGCCGCCCTGACCTCCGCCGTCCGTCGTCCGTGTGCCGTGTTTCCGTGTGTCGTGTCGCCCATGGGTCAAGGCTCTCGGGAGCCTTGCCATAAGTCCAAGAGATCGTGTGTCTCGGATCTAGAATCAGCGGTTATGGAACTGCGCCAGCTCCGGTACTTCGTCACGGTCGTGGAGGAAGCCAACTTCACCCGCGCCGCCGCCCGGCTGCACCTGGCGCAGCCCGGTGTCAGCGCGCAGATCAGGCAGTTGGAGAAGGAGCTCGGGCACCCGCTCCTGGACCGCTCGGGACGGTCGGTGACGCCGACGGAGGTGGGCGAGGCCGTGCTGCCGTACGCGCGGGCCGCGCTCGGCGCGGCCGAGGCCGTACGCCGGACGGCCGACGAGTTCACCGGACTCCTCCGCGGCCAGGTCACCCTCGGTCTCGTCGCCGGCGCGGGCGCGGCGGCCCAGGCGTTCGACCTGCCCGCGCTGCTGGCCGGATTCCACCGGGACCACCCCCGGGTGGAGATCTCGCTCGCGGAGGACTCCTCGGAGCGGATGCTCGCCGCCCTCCACCGCGGCGGCCTCGACATCGCCGTCATCGGGCTCTCGGAGGAGGAGCCTCCCCCCGGCGTCTCCCTCCAGGTCCTGGTCGACGCGCCCGTGGTCGCCGCCGTGGCCGCCGACGACCCGGTCCTCACTCCCCCGGACCGTACGACCGTCCCGCTGGCGGAGCTCCGCGAACGCGCCCTGATCAGCCTGCCGCGGGGGACGGGACTGCGGGGCGTCCTCGACCGCGCCTGCGCCCGCGCGGGCTTCCCTCCCCGCATCGCCTTCGAGGCCGCCGCGCCCCCGTTCCTCGCCCAACTCGCCGCGCGCGGCCTCGGCATCGCCGTACTCCCCGGCCTCCCCGGCGAGGCGGACACGGCCCACGGCCTGCGGACCCTGGAGATCGTCGAACCGAGACTGCGCGCCCGCGTCGCCCTGGCCTGGCGCTCCAGCGGCCCGTCCGGTCCGGCGGCCACCGCCCTCCTGGACCTGCTGCGGAAGCGACTCGCCGCGCCGGAGACCGACTGGAGCGGGGCGAGCGGGTCAGTCGGCGTTGACGGCCGCTAGAGCGGGGCGAGCCGATCAGTCGGTGTTGACGGTCGCCGTCTCGCCGACGGACGTGTCGCGCATGACAAGCTTCACGTCGGCGAGCCGTGCCTTGGCGGTGCCGTCCTCCGCGACCAGCGGGACGTCGCTCTCGGCGCGCAGTTCGGTGCCCTTGGACTCCAGGTCCGCCGCCCGGCCCGCGAGCGGGACCGCCGCGTCGGCGTAGAGGGCGCCGCGGGGCGTGACGAGTTCGAGGTACGTGTCGAGGTGCAGGTCCGCCGGGAAGCGGAGGCGTGCGAGGGAGTCCTCGTCGCCCTTGCCGAAGGCGCCGCCCGAGGGCCGCGCCCAGCTCGCCCGCAGCATCACGCGCCCGCCCGGTTCGGCGCACTCGTCGTCGGCCGGGTACCAGGCCTCGGGCAGGTTGGTGCCGCGCAGGACACCGGGCGCCGGAACGACCTCCGGCGCGTACCCCTGGTCGTCGACCCGGTGCTCGAAGCCGGGCATGGGCCACTTGTCGAACTGGCGACGGAGAGCCTGGCGTGCCCGGCCGCGGGTTCACGCGGACACGCCAGGCGGAGCACCGGAACGAGTGATTCGGGGGCGGGTGTTGACCGGTCGGGCCGGGGTGCGTCAGGGGGTCAACGCGTCACGGTCCACTTCTGGTTGGCGCCGCCCCCGCAGGTCCAGATCTGCCAGCGGGTGCCGTCCACGGCGGAGCCGGCCGGTCCGTCGAAGTCGTCGGAGAAGGTGACGGCGGCCGCCTCGGCGGCGGGGGCGGCCGCCCGGGCGGGGGCGGCGTCGCCTGCCGGGCCCGGGCCGAGCACCGCGACGGCGAGGGCCAGGGCGAGGGCCGTGACAGCGGTGGCCAGCGGTCGCGGGCGTGAGCGGGAGAAAGGCATGGCTCTCTCTTCCGTGGGGTGTGGGGGACGGGTGGAGCCCCTTCATCGCGTCCATGATTTAAGGAGTGAATTAAAGGGGCGTCAAGGCTTGCGACACCCCGCCGCCCCGGCGGGGTGGCACCTCTCCGTGCGCATCCGTGACTCTCCGACGGCGCCCGTTTCGTTTCCGCAGGTCCGTACGCCGTACGATTCCCCCGATTGCCACGCTGCGCTTTACACCGTCCGAAGGAGATTTCCATGGCCCAGGTCACGCTGAAGGGCAACCCGGTTCAGGTCAACGGCGCCCTGCCCGCCCCCGGCAGCCAGGCCCCCGACTTCACGCTCGTCGCCGAGGGGCTGGCGGACAAGTCGCTGAAGGACTTCGCGGGCCTGCGCAAGGTCCTCAACATCTTCCCGAGCGTCGACACCCCGACGTGCGCCTCCTCGGTCCGCGCGTTCAACGAGAAGGCCGGCGAGCTGGACAACACGGTGGTGCTCTGCATCTCCGCCGACCTGCCCTTCGCCCAGGCGCGCTTCTGCGGTGCCGAGGGCCTCGAGAACGTCAAGAACCTCTCGACCCTCCGCGGCCGCGAGTTCCACACCAACTACGGCGTGGAGATCGCGGACGGCCCGCTGGCCGGCCTGACCGCCCGCGCCGTCGTCGTCCTCGACGAGAACGACCAGGTCCTGCACGCCGAGCTGGTCGGCGAGATCGCCGAGGAGCCCAGCTACGACGCCGCCCTCGCGGTCCTGAAGTAGTCACCCGCGGCCACGGCCGCGACGCACGCGAGGAGCCCCTCCACCGGCACACGGTGGAGGGGCTCCTCGCGTCACGGAGGGGCTCCTCCCTTCACGGCGGCCCCCTCCGCCGCGGCGGGACTCCGCGCCCGTCAGACGCAGGCCGGGCACAGCCCCCGGTACGTCACGTCGGCCTTCGAGACGGCGAAGCCGAACCGCGCGGCGGGCGGCAGCGCGTCCAGCGGGTCCCCCGTCGGGTGGACGTCCCGGATGATCCCGCAGCCGGAGCAGACCAGGTGCTGGTGCGGGCGGTGCGCGTTCGGGTCGTAGCGCTTGGCGCGCCCGTCCATGGAGAGTTCGACGACCTCGCCGAGGGCGACCAGTTCACCGAGGGTGTTGTAGACGGTCGCCCGCGCGATCTCCGGGAGGCGGGCCACCGCGCGCGCGTGGACCTCGTCGGCGGTGAGGTGCACATGGTCACCGGCGAGCACCTCCGCGACGACACGCCGCTGGGACGTCATCCGCCAGCCCCGCGCGCGCAGTCGCTCCAGCAGGTCGCTCACGTCGTTCACCTCTTCGGCTCGTCGGATCCGGACAGACGTTTGGCGTGGTTCTTGACTTGGACAACGTCCATCGTAGGATCGGTTTTGTTGATGGCCAAGGGACAGGAAGACTCCAGCACGGCGGGAGACGGAGACGTGAGGGACCGATCCTGCGGAGTGGCCCCCGCCCGCGCGACGGGTCGTCCCCCCGTGTCTCGCCATACGACTGGTCCCACCCCTATGACCGGTCCCGCGTCGACGAGGCCGCGGCTGGTCCGGAAGGATTCCCATGTCTGAGAACGCTGAGAACCACGACGCGATCGTCGTAGACGCGAAGACGGAGGGCGGGGGCGGCTGCCCGGTCGCGCACGACCGCGCCGCCCATCCGACCCAGGGCGGCGGCAACAGCCAGTGGTGGCCCAACCGGCTCAATCTGAAGATCCTTGCGAAGAACCCCGCCGTGGCCAACCCGCTGGGCGAGGACTTCGACTACGCCGCGGCGTTCGAGAGCCTCGACCTCCCGGCCGTGAAGCGGGACATCGAGGAGGTCCTCACCACGTCGCAGGACTGGTGGCCCGCCGACTTCGGCCACTACGGCCCGTTCATGATCCGGATGGCCTGGCACAGCGCGGGCACGTACCGCATCAGCGACGGCCGCGGTGGAGCCGGTGCCGGCCAGCAGCGCTTCGCGCCGCTGAACAGCTGGCCGGACAACGGCAACCTGGACAAGGCCCGCCGTCTGCTGTGGCCGGTGAAGAAGAAGTACGGCCGGAACCTCTCCTGGGCCGACCTCATGATCCTCACCGGCAACGTCGCCCTGGAGTCGATGGGCTTCGAGACCTTCGGCTTCGCCGGTGGCCGCGCGGACGTGTGGGAGCCCGACGAGGACGTCTACTGGGGCCCCGAGACCACCTGGCTCGGCGACGAGCGCTACACCGGCGACCGCGAGCTGGAGAACCCGCTCGGCGCGGTCCAGATGGGCCTCATCTACGTCAACCCCGAGGGCCCGAACGGCAATCCGGACCCGATCGCCGCGGCCCGCGACATCCGCGAGACGTTCCGCCGCATGGCGATGAACGACGAGGAGACCGTCGCCCTGATCGCGGGCGGCCACACCTTCGGCAAGACCCACGGCGCCGGCCCCGCCGAGAACGTGGGCGACGACCCGGAGGCGGCGCCGCTGGAGCAGCAGGGCCTCGGCTGGAAGAGCACCTACCGCACCGGCAAGGGCCCCGACGCCATCACCAGCGGCCTGGAGGTCACCTGGACCACCACGCCGACCCAGTGGGGCAACGGCTTCTTCAAGAACCTCTTCGAGTACGAGTACGAGCTCTCCAAGAGCCCGGCGGGCGCGCACCAGTGGGTGGCGAAGAACGCCGAGGCGATCATCCCGGACGCGTACGACCCGTCCGTGAAGCACCTCCCGACGATGCTCACCACGGACCTGTCGCTGCGCTTCGACCCGGTCTACGAGCCCATCTCTCGGCGCTTCTACGAGAACCCGGCCGAGTTCGCGGACGCGTTCGCCCGCGCCTGGTACAAGCTCACCCACCGCGACATGGGCCCGGTCGCGCGCTACCTCGGCCCCGAGGTGCCGTCCGAGGAGCTCCTCTGGCAGGACCCGCTGCCGGCGCGCACGTACGGCCTCGTCGACGCCGCCGACATCGCCTCCCTCAAGGAGAAGGTCCTCGCCTCCGACCTCACGGTCACGCAGCTGGTCTCCGCGGCCTGGGCCGCGGCCTCCTCCTTCCGCGGCAGCGACAAGCGGGGCGGCGCCAACGGCGGCCGCATCCGCCTGGAGCCGCAGCGCACCTGGGAGGTCAACAACCCGGACGAGCTGGCGCAGGTGCTGCGCGTCCTCGAAGGCGTCAAGGAGTCCTTCGACTCCGCCCAGACCGGCGACAAGCGGGTCTCCCTCGCCGACCTCGTCGTCCTCGCGGGCGTCGCGGCCGTCGAGAAGGCCGCCGCGGACGCCGGCCACGCCGTCGAGGTCCCGTTCACCCCGGGCCGCGTGGACGCCGCCCAGGAGCAGACGGACGTCGAGTCCTTCGCCGCCCTGGAGCCGGCCGCGGACGGCTTCCGCAACTACCTGGGCAAGGGCAACCGCCTCCCGGCCGAGTACCTGCTCATCGACCGGGCGAACCTGCTCACCCTGAGCGCCCCCGAGCTGACGGTCCTCGTCGGCGGCCTGCGCGCCCTCGGCGTCACGCAGCAGCAGTCCTCGCTCGGTGTCCTCACCGAGACGCCCGGCAGGCTGACGAACGACTTCTTCGCCAACCTGCTCGACCTGGGCACGGAGTGGACCCCCACCTCCGAGGACCAGAGCACCTTCGAGGGCCGCGACTCCGCCACGGGCGCGGTCAAGTGGACGGGCACCCGCGCCGACCTCGTGTTCGGCTCCAACAGCGAGCTCCGCGCGGTCGCCGAGGTCTACGCGAGCGACGACGCGAAGGAGAAGTTCGTGAAGGACTTCGTGTCGGCGTGGGACAAGGTGATGAACCTGGACCGGTTCGACATCGCCTGAAGGCGCACCGGGCGCTGACACCCCGGCGCCCGCTCCGCGCATCGGCCGGCCGGCCCCGTCGGCCGGCCGATGCGCGCCCCGGCTCACGGCCCGTTCCGACCACGTCATACGCTCGCCTCATCACGGCTCACCGCACCCGGTGCCGGTGGCACCGCGAGTAGGGAACGGACGATGACCGATCTGCCGGGCAGCAGCGACGCGGAACGCCGCACGGACCTCAGCCCGGACGTCCGCCGGGACTTCCCGTCCGACGACCGCCCGGACGTCCAGCCCGATGCCCGCCGGGATCTCCGGTCCGACGACCGTCCGGACGTCCGCCCGGACGCGGACCCCCGGGCGTCGACCGTGCGCGTGTTCATCGCCCTCGCCCCGCCCGACGAGGCCAAGGACGAGCTGGCACGGGCGCTGCGCCCCGCCTACGACGCGTACCCCCGCATGCGGTGGAACCGCATCGAGGACTGGCACATCACCCTGGCGTTCCTCGGGGAGCTCCCGGTCGAGGTCGTTCCGCCGCTCCAGGCACCGCTGGCGGACCTCGCCGCGTCCCTGCCCCCGGTCGAACTGTCGCTGCGCGGCGGCGGGCACTTCGACGAGCGGGTGCTGTGGAGCGGGATCGACGGAGAGCTCGACGCACTGCACCGGCTCGCCGGCGGTGTGCGCGCCGTGGTCAGGGAGTGCGGCATCGCCCTCGAGGATCGCCCCCTGCGGCCCCACCTCACGCTGGCCCGCGCCCGCCGCGACGACCCGACCAGCGTGGTGGAGGCCGCCGCCGGTCTCTCCGCCTTCACGGGCCGCCGCTGGCCGACCGAGCGCCTCCACCTGGTCGGCAGCAACTTCGGCCGCGGGCCGGGGCCGATCCGCTACCGGGACATCCGTTCCTGGAGCTTCACCGGGGGCTGAGCACGGCGGTCCGAGGGGCCGGCCGGATCCGAGGTGCCGGCCGGATCCGAGGTACCGACGGGGTCCGAGGTACCGACGGAAGCAGCGCGGTCGAAGGGGACGGCAGGAGGCGGCGAGGTCCGAGAGGTCAGCGGCCGTACATCCCCCGGCAGAGGTCGGCGGCGCCCATGGGCGCCCGGATGCCCTCGGCCTCACGGCAGAGTCGGCGCATCTCGGGCGGCAGACCCGGCGTCCGCTGCTGGCGGCCCGAGGGAACGGTGCGGTTCCGCTTCGGTGGCCGGGGTGTGGCCGTCCGCTTCCCGGACGTTCCGGAGGCGGGCTTCCCGGCCCGGTTCGGCGCGGTGTGCGGGTGGTTCGGGGCCACCCGGCGAGCGGGCGGGCGGACGGCTGTCCCTCCGGGCGCCCGGTCGGCAGCCGGTGCCGCGGGGCGGGCGGGTCGCGTGGTCTCGCGGGCGCCGGGCCCGGATCCGGATCCGGTGGCGGCGTCCGTGTCGGCGAGGGCCTCGCGGGCGGCGGCGGGTGTGGGCACGGGCCGGGCCGGGAGGGGTGCGGGCGCGCGCTCGGCGTCCGGTGCGAGGTCGGCGTGCCGGGCCGGTGGAGCCGGTGCGGCGGGACGCGGGACGGCCACGCATCCGCTGGTGAGGAGTACGGCGAGCAGGGCTAGCGTGGTGCGACGGGGCAGCATGGCGCCCACGCTGCCCGAGTCGCCCCGCCCGTCGCGGGCGGCACGGCCCGGGTCCACCATGACGAGTGAAACCGGCCCGGCGGGTGGACGGTCCCGCTACTGGCCGACGCGGCCGTCGACGCACTCGCGGAGCAGGTCCGCGTGTCCGCAGTGGCGGGCGTACTCGTCGATCATGTGCACCATCAGCTCGCGTATCGCCATGTCGTCCTTGCCGACGCGCTCGCCCAGGTCCGGGAAGCCGGCGATCGCGGCGTCGGTGGCGGCCTGTTCGCGTGCGAGGTCGGCGTACGCGGCGTCGACGACGGCCTGTTCGGCGACGGCTCCGTGGAAGTCGGCGTCGCGCTTGCCGTACAGCTTCGGCAGCGGGTCGCCGTCGGTGATCCAGTTGCGCCAGTCGCGCTCGACCTCGGCGAGGTGGCGGAGGAGGCCGAGCAGGGACATCGTCGACGGCGGAACGGAGCGGCGGGCCAGCTGCTCCGCGTCCAGGCCCTCGCACTTGAGCCGGAGGGTGATGCGGTAGTCCGCCAGGAAGTCGAGCAGCGTGGCCCGTTCGCCGTCCGGGCTGCTGCCGTCCCTGTTGCGGGGGTCGTCGTCGGGGTCGGCCCACATGTCGGGGTACACGGTCGCCTGGGTCCAGCGTGCGGGTTCGTCATTCATGCCGTGCATGATCGTCCAGCCGTGGCGGGTCTGCCAGCGAGTTTCACACGGTCTTCCCGAACGGGCTTCACCGGGTGGGAAAGTGATCTTGCGTCGTCACGGGAGTCGTGATCGGATGACATGTCTTTCACATGATCATTACTTTTGGGGGCAAGCAATGACCGGAAGCATGGACCGGCGTTCCGTCATCCGCGGGATGGCGACGGCCGGTGCGGGGGTCGCGGCGGGGGCCGTGGTGACCGGCGGCGGGACCGCGTACGCGGCCGGCGGCGGTGACGACCCGTACAGCGTGGACGTCATCAGCAAGGGCGCGGACCCGACGGGCGCCACGGCCAGCGACGCCGCCTTCCGCGCGGCCGCCGCCGAGGTCCTCGCCTCGTACCAGCCGGACCCGATCTCGGGCGCGATCCCGAAGAAGGTCCTGGTCGTCCCGCCGGGCACGTACCTGCTGACGCAGCCCGACTCGCTGCTGCCGAACGTCAACGGCGAGGGCAACGGCGGGATCGTCGACGGCCTCTCGATCACCGGCTACGGCAAGCGCCTCTCCCGGATCGTGTACGCGCCGACCGCCGACGACACGACGCTGTGGACGAACTACCAGCGCTACAAGAACATCCGGATCTCCGGCCTGACCTTCACCAGCACCAACGCCACGTCGAGCTTCTGCTACGCGTACTCCTCGGCCACGTACGGCGTCCAGGACACCTGGTACACGGACGTGGAGTGGCGCGGCAGCTGGAAGCGCGGCATCGGCCTGGACGGTCCGGCCACGACGTCCAACCTCAACAGCGAGATGGGCTGGGACCACTGCCAGGTGGGCGGCTCCTACTCCGACGCGTTCCTCGTCATCGGCATGACCCCGACCGCGAGCCAGCAGGACCAGTTCCTCAACTACTGGTTCCGCGACTGCAAGGTGGAGTACCAGTCGGGCGTTTTCGTGAAGAACACCCGGGGCGGCTCGATGAACTTCACCGGCGGCTCCTACATCCTCACGGACACCGCGTCGACCGGCACCTTCTTCCAGCTCACCGCCGACGCCGGCACCCGCGCCGACTCCGTGATGCGCCTGTACGCGCAGGGCATCCGCTTCGAGCTGCGCGGCACGGGCCACAAGGTGATCGACTCCCGCTGGTACAAGGGCAACGTCACCTTCGTGTCCTGCGACGACACCGCCCACAGCTTCAAGTCCTGGGCCCCGAACGCCGTCACGCACGTGTACGACTTCGAGGCGAACGGCTCGCGCGGCCCGATGGTCCGCTACGTCGACTGCGCCCTCATGGGCTCGCACCAGGTGACGACGGGAGGCACCGCGACCACGTACGGCAAGGTCCTCTACGAAGGCTGCCGCTTCATGGACATGAGCACCGCGACCGGCCCCACCGGCTTCCTCCGCTGGACCGGAGCGGTCGCTCCCCGCTACGAGGTGCGCGACTGCGTCGGCGCCTCGACCTACCTCGGCGACGTGAAGAACCCCGCCTGATCCGACGGGGCCCCGGCCCTTGGTGAGCTTCCCCGGGCCCCGGTCACGGGGCCCGGGGAAGCTCACAGCCGCCGCGTCCGCAGCACAGCGGTCAGCAGGGGCAGGGTGGACTCGCCCCGCTCCGTCTCCGGTCGACCCGCGAGGAAGGCACGGATCCGGCCCAGCGCGGCCTCCCGCTCGTGCTCCGGCATGACCAGGAGGCCCGCGCGCGTCGCCAGGGTCGCGACGAGCGAGTCGGCCGTGCGGCGCTGACCGTGCGGGAACCCGGCCCGCCCGGCCGACCCGAACCGGGCCGCGCCCCCGGACCTCGGAAGGTGCATGCCGGCCGTCTCGGCGCGCCAGGCGGCGGGCGTGTCACGCGGGCCGACGACCGCGCCGCCGGCGACGCCGGCCAGCCCGGCGACCCGGTCGACGCCGTCGTCCATGACGTTCCACAGTCCGGCCAGGACACCGCCGGGCGCGAGGACCCGGGCGATCTCGGGACCCGCGACGGCCATGTCGAACCAGTGCATGGCGTTGCCGGCCACCACGGCGTCCACGGACCCGTCCGGCAGCGGGATCGCCTCCGCGCTGCCCGGGAGCGCGCGGACCGCGGGCAGCGAGCGGCGCAGCCGGGCGAGCATCTCCGGGTCCGGCTCGACCGCGACGACGTCGGCGCCCCGAGCGGCCCGCGCGGCCAGCACCGCCGTCGACTTGCCCGTTCCGGCGCCGAGGTCGAGCACGCGCGGCCCGGGTGCGGGGTCGAGCGCCCAGCGCACCGCGGCCCGCGCGTAGTCCGGGCGGTGCTCGGCGTACGCGACGGCCGCGGTGCCGAACGAGGAAGCGTGCAGCAGTCGTTCGTCGGCGTCCATCCGGGCACCGTACCGATGCCGGAGGCGGTCGCCCCCGCCTCGACGACGTCCCGGCCGCGCCCGCCACGCGCCCCCGGACGCACCCGGGAACACCGCGGGGCCCGGTGAGGCCCGGCAGAGCTCAGTACGGCTTCGCCAGCACGTGGGCCGCGCCGGGGATGCCGACCTCCAGGAGGGCGTCCTCCTCGGGGGTGGTCGGTGCGCCCATCTCCTGCTTCAGGACCGCGCGGGACATGGCCTGCACCCACATCGCCCGGGGCCTGCGGCGGGCCTCCCAGGCTTCCAGGGCGGTCGGCACCGAGTCGGCGGCGTCCAGGGACTCGGCGAGCACGAGCGCGTCCTCGACGGCCATCGCCGCGCCCTGGGCGAGGTGCGGGGTGGAGGCGTGGGCGGCGTCGCCGGCGAGGACGACCCGGCCCACGTGCCACGGCTCGTCCACCGTGACCTGGGAGATGCGGGAGTACACGACGGCCGACGGGTCGGTGACCGCGGCGAGCGCCTCCGCGACGGGGCCGGAGAACGGAGCGAGCCGCTTCGCGAGCTCCTCGTGCGCCCGCTCCGGGTCCGGACGGAAGTCCTCGGCCTCGGCGAACACGGCGCCCAGGTACATCAGTTCGTCCGTGATCGGGGTGAGCAGCGCCTTCGCCTCCTGCCCGGCCGTCGCCATCACCACACCGCGCACGTCGGGGTGTCGCGGCACGGTGGCGCGCCAGTTGGCGAAGCCGGTGTACGCGGGCGTGTACCGGTCCCCGTACAGCCGGGTGCGCAGCGGGGATCCGATGCCGTCGAAGCCGACGACCAGGTCCCAGCGCCCGGTGGATCCGTCGGAGAGCGTGACCGTGACGCCCGCTCCGTCGTCGTCGAGCTCGGTGACGGTCGTGCCGGACCGCACCCGCGCACCGGCCGCCGCGGCGGCGCCCCCGAGGATCGTCGCGAGCGCCGCCCGCGGAATGCCGTTGCTCGGCGGCGCGTCGCCCATGCGCGGCTGCGGTATCCGCGCCAGCGTGTTCCCCGCCGGGTCCGCGATCGTCAGGAACTCCCAGGCGAACCCCGCCGCAAGGCACTCGTCGAGCACCCCCAGCTCCCCCATGACGTGCAGCGCGTTCGACGGCTGGATGATGCCGACGCCGAGCGCGGTCGCCTCCGCGCGGATCTCGGCGACCTCCACGGTGTGGCCGCGCCGGGCCAGGGCGGTGGCGAGCGCGAGCCCGCCGATTCCTCCGCCGTTGATGAGGACGCGCAGGGCTGATGCCATCGGTGAGGTCTCCAAAGCGTGAACGGGGATACGGTTCCGATCACTTCATGATCACACCCCGCCCGCCCCGCCCCGTATGGGCCCGGCACCTGCACCCGTGCCCCGCGCTCACACGGTCAGGTGCCCGAAGATTCCGGTCGCGGTAGGTGCCGAACCTGCTCTTCATGAAAGAGGGCCTGGAAGACCGTCCAGCCGAAGAGGAAGCCCAGGACGTACTCGACGAGGATCTCCGTCCACAGTTGGACACCGAGGTTGTACGTGATCACGGCGGCGACGAGGAAGCCGACGCCGTCGAGCAGCACGCACGCCTCCCGGTGATCGTTTCGAACAGCCTCGCAGCCGTCCCGGGAACCGGCCACTCGGACGGGACCGGACCGACGGGGCGCATGCCCCGCATGTCTGGTCAGGTGGGGTTCGTCATGGAGGACCGGGAGGCGGACGATGCCCTTGGAGGCCACCGATCACACCGGGCGGACCGCGTGCAGCGGGAACGCGCCGCTGCGCGCCTTCCTGCGGACCGAGACCGGCAGCACCACGGTCCTGCTGGCCGCCGTCGGGAGTCGTCCGCCACCGGCGCTGCGCATGTTCACCCTCGCGATCACCGTCGTGGACGACTTCTTCTCCCTGGGGGTCATCGCGTTCGCCTACAGCGACGGCGTCGCGGTGCCGGCGCTGCTCGCCGCCGTCGGCACCCTGGCCGTTCTCGTGCTCCTGCGGAGGCTCGGCGTGCGGTACGGCGCCGGGGACGCGGTGCTGGGCGTCGTCGGATGGCTCGCGCTGCTCGAATCCGGGGTGGAGCCGGTGGTGATCGGCCTCGCCCTCGGTCTGCTCACCTCGGCGTCGCCGGCCACGCGGGCCGACCTGGAGCACGCCACCGGTCCGTTCCTGCGGTTCCGGGAGCAGCCGACGCCCGAGTCCGAGCGGAGCGTGCGGGCCGGCATCGCCTCCGCCGTATCGCCGAACGACCGTCTTCAGCGGGTGTACCACCCCTGGACGAGCTATGTGATCGTCCCGCTGTTCGCCCTGGCCAACGCGGGCATCGAGGTGAGCGGCGCGCGGCTGGCCGACGCCTTCACCTCACCGGTCACCGTGGGCGTCCTCCTCTCGTACGCCGTGGGGAAGCCGCTCGGCATCGTCGGCGGCGCCGCGCTGGTCACCCTCGCCTCCCGCGGGCGGGTCCGCCTGCCCGTCGGCTGGGGCTCCGCGGTCGCCGGCGGCACGCTGTCCGGGGGCGGGTTCACGGTGTCGCTGCTCATCGCGTCGCTCGCCCTCGACGGTCCGCGGCTGGACGAGGCCAAGATCGGCGTCCTCAGCACGCTGCTCGTCTCCCTGGCGACCTCGTGGTCGTCACCGCCGTGATCGGCACGCTGCCGCCCGGTCGGCGACGGCGGGCCCTGTTCGGCAGGGCGGAGACGATCACCGACCTCGCCGTGCCCGTCGACCCCGACCGCGACCACCTGCGCGGGCCCCGGCACGCGGCGGTGACAGTGGTGGAGTACGGCGACTACGAGTGCACCCATTGCGGGAAGGCCGAGGCGGTGGTCCGGGAGCTCCTCGCCGACTTCGGGGACGTGCGGTACGTGTGGCGCCACCTGCCGCCGGCCGACGTCCACGTCCATGCCCTGCTCGGTGCCGCCCGGGTCGCCGAGGACGTCGAGTCCGCCGATCTGAGCAGCGTGGCCGGCACGCCCACGTTCTTCGTCAACGGCCGTCTGCACCAGGGTGCCTACGACGTCGCGACCCTGTCCGCCGCCGTGCGCACCGCCCGCGAACGCGCCGAGGCGTCGGTCTGACCGCAGGGCTCCCGGTCGCTGCGGACCCCGGGCCGCACCGAGCGCCGCGACGCGACGAGCCCACGCGAACGCCGGTGGTTCTGCCGATGCCCTCGTGCCGTCCTGCCCGGACAGTGGCCGGGCCAGTTCACGGTGCGGCCCGGTGTCCGAGGTCGGGGCAAGGGCCGCCCACGACACGAGAGGACGACTCCGTCGTGACACGACACATCGGCGCGGCCGTGGCCGCTGCCTGTCTGACCCTGCTGCTCGCACCCGGCGCCCAGGCCGCCGAGACGGCTCCTGCGGGCGTTTCCGGGGCCGCGGGGAATCCGTACGAGCGCGGACCCGCGCCGACCGACGCGAGCACCGAGGCGCTGCGGGGCTCGTACGCGGTCGGCGAGACGAGCGTCTCGTCGTTGGCCGTCAGCGGGTTCGGCGGGGGCACGATCTACTACCCGACGTCGACGAGCGACGGCACGTTCGGGGCGGTGGTGATCGCGCCGGGGTTCACCGCGTACCAGTCGTCGATGGCGTGGCTCGGGCCGCGGCTCGCCTCGCAGGGCTTCGTGGTGTTCACCATCGACACGCTGACGACGCTCGACCAGCCCGACAGCC
This sequence comes from Streptomyces sp. NPDC093089, assembly GCF_044754405.1. NCBI lineage: Bacteria > Bacillati > Actinomycetota > Actinomycetes > Kitasatosporales > Streptomycetaceae > Streptomyces > Streptomyces sp. NPDC093089. The sequence continues at coordinate 128,378 of NZ_JBIVPA010000008.1, forward strand.
GCGGGCGGCAACTCCTGTCCGCGCTCGACTACCTGACCCAGCGGAGCTCCGTGCGGGGGCGGGTCGACGCGACCCGGCTCGGTGTGATGGGGCACTCGATGGGCGGCGGCGGGACCCTCGAAGCGGCCAAGAGCCGGCCGTCGCTCAAGGCCGCCGTCCCGCTCACCCCGTGGAACACGGACAAGACCTGGCCCGAGATCACCACGCCCACGCTCGTCATCGGTGCCGACGGCGACACGATCGCGCCCGTCGCCACCCACTCCGAGCCCTTCTACGAGAGCCTCCCCGGCACGTTGGACAAGGCGTACCTGGAGCTCAACGGCGCCACGCACTTCACCCCGAACTCGTCCGACACGACGATCGCGAAGTACAGCCTCTCGTGGCTGAAGCGCTTCATCGACGACGACACCCGCTACGAGCAGTTCCTCTGCCCGCTGCCGCGGCCGAGCCTCACGATCGAGGAGTACCGGGGCACCTGCCCGCACGGCTCCTGACGCTCTGTGCGGCGTCACAGGGCCCAGTTCCCGGTTCTGGGCCACTGCCCAGGACCGGGAACCTTCCGCCGCCCCCTACGGGTCGGTAACCTGACCGCCGTGAGCGGATCGACACCAGCCGCCGCCCCCGGCCCGCGGCTCCACGACCGTACGGCCGAACTCGCTGCCGTGGCGCGCCTGTCGGCCCGTGCCGCCGCCGGATCCCGCGCCGTCCTGTTCGTCACCGGAAGCCCCGGCGAGGGGCGCACCGCCCTCCTCGCCCACGCGGCCCGCACCTTCCCCGGCCCCGCGTACCGGGTCTCCGCGCCCCCGCACCGGGGGCCGTGGGGCGCGGCCCGCGCGCTGTTCGCGGCCCTCGCACCCACCCCGGCGGCCGGACGCCGGGCACTCCGCCGGGCGCGGGACGAGGGCGGACTCGGCCGGGCCTTGGGGACCCTCGTGGCCGAGGCGGACGCGGAGGGCACCGCCTTCGGCCGCTCCCCCGCCGGTGGGCCCGGCCCCGTACTGGTCTGCGTCGACGACCTCCACCTCTGGGACGCGCATTCCCGGGCCGCGCTCGCCGCGACCTGGCGGGAGACCGGTGGACGCGGGCCGGGTCCGCACTCCCCGGTGGGATGGCTCGTGTCGGCGGCCCGGCACCACCGGCTCCCGGACGCGCCGGGGGCGGAGACCGTACGGCTGGGCAGGCTGACCGCGGCCGGTGCGCGGGCCCTGCTGCGTGACCTGTGCCCGGAGGGCGGTGCGGCGGCGGCGGTCGAGGAGCGGTTGGTCGACGAGGCGGCCGGGCATCCGGGCCTCCTCGCCGCGACGGTCCGGCGCCTGACCCCCGCTCAGCTCGCGGGAGCGGTACCCCTGCCGCTGCCCGCCGTCGACGACGACGTCCTCTCCGAGGTGTACGGAGGACTTCTGGCCGGTCTCCCGTCGGCCTCCCGCCGTCTGCTCGCCACGGTCGCCGTGCTGACCCTCGTCGGCCGCGCCGGGGTCGGTGCGTCGAACGCGGGGGCGTACCGGGCGGATGCCGGGGCCCTCCCCTCCGGGGCCCGTGGGACGCGCACGCCGGTGGAGCCGCTGGAGGGGCTGGTCGCGGACGGGCTGCTGTGCCGCAGGGGCGGGGTGATCGGCTTCCACGACGCGTTCCTCGGGCGCGCCGCGCTCGCCTCGACCCGGCCGAGCCGGGGCGAGGAGGACGCTGTCGCGCGTACGGCGGCCTCGACGGCCGGTCCCACGCCTGGCGTGGCAGGCGGCCCGCCGGCCGACGGGGCAGACGGGGCAGACGGGGCAGACGGGGCAGACGGGGCAGACGGGGCGATCGTGGGGCGGGCTCTCACGGCGTCCGGCTCCGCGCCGGGACCTGCCCTCGCCCGTGGCGAGGGCCATCGGGTGGACCGGCTGGGGGCGTCCGCCGCCGTGCGGGCGCTGTCGCCGCTGGTTCGGGGGCGCGCGCAGTTGGTGCGGGGGCTCGCGGCGCTGGCCGGAGGGCCGGTGGGGGACGCGTACGAGGCGCTGCTCCAGGCGGCGGAGCTGTTGCGGGGGCGGGCGCCGGTGGAGGCGTCCGACGCGCGGTTCCTGGCGATGGAGGCGGCGTGGGCGGGGGGTGACGTGGCGGGGTGTCTGGAGGCCCTCGACGGCGGGGAGGACGTGCGGGGTACGGAGCGGGACTTCGCCGACGGGTTGAGCGCCGCGCTGTCGGTACGGCTCGACGAGGGGCGGACGGCGCTGGCGCGGGTGGTCGCGCGGGACGGCGCGGCGGAGGATCCGCGGCTGCTGCTGCGGGCCGGTTCGGCGGCGCTGGTCCTCGGGGACACCGCCGCGGCGGCGCGGGTGCACGCGCGGGCGCTGGCCCGGGCCAGGGCGGAGCGCCGTACGGGCCTGCTGCCGCGGGCGCTCGAGCAGCTCGCGTACGCCGAGCTGCGGGCCGGGCGGTACAGCCGGGCCGCGCGCACGGCACGGGAGGGGCTGCGGGCGGCGGAGGCGACGGGGCAGCACAATGTGGCCGCGCATCAGCACGCGGTGCTGGCCCTGGTGGCGTCGGTGGCGGGGGACGGGCCCGCGGTGGCCGAGCACGCGGGGCGGGCGCTCGCGACGGCGGGCCCGCACGGTCTGGTGCAGGCGTCGACGCTCGCCGAGTGGGCGCTGGCCCGGGCCGAGTTGGGCCGGGGTTTGGCCGACCAGGCCGCCGCACGGCTGGTGCCGCTGGTGCGGCCCGGTCCCCGTGGCGGCCACTTCGCGCTGCGCATGCTGGCGGTCCCGTGCTTCGTCGAGGCCGCCGTCGCGGCGGGCCGGAGGGCGGAGGCCCTGGAGGCGGCCGAGGAGTACGCGGCGTGGGCCGCCCTGGGCGTCGACGGCCCGGCGCCGGCCCAGCTGGCCCGCTGCCGGGCCCTGCTCGCGAAGGGCGAGGGGCCGGCGTACTGGTTCGGTGAGGCCGTGCGCCGCCACGACGGGTGCGGCAACGACTTCGAGCGGGCCCGTACCCTCCTCGCCTACGGCACGTGGCTGAGGCGCCGCCGCCGTCCGGGGGACGCGCGCGGTCCGCTGCGCGACGCCCTCGTCACCTTCGAGCGGGCGGCGGCCGGAGGCTGGGCCGAGCACGCCCGCTCCGAACTGCGCGCGACGGGCGGTGCGTCCGGCGGCGCCACGGGCCCGGGCGGGCGGTGCGCGCTCACCCCCCAGCAGCAGCGCATCGCCCGCCTCGTCGCGCGCGGCGCCACCAACCGGGAGGTCGCCGACCACCTCTCGCTCAGTCCCCGCACCGTCGACCACCACCTCCGCGGCGTCTTCGCCCGGCTCGGCATCCGCTCCCGGGTCGAACTGCCCGCCGTGGTGGGCGGGTGGGACGCGGAGGAGGACGCGCGGGCGACGGGGCCCGGCGGGAGGTAGCCCGCCGACGGGCGACACCCGCCGCGCCGCCCACTCGCCGCGCCCGCCGTGCCGCCCACCCGCCGCGCCGCGTTCAAATCGGTCGCCGACGGGGACCCCCGGGCGGATGATCGGGGAATGACACGCTCCTTCGAAGAACTCGTCGCGGAAGCCTCCGAGGCGTCGGTCGACGGCTGGGACTTCTCCTGGCTCGACGGACGCGCGACGGAGGAACGGCCCTCCTGGGGCTACCGGCGACTGCTCGGCGAGCGGCTGGCGCGGGCTTCGGCCGGTCTCGACCTCCAGACGGGCGGCGGGGAGGTCCTGGGCGGGGTCCCGGTGCTGCCGCCGACGATGGCGGCGACGGAGGCGTGGCCGCCGAACCTCGCCCGGGCCACCCGGCTGCTCCACCCGCGGGGGGTGGTCGTCGTCGCCGATCCCGACAGGCCGCCGCTGCCGTTCGGGGACGCCGCCTTCGACCTCGTCACCAGCCGGCACCCGGTGACCGTGTGGTGGGCGGAGATCGCCCGGGTGCTGCGGCCCGGCGGCACGTACCTGGCCCAGCACGTCGGGCCGGCCAGCGTGTGGGAGCTCGTCGAGCACTTCCTCGGGCCGCAGCCCGAGGCGGCCCGGGCCCGGCGTCCCGACGCCGAGGCGGCGGGGGCGCGTGCGGCCGGTCTGGACGTCGCGGACGTGCGGAGCGAGCGGCTGCGGATGGAGTTCCACGACATCGGCGCCGTCGTCTGGTTCCTGCGCAAGGTCGTCTGGATCGTGCCGGGGTTCACGGTCGAGGGGGAGCTGCCCCGGCTGCGCGAGCTGGACGCGCGGATCCGCGCGGAGGGGCCGTTCGTGGCCCACTCCGCGCGGACCCTGATCGAGGCGCGCAAGCCGGACGCCCCCGCCTAGCCGCCGGGGCGGGGTCAGGTGGTGTGCGGCCGTCAGCCGTTCGTCGGGGTCCAGCCGCCGAGCCAGTGCGCGGTGTCCTGGACGGCGGCCTGAGCGTCCGTCAGGTGGGGGCGGTCGCCGCCGGCGGGGCCCGCGCCGGGGCCGGTGTTGCGGTATTCGGCGAAGCGGTCGGACTTCCAGGAGAAGCCGCCCATGTCCGTCCACGGCGTGGTCTTCACGGCGGCGCCGAGGACGCTGTCGCGGACGGTGGTCTGGGGGTCGAGGGTCGCGTCGCCGCCGGCGTGCCAGGGGCGGCCGAGGTGGAAGCTGCGGGCGGCCACGTCACCGTTCACGGTGGAGCGGGTGATGAGGAAGCCGTTGCGGCCGGCGGCGGTGCTCGGTGCGGTGAGGTAGCCGGCAGAGGTGCCGTCCCAGCGCTTCTTGAGCGTGAGGACGGAGCGGTCGATGACGGCCGTGGCGCGGCCGAAGACGAAGTCGACGTTGCCGATGACGTAGGAGTTGGTCAGGTACACGCGGCCGATCCGGTCGCGGGCGGCGGTGTCGAGGAGGAGGGTGTCCTGGTCGCCGCTGACGATGAGGCCGTCGAGGACGATCCGGTCGCCGGCCGTCCGGAGGGCGACCGCCTGGTGGCCGTTCAGCGTCTGATGGGCCGCTTCGTCGAAGTCGTTGGAGATGCTGAGGTTGCGGGCCTGGAAGTCGTCGGCCTCGACCGCGACGGTGGCGCTGCCGCCGGTGCCGTACGTGCCCGAGCCGTCGGGCCTGGGCGTCCCCGAGGCGTGGCCCTCGACGATGAGGGTGTCCTTGCGGCTGCCTCCGGTGCCCTCGATGGTGACGTGGGGCTTGTTCGCGGGGACCTTCACGGTCTCGCGGTAGATGCCGGGGGCGACGCGGATCACGACCCGGGAGGTGTTGCCCGCCGGGACGGCGTCGACGGCCTTCTGGACGCTCGTGAAGCGGCCGCTGCCGTCCTTGGCGACGGTCAGGGTGGTGGTCGCGGCGGCCGCCGCCGTGGTCGTCGCCGCAGGCGTGGTCGCCGCCGGTGCCTTCGCCGTGGTGCCGAGGGAGGTACGGGGTCCCGCACCGGACTTGACCAGCGCGGGAACGTCGGCCGCCGGGTCGGCGGTGTAAGGGTAGAAGGTCCTCGGGTCGAAGGCGGTGCCGCCGCTCTCGTTGCGGCCGGTGGTGCCGGAGAAGAGGTTGCCGCGCTGGACGAGGCCGGCCGTCGCGTCCTTGATCACCGGGTTGTTCACGCCCTGGAAGTAGCTGTTCTCCAGCAGCATCCGGGTCCTCCCGCGGGCGTAGTTGCCGTAGGCCGAGGCGATCGCCGTGCCGGCGTCGTCCTGGAGGAGGTTGTTGTAGAGGTGCGCGTGGGCGGCGTTGTCGGCCGACGGGTTGCGCTGCCCGGTCTCCCGGAACCAGTTGTGGTGGAGGGTGAGGTCGGCCGTGACGTTCTCGGTCCAACCGATCCCGAAGGTCTTGTTGTTGCTGCTCAGCCTGTTCCAGGACACGGTGACGTACGTCGTGTCCTTGCGGCTGTCGATGAGGCCGTCGGCCATGTTCCGCAGGTCGTTGTGGTCGATCCACACGTGGTGCGCGCCGTCCATCTGCACGGCGTCGAAGTCGTGCTCCTTGTCGTTCCAGACGCCCTGGTACGCATCACGGATCGTCAGGTTCCGGATGATGACGTTGTGGACGCCGGGGCCGAGGAAGAATCCCCCGCCCACGAGGTGGCCGGCGGTGCCCGAGCCGACGATCGTCTTGTCGGAGGCGACCTTGATCTCCCTGCCGACGGGGTTCATCGTGATCGTCCCGGCGACGACGATGACGTACGGCTCCGCCGCGGTGGCGTACTTCTCCAGGTCGGCGAGGGTCCGCACGGTGACCGTCGCCCCGTCCCGCCCTCCGTACGTCCCGTTCTGCCCGAGGGCGTTCACCGAGGCGAACCCGTCGGCGGCGGCCCGCGCCCACGCCGGCGCGTCGGCGGCCGTGGCCCGGGGGCCCGCGCCCTCGCCGAACGCTCCGAAGGCCGCGCCGTACGCCAGCAGTCCGGCCGCCGCGAGGGCCGCCGGGGTTCCGATCGCCCACGCTCTTCCGCGCCGCCTGTGCCTCGCCCTGCCGCGGGTCTCGCTCACTTCGTGGTCCTTCCGTCCGTGGGGGGGGTGCGGCTCTGCCCCGGAGGGGCGGCCGGTGAGTGAGTCGCCGCCGTGACGGGAAAGGTTGCCGCCCCCTCGTGGTCGGTTCCGTGATCGGCTCCGTGGCAGGTTCCCGACCGGTGCCGGACCCGTACGCCCCGCCCCCGGTCAGTCGTCCGGGGCGATGACGACGACCTGGTCGGCGGGGTCCCAGTGGCGTACGTGGGCCTTCGGGGGGTTGAGGCGTACGCCGTGGTGGGGGGCGGTCGTGGCGTGGCGGTGGGAGCGGTAGCCGATGGCGGTGGCGCCTTGGCGGGCGGCGGATTCGACGACGGTGGCGAAGGAGGTGGGGCGGCCGGTGGCGACGTAGCGGTCGGCGGGGCGGAGGTGGAGGGAGTTGCCGTCGGCGGCGAAGAGCTCCTGGAAGACGGCGGCCAAGTGGGGGTTCTGGGAGATCTGGGTCATGAGGAGGCCGATGGTCCTGCCGCTGACGAGGAAGTCGGTCGCCGCGGTGCGGGGGGCGATGAAATGGCTGCGGTCGTCGGTGAGTTCGGCGACGACGGGGACGGGGTGCGCGCTGTGGCGCTGCAGTTCCCGTAAGTGGAGGAGGGTGACGAGGGTGTGGTCGTCCGGGTCGTCGCGGCCTCGGCGGCGGTCGGGGCCGAGGACGATGACGGCGTCGTAGCCGGTGAGGTCCCCTGCCGCCGTGGTCTCGGGGCGGCTGGGGTCGCCCCGGTGGTGGCGGAGCGGGAGGCGGTGGCCGACGGCTTCGGTGGCGGTGCGGACGGCGGTGAGGGTCGTCGCGGTGGGTTCGGCGACGACGTCGAGGGTGGAGCCCGGCGGTGTGGCCCGTGCCAGTCGGTGGGCGATGCGGGGCGCGCGGCGGTTCCAGCCGAGGAGGAGGTAGCGCTCGGGTGGGGCGGGTGCCGGGGGCGGGGGTGTGGCGACGGCGGTCGGGTCGTAGGGCACCGGAGGGTCGGCGGGGTGGGTCGTGTCGGTGTCCTCGGCGACGACGAGGAGGCGGTCGCCGGGGTCGAGCGGGGTGTCGGCGGGCGGGTTGAGGAGGACGGTTCCGTCGCCGCGGACCAGGCCGACCCCGCATGACTCCGGGCAGCGGGCGGAGGCCTTCTTGAACGTCAGGCCGGCCGGGCCGGGTGCGGGCAGGGTGTGGAACTCGTGGCCGGCGAAGTCGAGCAGTTCCCGGTGGACGGGGGAGAGTCCGGGGGTGCGCGCGTACTGGACGAGGAGCCGGGCGGCGATGTCGTCGGTGTGCAGGACGGTGGCCCGGGGTCCGCCGGCGAGGCGGGCGGCGGCGAGGTGGCGGTCGCCCCGTACGGCGGCGATGACGCGGACCGGGTGTTCGTCCCCGGCGGCGGCGGTGAGGGACAGCAGGGTCTTCACGGTCTCGGCGTCGTCGCGGGGGCTGTCCCGGGGCAGGACGAGTACGGACTCCGCGGCGGTCGGGCTCACCCGGGCGAGCGCGGTGGGGTCGGCGGGCCGGCCGGTGCGGACGATGACCCGGGTGCGGCCCGTGGTGCCGACGGCGGCGCGGAGTTCGTCCTCCATCGCGGTCTTGACCCGGTCGGCGAGGACGGTGACGACGCTCCGGCCGCGCCGGGCGGCGGCGGCCCGGGCGGTGACGAGTTCGGCGACGACGGTGGGGATCTGCTCGGACCAGCCGAGCACGACGGTGTGTCCGCGTTCCAGGACGGTGGAGTGGCCCCGGTTGAGGGCGATGAGCTTGTCGGTGATGCCGGTGGTGATGAGGCTGACGAGGGTGGAGACGTAGAGGAGGGCGATGAGGGCGAGGAGGACGGAGAGGGCGACGCGCAGCGGCGGGCCGACCTCGCCGCCGAGTCGGAGGGTCTGTCCGGTGCTCCGCCAGACCGCCGCGATGCGGGAGCCCAGGGAGGCGGGGGCGCGGTCGTCGGTCCACACCAGCAGGGCGCTGACGGGGACGACGAGCAGCAGGCAGGCGAGGGCCAGCCAGCCGACGAGCGCGGGTGTCCCGCGGGTCAGGACGGTGTCGAACCAGTAGCGGAGACGCGCCTCGGTGGTGTCGAACCAGTGGCGGAGGCGTGCCTCGGTGGTGCCGGTCCGGGACGGGGGCCGTCCGGGGGGTGCGGGTGGTGTGACGGTCCTGCCCGTGTCGGATCCCGGTGCGTGGTTCCGCTGCTGTGGAACCACCTTGCTGCCTTCTGTGCGCACGTCAGCAGCGTGGCGCCCGGCCGTGGCCGGCGGGGCGCCATCGCCGCAGGTTCATCCCTTCGTGATCAGTGTCCGGGGTGCTGGTCAGGCGTACGGGTCGAAGGTGATCCCGGCCGGTTTGGCCTTGGCGAGGTGGGCGGCGAAGTTGGCGTCCTTGAGGCCGAAGTGGGCGCTGCCGAAGTCGGCCCGGCTGAGCTTGTCGCGGAGGCCTGCGGGGTAGCCGTTCCAGCCGACGAGGCTCGGGAACTGCCAGGTGTGCTGGTGGTTCTCGGGCGGTTCGTCGTTGGTGTTGGCGGGGCGGAAGCAGTGGGTTCCGATGCCGTCCTTGTGGTAGACGACCTTGGGGTGGGTGCCGTCCCAGCGGATGCGGTCGCGGGCGTTGGTGACGAAGTCGCCGTGGGCCGAGGTGGAGACGTACTGGGCCTGGTTGTCCCGGACCCAGACGACGACGTGTTCCCAGTCATGGCGGTGGCCGCCGAGGCTGCTGCCGGGTACGGCCTGGTCCTTCTCGAAGTAGAGGCCGTAGAGGATCGCGCACCAGCCGTTGTTGCACTTGTAGCGCGCGTAGCCGTTGGTGTTGGTGAGGTCCCAGGAGTCGCGGCACTGGCCGTTGAGGGCGCCCGACGGGTTGAGGCCGCCGTTGAGGGTGCCGTCGGGGCCGATGGCGGGGGTGGGGTAGCAGCCGTCCGTGTCGTAGTCGAAGGCCGGTTGGAAGGTCTGTTCCAGGCCGTCGGCGTTGGCGGGCAGGGCGGTGGGCGGGGCTGCGAGGGCGCTGTTCGGCAGGGCGATGAGCAGGGCGAGGGCGCCGGTGAGGGCGAGGGCGCCCCTGGTGACGTACGCCGGTGTCTTCACTACGTCCCCTTGGGTCGGAGGCATGGTGCGGGCAGCCCATGTTGGCATGGACAGCTCACACCTGTGGCTCACCGGACCAAACCGGGAGTCCCGGCGCATCACATGCACGGCGCCCCCTGGGCCGGCACCGCCGTCCACACCGGCGGCCGGCAGGTCTCCCCCAAGGGCCGCGCCTGGAAGGCCAAGTGGTGGACGACCGGCGAAGAGCCCGGCACCACCGGCCAGTGGGGCGTCCGGCAGGACCTCGGCGCCTGCCGACCCCCCGCCCCCGCCCGGCCAGGGGCGTGCCCGACGGATCCCGTCGGGCGCACCCCTTCGGCGTTCGGCGACCGAATCGACTAGACGATACGGTTCGTCTCGCTTAAGGTGGCGTCATGACCACCACCTCCCCCGCGCACATCGCCATGTTCTCCATCGCCGCCCACGGACACGTGAACCCCAGCCTGGAGGTCATCCGCGAGCTCGTCGCGCGCGGCCACCGGGTCAGCTACGCCGTCCCCGCCTCCTTCGCCGAGAAGGTCGCCGCGACCGGAGCCACCCCCGTCGTCTACGGGTCCGTCCTGCCGACCGACGACGACCCGGACGCCTGGGGCACGGAACTCATCGACAACATCGAACCCTTCCTGGCCGACGCGGTGCAGGCGCTGCCGCAGCTCGCGAAGGCCTTCGAGGAGGACCGGCCCGACCTCGTCCTGCACGACATCACCTCGTACCCGGCGCCCGTGCTCGCCCACGGATGGGGCGTGCCCGCGCTGTCCCTGTGGCCCAACCTGGTGCCGTGGGAGGGATACGAGGAGGAGGTCGCCGAGCCCATGTACGCCGAGCTCAAGGCGTCGGAGCGCGGCAAGGCGTACTACGCGCGCTTCGAGGAGTGGCTCGCCGGCCACGGGATCGACACGGAGCCCGACCGGTTCGTGGCGCGGCCGCGCCGTGCGGTCGTGCTCATCCCGAAGGCGCTCCAGCCCCACGCCGACCGGGTGGACGAGTCCGTGTACACGTTCGTCGGCGCCTGCCAGGGCGCCCGCGCCGAGCAGGGCGGGTGGCGGCGGCCCGAAGGCGCCCGGAAGGTGCTCCTCGTCTCCCTGGGGTCCTCCTTCACCAAGCAGCCCGGCTTCTACCGGGACTGCGTGGAGGCGTTCCGCGACCTTCCCGACTGGCATGTCGTCCTGCAGATCGGGAAGTTCGTCGACCCGGCCGAACTCGGCGACCTGCCCGCCCACGTCGAGGCGCACGCCTGGGTTCCCCAGCTCGCGATCCTCCGCGAGGCCGACGCGTTCGTCACGCACGCGGGCGCGGGCGGGAGCCAGGAAGGCCTCGCCACCGCCACCCCGATGGTCGCCGTGCCCCAGGCCGTCGACCAGTTCGGGAACGCCGCCGTGCTGGAGTCGCTGGGCGTCGCCCGTCACCTGCCGATGGAGGAGGTCACCCCGGAGCGCCTGCGCGAGGCCGTGCTCGCCCTGGCCGACGACCCCGAAGTGGCCCGCCGCGCAGGGGAGATCCAGGAATCGATGACCCGCGAGGGCGGCACGCGCCGCGCCGCCGACCTCGTCGAGGCGGAACTCGCCGGACTCCCGCGCCGGGCGGCGGACCGGCCGGCCCGCGCGTAGGGTCGCACCCTGGTCGGCCGGCCTGCTACGGGACGCTCCCGTACCGCCGTCCCCGGGCAGGCGGCCCGTCGCTCCGGGCGGAGGGACGGGCCGCCGAGGGGCGGGGTCAGACCACGGCACCCGCCCGCCGCCGGGGCACGGCCGTGGGTGCGGGCTTGGGCGCCGGGTGCCGTCCCTCCAGGACCACCGCCAGCGGCAGGGCCGTGAACACGGTGGAGGCCATGCCCAGGACGACGCCCGCGAGGAGCGCGACGGAGAAGTCGGTGAGCGAGTCGCCGCCCAGGACCGCCAGCGCCACGAGGACGAAGAGCGCCCCCATGCCGGTGTTGACCGTACGGGGCAGGGTCTGAGCGACGGCCCGGTCGGCGAGGTCCGCCAGCGGAACACCGCCGCCTCGGCGGCGCAGCTCCCGCAGCCGGTCGAGGACGACGACCGAGTCGTTGACGGAGTAGCCCACGACGGTCAGCAGCGCGGCCAGGAAGACGCTGTCGAACGGCTTGCCCAGCCAGGCGAAGAGGCCGACGACGAGCAGCACGTCCTGGGTCATCGCGGCCACCGCCGCCGTCGCGTACGTCCAGCGGAACCGCACGGTCAGATAGAGGAGTTGGGCGGCCACGGCCAGCCCGAGGGCGAGCAGGGCATGGGTGCGCAGCTCGCCGCCGAGGCTCGGTCCGATCAGGTCGTCGCGCTCCACGGAGACCGGGCCCGCGACCCCGGTGAGCGCCTCGCGGATCTCCCGCTGCTCGCCGTCGCCGGTCTCACGGACCCGGACCGACACGTCGGCGCCGCCGTCACCGGCCGTCTGGACGACGGCGTCCGGGAAGCCGGCCGCGGCGATCGCCTCGCGGGCCTCGTCGGCGTCGACCGGGCGCTCCGCCGCGTACCGCACGACCCGGCCGCCGGTGAACTCCACGCCGAACTCCACGCCCCGGACGCCGATCCCGGCCAGCGCCACGAGGAGGAGCCCCACGCAGCCGGTGAGCCAGCGGCGCCGGTACGCCGTCACGCGGGGGGCCCGGCGGGCCAGCCGCGTCCGCAGCCGGCCGAGCGACGCGATGCCGGTCAGCGCCGGACGGCGGCGCACCGCCGGAACGCGCAGGGCGACGTCGGCGAGCAGCCGGGTGATCACCATCGCGGTGAGGACCGAGGTGGCGACGCCGATCGCCAGCGTCACCCCGAAGCCCTTGACCGGGCCCGTGGCGAAGGCGAACAGCAGGCCGGCCGCGAGCAGGGTCGTGACGTGGGAGTCGGCGACCGCGCTCCACACCTTGCCGAACGCCGCCGTCACCGGCCGCCGCAGATCGCGTCCGGCGGCCCGGCCCAGGGCCGCGTACTCCTCCCTGGCCCGTTCGAAGACCAGCACGTTGGCGTCCACGGCGATCCCGACGGCCAGGACGAACCCGGCGAGCCCGGGCAGGGTGAGGGTGGCGCCCAGGGCGACCACCGCGGCGTACGAGATGAGCCCGTACAGCAGGAGGGCGGCGGTGGCGAGCACCCCCAGGAGGCGGTAGACGACGATGACGAAGAGTCCGGTGCAAGCCAGGCCGATCGCCGCCGCCAGCGCGCTGGCCCTGATCGCCTCGGCGCCCAGCGTCGGTCCCACGGTGCTCTGCTCGACCGTCGTCACCGGCACGGGCAGCGCGCCGCCCTGGACGAGCGCCGCGAGGTCACGCGCCTCCCCCGCCGAGAACCCCCCGGTGATCTGCGCGGAGCCGCCCCCGATGCCCGACCCGCAGGGGACACCGGCCTGCATGGCCGGAGCGGAGACGATCCGGTCGTCGAGCACGATCGCGACCCGGCGCGCCGGGTCCGCGGGTCCCGCGCAGGCCGCCTCGCCGGTCAGCCGCGCCCAGCCGCCCGCGGCGCGGTCGCGGAAGGACAGGTCGACCGTCCACCCGCGGCCGCCGGTCGTGTCGAGCACGGCCTCGGCGCTCTCGACGCCGTCGCCGGAGAGGGCGGGTGCGGCCAGGGCGAGGAAGCGGCCCGGCGCGTCCGGGTCGGCCAGGACGCGCGTCCCGGCCGCGCCGGCGGGACCGGCCGGCCCCCGGGCCTCGCCGGTGACCGCGTGGAAGGTGAGCTGCGCCGTCCGGCCGATCACCTCGGCCGCCCGCTGCGGATCGCGGAGGCCGGGCAGTTCGACGACGATCCGCCGCTCACCGGCACGGGCGAGCGAGGGCTCCGCGACACCGAGGCCGTCGACACGCTTGCGGAGCACCTCCAGGGCACGGTCGGTGGCCGCGGCGTCGGCGCGGGTCGTGGGTCCGTCCTCGGTCTCGAGGACGATGCGCGTCCCGCCGCGGAGGTCGAGTCCTAGGCGGGGCGAGGTGGTCAGGGCGATCCACAGGGCGAGCGCGACGACGGCGCACGCGAGGAGCGCGCGCCGGAGCGCGGAACGAGCTGGCATGGGTACTCCACAGGCAGCGCACGGATCCGGCGGGCGTCACCCTTCACGGGGAGCCCTGGCCGGCCGTGCCGGACGTACGGTCGGATGCGCGTCGCCGACCGGTCCGGGGCATGCCGAAGACCCGGACGGCGACGCGGGAGAGCGTCAGTCGTGCCGGGGAGAAGGAGGCCCGCGGGGATCCCGCGGACCGTGCGAACCGCCGGGCGGCGCCCGCTCACGGCGCGGATCGCCCACCACGACGCCCCGTGCCGGTACGGGAACGTCGGCGATCGCCGGGGCCGGGGCGGCGGGGGCTCCGGGGAACCGCACCGGGTTCTCCACGGCCGCCGTCACCCGTACGCCGGCGGAGGCCCCGAAGTGCGGCTCCGGCGAGGCGACCTGGCGGGAGGCCGGCGCGGCCGGGGCCTCCGGGACCGCCGGGCCGTGCGGGGCCGACACCGCGCTCACGGGCGCCGCGGCGCCCACGGCCGTCGCACCGGACGGAGAGAGCAGGAGGAGGGACGAGATCGCCCAGAGCAGCACGGGCAGGAGGGTCGCGAGCCGTCGGGGGGAGAACCTCACCGCCCCGCACCTCCCCTCGTCCGTCGTGTCGGCCGACCCGTCGCGCTCAGCCTAGCCCGGGGGCGGGACGCGCGGGCCACCCGGCCCCGTACACAGTGCGGTTGGGTACGCGGGTGAGTACGCGTGCTCATCCCCGTACCCCCACGGCAGGGCGACGATGGTCCGGTCAGCGCATCCTTCCCGGAGTCAGGGGTCGTCCGTGCTCAGTCGTCTCGCCGCCCGCGTCGTGCCGTTGTTCGGCCGGCTGACCGTCACCGCGGACGCCGGAGCCTCCATCGAGCCCGGCAGCATCCTGGTCGTGAACCACACGTCGACGGCCGACCCCGCCCTGGTCCTCGCCGCGCTCCGCAAGCGCCTCGCCCTGGAGCCGGTGGTGCTCGCCACGGCGGGTCTGTGGCGCGTCCCGGTGCTCGGCCGGGCGTTGACCCGCGAAGGCCACGTGCCGGTCCACCGGAACTCGGCACGGGCCGCCGCCGCGCTCGACGCCGCCGCGGTCGCCCTCGCCTCGGGACGGCACGTGATGCTGTACGCCGAGGGCCGCATCCCGCCCCGCCTCGACGCCGCCGAGAACCCGCCCGAGATGTTCCGCACCGGGCTCGCCCGGCTCGCCGGCGCCACCGGGGCGCAGGTCGTGCCGATCGGGCAGGCGGGGGCCCGGCGCATCACCTCCGGCGGTCGCGCGAAGCAGATCGCCGGAGTCCTCACGGCGCCCGTCCGCCGACCCGGCCTCCACGTCCACATCGGGACCCCGCTCCGGCTGCCCGCCGACGTGGCCGCCGCGACGCGGCTCGCCCACGGCGCCGTGACCGAGGCCTGGCGCACGGCGGCGGGAGCCCTGGGCGAACCGGCGGCCTTCGCCGACGAGTCACCCGCCGTGCCGCCGCGCGCGGGCCGGCGGGGGCGGCCTGACCGGCGCCGCGGCTGATCCACCGGCGTTCTTCGGCGCGGCGCCACAAGCCGATCCGCCGACGGTCCGTCAGGCCGTGTCGTCCTGGGCGCGCGGCGCCGAGTGCCCCTCGGCGTCCGCCCGTACGGCCGCTTACTAGACGCGTGTCAAGTAACATGGCGGAGTGCCTCCCCGACGACGCCTCAGCCCCGCCGAACGCCGCGCCCAGCTCCTGGACGTCGCCGCGGTCCTCTTCGCGGCGCAGCCGTACGACGAGGTGCGGATGGAGGCGGTCGCCGAGCGCGCCGGCGTCTCCCGCGCGCTGCTCTACCAGCACTTCCCGAGCAAGCGCGACCTGTTCGCCGCGCTCTACCAGGCGGTCTCCGAGGACCTGTTGGCGAAGACACGGCTCGACCCCGCCGACACGCTCGTCGAGCAACTGGTCGAGGGGCTGGACGCGCACATCGCGTACTTCGCGGAGAACCGGAACACGGTCCTCGCGGCGAACCGCGTGCTGGCCGGCGACCGTCTCGTCCAGACGATCATCGCCGAGGAACTCGACGCCCTGCGCGAGCGTCTGCTCGGGGTGCTGCCGCTCGCCGACGAGCGGACCCGGGCGGCCGTTTCGGGGGTGCTGAAGAGCTGGCTGGTCTTCGTGCAGGCGCTGTGCGTCGACTGGCTGACCCACGAGACCTGTACCCGTACCGAACTGCGGGACGTGTGCGTCGGGGCGGTCGTCGGGGCCCTGCGGCCCCTGCTCGACGAGGACCCGGCCCCGGACTGGCCGCCGCGCTGAACGAAGGCCCGCGCGGGCGCGCCCGGGGTCGGGGCGGGGGTCAGAACACGGACAGGCCGGTGATGGTGGTGAAGCGGTCGAGGGCGGTCACGCCGGCGACCGAGTTGCCGCGGGCGTCGAGGCCGGGGCTCCAGACGCAGAGGGTGCAGCGGCCGGGGACGACGGCGACGACGGCTCCGCCGACGCCGCTCTTGCCGGGGAGGCCGACGCGGTAGGCGAAGTCGCCGGCGGCGTCGTAGGTGCCGCAGGTGAGCATGACGGCGTTGACCTGCTTGGCCTGACTGCGGGTCAGCAGGCGGCTGCCGTCGGCGCGGAGGCCGTGCCGGGCGAGGAAGCCGGTGGCGAGAGCCAGGTCGGCGCAGGACGCTTCGAGCGAGCACTGCCGGAAGTACTCGCGCAGCAGGTCGGGAACGGGGCCCGTGATGTTCCCGTAGGAGGCCATGAAGTGGGCGAGGGCGGCGTTCCGGTCGCCGTGCGCCGCCTCCGACGCGGCGACGCCGGGGTCGAAGGCGAGGTCGGGGTTGCCGCTCTCGGCCCGGAGGAAGGCGAGCAGGCTGCCGGAGGCGTCGCCGGTGAGGCGGTGCAGGCGGTCGGTGACGACGAGGGCGCCGGCGTTGATGAACGGGTTGCGCGGGATGCCGTGCTCGTACTCCAGCTGGACGAGGGAGTTGAACGGGTCGCCGGAGGGCTCCCTGCCGACGTGGGTCCACAACTCCTCGCCCTCCCCGGCGAGGGCGAGCGCGAGGGTGAAGACCTTGGTCACGGACTGCGTGGAGAAGGGGTGCCGCCAGTCGCCCACCCCGTAGACCGTGCCGTCGAGTTCCGCCACGGCCATGCCGAAGCGCCGCGGGTCGCCCGCGGCGAGGGCGGGGATGTAGTCGGCCGGGGTGCCCCGCTCGGCGAGCTCCGCGACTTCCTCGGCGATCCGGTCGAGGACGGGCTGGAAGGAGGTGTTCGCGGTCATGCCCGGTCTCGGGCATCCCGGTCGGCGTCCGCCGGCGTGCCCGCGAGCCCGAGGTCCCCGCCGGGCGGCGCGGTGAAGTACCGGGCGACGTCCGCGTCGGTGACCTCGGCGAGGGTCGGCGGGGTCCACCGGGGGTTCCGGTCCTTGTCGACCACCTGGGCGCGGATGCCCTCGACGAGGTCGGGGGTGGTCAGGGCTGCGCAGGAGGCGCGGAACTCCAGGTCAAGGACCTCTTCCAGGGTCCCGAGGAGGCGGGCGCGGCGGACGGCCGCCAGCGTGGCCTTGAGGGCCGTCGGCGACTTCGCGAGGAGGGTGGTGGCGGCTTCCTTGGCGGCCGGGACGCCGGCGTCGAAGAGCAGCTCGACGACGGTCTCGACGTCCGCGGCGCCGTAGCAGGCGTCGATCCACTCCCGCTGCTCGGCGAGGACGCCGGCCGGGGCCGCGACGGCGTGGCGGGCGACGGCCTCCGCGGCGGGCAGCCGCTTCAGGTCCTCGACCAGGGCGGGCAGTTCGGCGGCGGGGACGAAGTGGTCGGCGAGGCCCGCGAGGAGCGCGTCGGCCGCGCCGACGGCCCCGCCGGTGAGGGCGAGGTGGGTGCCGAGTTCGCCGGGGGCTCGCCCGAGGAGGTAGGTGCCGCCGACGTCGGGGACGAAGCCGATGCCGGTCTCCGGCATGGCGACCCGGGAGCGCTCCGTGACGACGCGGACGGAGCCGTGCGCGGAGACGCCGACGCCGCCGCCCATGACGATGCCGTCCATGAGGGCGACGTACGGCTTCGGGTAGCGGGCGATCCGGGCGTTGAGCCGGTACTCGTCCCGCCAGAAGGCCGCGGACGCGGAGCCTCCGGCGCGGGCGTCCTCGTGGATGGCGCGGATGTCGCCGCCGGCGCACAGGCCCCGCTCGCCGGCCCCCTCGACGACCACCGTGGTGACCTCGGGGTCGTGCTCCCACGCGGTGAGCGCGCCGTCGACGGCGAGGACCATGGCATGGGTGAGCGCGTTGATGGCACGGGGCCGGTTCAGGGTGATGAAACCGGCACGCCCCTCCGTCCGGAGAAGCACGTCGGGGGTTCCGGTCGGCACCATCACTCGGTCCTTTCGGGTCGCGCGGCTCGCTGTTTTCGATCACGGTACCGGGCGGGCGCGGGCCGATCGGGGCGAGGGCCGGTGACGGCGGAGGAGAGCGGCGGGCGGGACGGCGCGACGGCGGGCCCCGGGGCCGGGACGTCCCGGCCGGCGGCCCGGGAGGCGGCCGGGCAGATCAGGGGCGGGAAGGACTCATCCGCTTCTCGCGGATCCTGATTGCACGGTGCGCGGCCCGGTTGCGACCGCTCCTCCGCATCCTCATGCCGGGTCCTTCCCGTCCCTTCCATGGAACCACCCGTCCGACGGGCGCGCGAGCGCCCGTCGGACGGGTGGAAGGCCGGTTTCCCGGGGGCTCAGGCCGGGAGCAGGTCCTGGGGGACGCGGACCTGGCGGGGGGTGGACATGCGGAGCTCGATGATGTCCCGGACGGTGGGCCACTCGTCGTCGAGGATCGAGTAGAAGGCCGTGTCGCGGACGGCTCCGTCGAGGCCCCGGGAGTGGGCCCGGCGGACACCTTCGCAGGTGGCGCCGAGGCGTTCGATGGCGACCCGGGAGCGGGTGTTGCGGGCGTCGGCGCGCAGGGTGATGCGGCGGACGCCCCAGGCCTCGAAGGCGTGCCGGAGCATGAGGTACTTGGCCTCGGTGTTGATGCCGGTCCCCCGGGCGGCACCGGAGATCCACGTGTTCCCGATCTCGGCGGCGTCCGGGACGGCGGTCAGCGGATCGCCGTGGGGCATGCCGGGGACCGGGGGCCAGACCAGCGGTCCGCGCCAGTAGTCGAGTTCGAGGAATCGGGTGGACCCGATGACTCGTTCGTCGGCCGTACTGACCAGGGCGAAGGGCAGGCACCGGCCTGCCGCCTGATCGGAGAGGGCGCGGGCGATGTAGTCGAGGGCCGATTCGAGGCCGTCGGGTACGGGGGTGAAGGCGTAGGCCGATCGGTCCGCCCCGCCGGCCCGCGCGAGGGCTTCGGCGTGCCGCATCGCCAGCGGCTCCAGGCGCACGGAGCGCCCGGTCAGGAGAACAGGTACTGGCACGGAACCTCGGGTCTTTCACGGGCAGGGAAGGCTACCGCCGAGGAGTGGCCGCGGCGGCAGCAGGAGGGAGGTTCTCGCCGGGTGACGGATCACGTCGTGAAAGCGACGAAATCGCAGGTAAAACGGTTCGTCACCAGGTGCGAGGAGGAACAGTATGCAGCCACAACCGCTCCGAGAACAGAACCCGGGAAGAACCCGTGCCCACACGTGGGTGAAGCCTGCCGCGCACCCCGTTTCGGCAGTCTCACGAGCCGGACAGGGCCGCCCGCCAGTCGGACGGCCCCCGCCTTCAGACGCAGGTCGGATGGCCCCAGCCGTCCGGGTTCTTGGCGATGGACTCACCCTTGTCGTAGGCCTTGCCGCAGCGACAGCGGCCGGGAAATCTCGCTTTGAGGGTGCCGCCGGACGGGCGACTCCGCCGCGTGGACGAGGCCGCGGACGACGACCCCGTGGAGGAGGCGGCGGAGGCGCGCGCCCGGGGCGCGGAGGCGCGCGACGGGGCTTCCGGCGGGGGCAGCGGCGCGCCGGTCGCGGAGCCCGTGGGCTCCTGGGTGCGGGCGGTGTGGCTGGCCGCGCGGTCGGCGGCGTCGTTGAGCGGGTCGCCGTCCACCTGGTGGGCGGGCACGTAGACGAAGGCGACGTCCCGGCCGGTGAGCAGCGCGTCGATGCGCACGACGAGCTCCTTGTTGGCGACGGGAGAGCCCGACGAGGTCTTCCAGCCCTTGCGGCGCCAGCCCGGCAGCCACGTCGTGACGGCCTTCATGGCGTACTGCGAGTCCATGCGGACCTCGGCGGGCACGCCCGGGTCGAGGGCCTCCAGGAGCCGTTCCAGGGCCGTGAGTTCCGCCACGTTGTTGGTCGCCCGGCCCAGGGGCCCCGCCTCCCAGCGGTCGACCCCGCCGTCGGAGCGGCCGATGACCCATGCCCAGGCCGCGGGGCCGGGGTTTCCCTTCGACGCGCCGTCGCACGCCGCGATGATCTTTTCCACCATCCCACGATCCTGACACGGTCACGGGGGTGGGTGGCCCCACCCCCGTGACCGCGCGGGGGACGGTCGTCAGAAGGCCCCGTAGTTGACCTGCCAGGTGGGCAGGCCCATCCGGCGCCAGAGGGCGACGACGCGGTCGCGGTCGTCGAGGGAGACGCGGACGGCGTAGCGGTGGCGCACGTGGGCGTCGAAGAGCTCCGCCTTCACGATGTCGTCGCCGCGGCCGTCGCCGGAGGCCCGCATCCACAGCTCGTCGTACGGCACCTCGTGCCGGTCGAGCCAGGTCTCGGTGAGGGCGCGGTGGTCCTCGCTGCGGCCGGACAGCAGGACGATCCGGTCGCTCTCGGCGTGCCGGAAGGCCCGCAGGGCGTCCCGGACGGAGGGGTTGACCAGGTCCTCGTCGCAGCGCGTGAAGTCGTACGGGCCGCGGTCGCCGCGCAGGGCGAGGGTGCCGTCGATGTCGCACATGACGGCCGAGGGGAGGGCCGGGTCGGCGACGTAGGGCAGGCCGGCGGGCCGGTCGTTGAGCCATTCCGCGGTGAGGCGCCAGCCGCCGCGGGTGGCCTTGGCGTGCTTGTCGGCGAGCAGGCGGATGATCTCCTCGCCGACGGACCGGTCGCGGGCGGCGTCGCGGCGGACGCACTCGTCGACGGGGACGTCGGTGAAGTCGTGGACGACGAAGGTGGCGGCCCGGCCGGCGACGGCGGCCTTGAGCCGCTTGGGGATGTGCGGGGTCAGGTGGGTGTTGTCGACGACGACGTCGAAGCCGTCGTCCACGGCCGCGCGGACGGCGGCGTCCTGGATGCCCAGCACGGTCTGCTCGTGCGTGTGGGAGCGCCGGTCGGTCGCGGGGAGGTCGAGCATGGAGCGCAGGTCGTCGAGGTTGACGCGGCGGACGCGTCCCTCGGCGGCGGCCTGGAGGGCGCGGGCGGCCGTCGTCTTCCCGGAGGCCGGGAGGCCGGTCATGACGTGGACGACAGGCACGTTCAGTTCTCCTCGTCGTGCGTGAAGGGGTCGGTGGCCTCGGGGCGTATCTGACGCCACACGAGGAGGTCGGTGGGGCGCCCGTCGAGGCGCAGGAAGAGGGCGGCTCGCACCCCCCGGTCGGTCACCTCGGCGGCGGCGCGGGCGAAGGCGGCCCGGTCGCCGGCGAGGTGTGCCAGGCGAGTGTAGGCCTCGTCGACGGCGCGCTCGCGCCGGTCGGCGGCCTCTTCGAGGCCCGCGACGACCTCGCGCACCCAGGCGTCGAACTCGTCGGGGACCTGTTCGAGGAGGGCGTCGAGGGGCTTGCCCCCGGAGGCCTCCACCTCGGCGACGGAGCAGCCGATGCCCTTGGCCAGCAGGGCGGCGGGCACGGCGGCGAAGCGCTGGATGCCGTGGCCGCGCCAGATGTCGCGTTCGGTGACGCCGGTGAGCACCTTGTGGAGGCGTACGTACTCGGTGAGCTTGGCCTTGGCGCGCAGGCCGGAGGCGAAGCGCAGCACGAAGCCCTCGGCGTCGGTGCCGGTGGCGGGGAGGCCGCCGGGCAGGGTGTTGGCCTCGGTGTGGGCGGTGAGCTCGGCGAGGGTCATGGCGGGCCAGGTGCGGACGACCGAGCCGACGGCCTTCCAGGAGCCGGCGGCCTCGGCGAGCGGGACCTCCGTGCCGTCGCGGTCGAAGGCGGCCAGGAGGACCAGGTCGCGCCGGTCGCCGTAGTTCACGACGATGCGGTTCTGCGGGTGGAGGATCTCGGCGAGGTACGTGACGCCCGGGGTCAGGCCCGAGGTGTCGGCGGCGTCCAGCCGGCGCTGGGCCCAGGTGGCCTGGGCGCTGCTGAAGGAGCCCTTGGAGGCGGCGTGCCAGCGGTCCCCGTAGTGGAAGACCACGCCGAGGCTGCCGTCGACCTTGTCGTAGACCTCGAAGGGTTCGTCGGGCAGCGGCGGCGCGTAGGGGCGGCCGCCGGCGTGTTCCGACAGGTTGAAGAACTTGGGGAGGGGGAGGGCGACGATCCGTCCGGTGGCGTCGTCGGCGACGAGGCCGCGGCAGCGTGTGGTCGCCCGGTTCCAGTGCTGGGCGTACTGGCACGCGCGCGTGTACGTGTAGATCGACAGCGGCAGCTCGGGGTGCCGCTTGCGTGTGACATGCCCCTCGTCGAGTGCGGTGGCGAGCTCGTCGGACGGCATCAGGTCGTGCAGAGTCAGGGTCGCCTGGCTCATGTGGTCCCTCCCGGTTGTTCGGTGATCCATTCTCGGCGGGGAGGGCCGGGGAGGACAGCGAATATCGGGTGGCGGGGGCCCCCTCGGGGGCTCGTTCCGGAGGCGGCGCCCTGGCTCCCGAGCCCGGCGTGTCGGTGGTGCCCCGTAGACTCGCCGTCGCCCGTCGGTGACGGAACCGGCGCAGTCGAAGGAAGCGAGCCCCATGAACCACGCGGACGGCACGGCACCGATCTACGCCGAGCTCATACGGGAGCGAGGGGATGTTCCGGGTGACGTCCGCCAGGTCGCCGAGGAGGTTCTGCGGGACCTGAGCCGGGTCATCCAGATGCCGCCGCAGGGTGTTCCGGGGCCGCAGGCGCAGGTCGCGCACGCGGGCGTCGGCGCGCAGGTCGCCGTCGCGGGCCACCAGGGCGGCATGGGCGTCCCGAACGGCATGGGGCAGAACGGCATGGTCCAGGGCGGGATGGGCCCGGGTGGTCTCGGCCCCGGCGGTCTCGGTCCGAACGGCATGGGTCAGGGCGCCGCGGTGATGGCCCACCCCCAGCCGGGCGCCGCCGTCATGCCGCACCGGCCCCAGCTGTAGTCGGCCCCGTTGTCGGTGCCGTACGCGATGCTGTCCCCGCAATGGCCCGTGCCGTGCGTCGGGGCGGGCCGCGTACGGTGATCAGGGGATGACGACATGGCCGAGGTTCTGCTGTTCCACCACTCGCTCGGACTGACCGAGGGGGTCGCCGCGTTCGCCGGCGAGCTGCGACGGTCGGGGCACACGGTGCACACCCCCGACCTGTACGAGGGGCGCACGTTCACCGACGTGGAGGCCGGGGTCGGGTACGCGCGGGAGGTCGGCTTCGCCACGCTCCTGGAGCGTGGCGTGCGGGCCGCCGACGGACTGCCGGAGGAGATCGTGTACGCCGGGTTCTCGCTCGGCGCGCTCCCCGCGCAGAAGCTGGCGCAGACCCGGGCCGGGGCGCTCGGTGCCGTACTGCTGAGCGCCTGCGTGCCCGTCGACTCCTTCGGCACGGCCTGGCCGGCCGGCGTGCCCGCGCAGGTGCACGGCATGGACGCCGACCCGTTCTTCGTCGACGAGGGCGACGTCGACGCGGCGCGGGCGCTCGTGGCGGACTCCGAGGACCGCCGGCTGTTCCTGTATCCGGGGACCTCGCACCTCTTCGCGGAGCGCGGGGCGCCGTCCTTCGTGCCGGAGGCGGCCGCCCTGTGCGTCGAGCGCGTGCTGTGCTTCCTGGGCGGCGTCGGGCGCTGAGCCGGCTCCGCCGCGGGCTCCGGGTCAACCGATCGGTGGACCCGCGGGTCGTCCGTCCCGCCGCGGGCCGGGGGCCGGGCGGCGGACCGTGCCGGGCGCGGCGCGGGCGGAGGATCGGTACAGGGCGCGGACCCTTCCGGGCCGTGTGGTCCCCCGTAGCGAGGAGTCCGTCATGACAGCGTTCCGCCGTTCGCCCCGTTCCGTCCGGGTGCTCGTGCCCGCGGCGGTGGCCGTCGTCCTGCTCGCGGGGTGCGCGCAGGGGGCCGGAGGGGCGGCCTCCGCCGCGGACTCGACGCCGCGCGCCGGAGGCTCCTCCCCGGCCGCGCCGTCGTCCCCCGGGGCGGCTTCGCCGGGCGGGTCCGTCACCGTGACCCCGGCGCCGAAGGGCTCGGCGGGTGCGCCGGCCCCGGGCACCCTCCTGGTCGGCGACTTCGGTTCCGACACCGTCACCTTCGTCGACCCGACGCGCGGGGCGACGGGCTCCGTGAAGGTCGGCACCGCCCCGTACGGGCTGGTCGTCGGCGAGGACGGGCGCGCGTGGGTGGCGACCGCCGAGGGGGTGGCCGTGGTGGACACGGCGGCCAGGGAGCGCCTCGCGCTCGTCCCGTACCGGACGGACACCGGACCGGTGACGACGGGCGAGTACCGGGGCGGGGGCATGGGCATCGCGCTCTCGCCGGACGGGCGCCGGGTGTACGTGGGGGTGAACGTGCCCGGCGGCAACGGCACCCTGGAGGTCGTCGACACGGCGGCCCTGCAGGTCACGGACGCGGTCGAGGTGGGTCGGCGCCCCTTCGACGTGGACGTGTCGCGGGACGGCGCCGAGGTGTACGCGACCAACCACGACTCCTTCGACGTCACGGTCGTCGCCGCGGACACCCTGCGGACGCGGCGCGTGGAGGTCGCCCCGTACGGCACGGAGGGCGGCCTCGGTTCCTGGCTCAAGCCGCACTACACGGCCGTCCGTCCCTCGGACGGCAAGCTGCTGCTCCCGTTCGAGGGCGAGCGGCTCGCGGTGGTCGACCCGCGGACCGGGCGGACGACGATCGAGCCGATGACCGCGAACACCCACCAGCACGGCGCCACCGTCACCGCCGACGGCACCCTGTTCACGGTCGGCACCGGCCCGATCGACCCCTCCGTGGACCGCGGTCCCTCCCTCACCGTCCGCACCCCCGCCGGGGCCGAGCGGGTCCACCCCCTGGAAGGGCCGCACGAGAGCGTGGCCGTCTCCCGCGACGGGCGGACCGCGTACGTGACCGGCGGATTCACCCGCGACGGCTACTGGGACGGCCTGAGCGTCGTCGACCTCGCCTCGGGCGACACCCGGCGCCTCGCCGCCGGGTCGCGCCCCCTCGGGATCGCCGTCCTCTGATCCCGCCGAGGAGCGATACACCGACAATGGGGATAAAAAGGGTGAATTACGGATAGCCGACGGACAGCCGGCGGCACATCGCCGAATCGGCTCGTTCAGCCACAGGCGAGGGCGTATCGCACGCCCGTACGGAAGGGCGGACAGCGTGACTCGACCGAGGATTCTCGTGGTGGGCGCGGGATTCGCCGGAGTGGGCTGTGTGCGGAGGCTCGAACGGCGGCTCACGGAGCGGGAGGCGCTGATCACACTCCTGTCGCCGTTCTCGTACCAGCTGTACCTGCCCCTGCTCCCCCAGGTGGCGGCGGGGGTGCTGACCCCGCAGTCGGTCGCCCTGTCGCTGCGGCGCAGCCAGCGGCACCGCACCCGGATCGTCCCCGGCGGCGTGGTGGGCATCGACACGGCGGCGAAGGTCTGCGTGGTGCGCACGATCTCCGGCGAGTACGTGACCGAGCCCTACGACCACCTCGTCCTCGCGCCCGGCAGCGTGACCCGCAGCTTCGACATCCCCGGGCTCGCCGAGCACGCGCGGGGCATGAAGACGCTGGCGGAGGCCGTCTACATCCGCGACCACGTCATCGCCCAGCTGGACCTGGCCGACGCGAGCAACGACGACGAGGAGCGGGCCGCGCGCCTGCGGTTCGTGGTGGTCGGCGGCGGCTACGCGGGCACGGAGACGGCGGCCTGCCTCCAGCTGCTCACCCACAACGCGGTCAAGCGGTATCCGCGGCTCGACCCGAACCTCATCAAGTGGCACCTGGTCGACATCGCGCCGAAGCTGATGCCGGAGCTGGGCGAGAAGCTCGGCTCGGCGGCGACGGACATCCTGACCAAGCGCGGCATCGAGGTGTCGCTCGGCGTCTCGGTGGCCTCGGTCGACGAGGAGGCGGTGACGCTCACCGACGGTCGGGTGCTGCCGAGCCGCACGCTGATCTGGACGGCCGGCGTCGCCGCGAGTCCGCTGATCGGCACCCTCGGCGCGGAGACCCTCCGCGGCCGGCTCGTCGTCTCGGCCGAGATGGACGTGCCGGGCCTCGAAGGCGTGTGGGCCCTCGGCGACGCGGCGGCGGTGCCC
Organism: Streptomyces sp. NPDC093089; assembly: GCF_044754405.1. Taxonomy (NCBI): domain Bacteria; kingdom Bacillati; phylum Actinomycetota; class Actinomycetes; order Kitasatosporales; family Streptomycetaceae; genus Streptomyces; species Streptomyces sp. NPDC093089. The sequence continues at coordinate 154,057 of NZ_JBIVPA010000008.1, forward strand.
GACCTCGCCAAGGGCGAGGAGGGGGCGATCTGCCCGCCGACCGCGCAGCACGCGATGCGGCAGGGCAAGGCCGTCGCCGACAACCTGGTCGCCACGCTGCGCGGGGAGCCCACTCACCCGTACGTCCACAAGGACCTGGGGCTCGTGGTGGACCTCGGCGGCATGGACGGCGTCTCGAAGCCGCTCGGCGTCGAGCTGCACGGCATGCCGGCGCAGGCCGTGGCCCGGGCCTACCACTGGGCCGCGCTGCGGACCAACGTGGCCAAGACCCGGGTGATGACGAACTGGCTGCTCAACGCCGCCGCGGGCGACGACTACGTACGGACCGGGTTCCTGGCCTCGAAGTCGGGGACGCTGCGGGACTTCGAGTACAGCGACGCCTATCTGACGCCGGAGCAGGTCCGCGAGCACACGGCCTCCTTCCGCGGGGCGGTCGGAGCCGGCGGGAACTGACGGCCCGGCACGCGGTGGCCGACCAGCGGGACGCGGTACTCGGTACCGGGGACCCGAAACCCGCCGGCAGGCACCCGGCACCGCCGCCAGGCACCCGGCCCTCGAACTCGCGCGCGAGACCGCCGTCAGCGCGCGAGTTCGGGGGCCGGCCCCATGACCACGACGGGCTCCCTCGCCGGGTCGAGGGCGCGCAGGAGTGCGCGGAGCGCCTCGCGTTCCAGGGTCACACAGGCCTGGGTGGGCCCGCCGTGGTCGACGTGGATCCAGACCCCGCCGCCCTTCTCGGCGCCGAGCGGGCGCTCCTTGTCGAGCGGGGTGCGGCCGGGGACCCGGTTGTAGTCGATGGCGACGACGTGGTCGAAGGAGCCTTCGAGGGATTCGCCGGAGAAGCCCGTACCGCTGATCGCGAACTCCGGGTCCTGGTCGTACGGGAGGCGGGAGCCGGGGTCGGGCAGCCGGCCGCCCGCGTCGCCGAGCCGGAACACGCCGATCGGCGTGCGCAGGTCTCCCGCGACGTGGTCGGAGGTCCAGCCCCGCAACGCGTTGTGCGCGGGCCACGGCCCGGCTTCCTCGGCCCATCGGCCGGCCCGGTCCCGCGTGTACAGCGTCACGGTGGACCTGTCGGAGTCCGGGCCCGCGCCGGTGACGACGAGCACCTGGGACGTGCCGTCCGGGACGAAGGCCCGGGTGGCGGGGCCGATGCCGGGGATGCGGGAGACGGGCGCGGACGCGAGGCTGTTGGCGGCGGTGTCCGGCCGAACCACTTCGGGCCGGGCGTCACCCGCGGCGGGCTCGCTCGCGGGGGTCCGCGCGGCGGCGGGGTTCGCGGGTGCGGTGCTCGCGCAGCCGCTGAGCAGCAGGGCCGCGCACAGTGCGCCGGCGCTCAGCAGCGCGGGGGCGCCCTTGCGTACGGACATGGGACGACATCCTCCTGGCCGGGGGCAATGCAGCGATGCGTACCCGTTCGGCGGTCCGCCGTCGCGCCGTTCCCGCGCCCTCACCCGTACGGACGCCTCCGGCACGGCAGACGGGCAGGTAGACCGGCAGGCCACTCTCTCCGGATTGGCCCCCGCGTCCGCGCACCGGGCCTGCCTAGGGTGGGGCCATGCATCCCGTGCTCGCCGCTGACCTCGCGCGGCTTCCCGAACTCCTGCAGTCCGCACGTGACTTCGCGGCCCGTGAGCTGTCCGTGCTCGCGGAGCGGCCGGTCGTCGGCGCGGCGAAGGCGCCCGCACCCGACGGGCTGCCGTCGGCGGGCGTGGGCGCGCAGGGTGCGCTGGAGCGGTTCGCGCGGCGCTGGGAGCCGGGCTTCTCGGGTTCTGCGGGGCCGCGCTATCTGGGGTTCGTGACGGGTGGTGTCACTCCGGCGGCGCTCACCGGGGACTGGCTGACCGGCGCGTACGACCAGAACGGCTCCAGCGGCGGCGGGTCGACCGCCGACGCACTGGAGCGCGAGACGGTCGGGTGGCTGCGGGAACTGTTCGGGCTGGGCGGGGCGCACCGGGGCGCGTTCGTCAGCGGGGCGACGATGTCGAACACCGTGGGTCTCGCCGTGGCCCGGGAGTGGCTGGGCGAGCGCCGGGGCGTGTCGGTGGCGAGGGAGGGCGTGGGCGCGCTCGGCCCGGTGCACGTGCTGTCCGGCAGTCCGCACTCCAGCGTCACGAAGGCGCTGTCCGTCCTGGGGCTGGGCCGCGACCGGCTGCGGTCGGTGCCGCTGCTGGGCGGGGCGCGCGAGGCGGTGGACGTGGCGCGGCTGGCCGAGGCGCTGGAGTCGCTGGACGGGGAGCCCGCCGTGGTGGTCGCGAACGCCGGGACGGTGAACACGGTCGACTTCGACGACCTGCGGGCGATCGCCGCCCTGAAGGAGCGGTACGACTTCTGGCTGCACGTGGACGCCGCGTTCGGCGCGTTCGCGGCCCTCTCCCCCGCGCACGCCCCGCTCGTCGACGGGCTCGACGCCGCCGACTCGATCTGCGTGGACCTGCACAAGTGGCTGAACGTGCCGTACGACGCCGCCGTGCAGTTCACCCGCCGCCAGGACCTCCAGGTGCGGGTCTTCCACAACGAGTCGCCGTACCTCGGACTCCCGACCGGCACCCCCGACTTCCTGCACCTGACCCCGGAGAACTCCCGGCGGCTGCGCGCGCTGGCGACCTGGTTCTCGCTGACGGCGTACGGGCGCGAGGGACATGCCGAGATCGTCGGGCGCTGTGTCGCGCTGGCCCGGCGGCTGGGCGAGGGGATCGGCGCCGTCCCCGGGCTCCGCCTGCTCGCGCCGGTGCACCTGAACGTCGTCTGCTTCACCCTCGCCGACGGGCCGACGCCCGAGCGGCTGGCCGCCCTGGCCGGGGCGGTCGCCGGTTCCGGCGAGGCGTTCCTCACCCCGACCGTGCTGCACGGGACGCCCGCGCTGCGGGCCGCGTTCAGCAACTGGCGTACGACGGAGGCGGACGCGGACCGGGTGCGGGAGGCGCTGGCGCGGGCGGTCCGGGGGCTGTCCGGCGGGGCGGGGGTCTGAGTGTCGGCCGGCGGGGACGGGGGCGGGAGGCGGCGGGGCGGTGGCGTGAGTGTCGGCCGGCGGGGACGGGGAGCGGGCGGCGGGGGCGGGCCCGAAAGCGGTTGACCCGGCCGCCGGGGGCGCGGTTTGCTGCGGCGATGAGCGATCTTCACATCGAGCGGGCGCGGACTCCCGAGCAGCTCGCCGACTGGCGGGCCGTGCACAACACGGTCATCCCGACGGCGGTGCTCTCCGCCGACGAGGTGCGGGAGCGGGCCGGCCGCAACCGGCTGGACGTCGCCTATCTCGGGGACGTGGCGGTGGGCTGTTCGACGGTGCGTCCGCCGGACGGGGAGGCTCCCGCGGCGACCGTCATCGCCCGGACGCTGCCGGGGTTCCGGGGCCGCGGCTTCGGGACGGCGCTGTACGAGCGGGGGCTCGCGCACGCCCGGACGCTGAGCGGCGAGGGAGTGGAGACGGTGGTCCTCGCCTCGAACGAGGAGGGGCTGAGGTTCGCCCTGGCGCGCGGTTTCGTCGAGGTGGAGCGGTACCTCCTGCCGGGCGACACGGTTCCGTTCGTCACCCTGCGACTGGCCTGACCCCGAAAAGATCTGACGATTCGTCAGGTCATGCTGTCGCGGGTCTGGGAACCTTCGGGGCCCGGCGCTACCCTCCGCGCATGATTCGGACGGTGGTGTGGGGTACCGGAAATGTCGGGCGCGCGGCCATTCGGGCCGTGGACGCCCATCCAGGGCTCGAACTCGCGGCCGTGCTGGTGTCCGACCCGGCGAAGGTCGGCCGTGACGCGGGCCTGCTCGCGGGGCTGGGGCGCGAACTCGGCGTGCCGGCGGGCGACGACGTGGCGGCGGTGCTCGGCGGGCGGCCGGGGGCGGTGGTGTACGCGGCCTCCGGCGACACCCGGCCCGACGGGGCCCTCGCCGACGTGGCCCGGGCGGTGGCGGCCGGCGCGGTGGTGGTGACGCCCGCGCTCTATCCGCTGTACGACCAGCGCAACGCGCCGCCGGAGTTCCGCGATCCGGTGCTCGCGGCGGTGGCCGAGGGAGGCGGATCGCTCTTCGTGTCGGGCGTGGACCCGGGCTGGGGCAACGACGTGCTGCCGCTGCTCGTCAGCGGTCTCGCCGCCACCGTGGACGTGATCCGGTGCCAGGAGATCTTCGACTACTCGACGTACGAGCAGGAGGAGTCGGTCAGGGAACTGGTGGGCATGGGCAAGCCGTTGGAGTACGAGCCGCCGATGCTGTGGCCCTCGGTGCCGACGATGATCTGGGGCGGCCAGATCCGGCTGATGGCCCGCGCCCTGGGCGCCGAGGTCGACGAGATCCGCGAGACGACGGAGCGCCGCCCCCTGGAGTCCACGGTCAAGACGCGGACGATGGGCGTCTTCGAGGCCGGGACGCAGGGCGCGATCCGCTTCGAGGTGCAGGGCATCGTCGGCGGAGAGCCCCGCATCGTGATCGAGCACGTCACCCGCATCCACCCCTCCTGCGCGCCGGACTGGCCGGTGCCGCCGGACGGCGCCGGCGCCCACCGGGTGATCGTCGAGGGAAGCCCCCGGATCGAGGTGACCGTGGCGGCCACCGACGAGGGCGAGAACCGGTCGGCGGGCGGGAACGCCACGGCCGTGGGCCGGCTGGTCGGGGCCATCGACTGGCTGGTGGCGGCGGAACCGGGACTGTACGACGCGCTGGACGTACCGCTGCGGCCGGCGGTCGGGAAGCTGGGAAGGAGAGCACGGTGATCATCGACATCCCCGAGGGCCAGGAGCCCATCGGGTACGTGTGGGGCGACATGGTTCCGGAGATCGGGACGGCGGCGGCGAACTTCTCGTTGTCGGTGTACGCCCACACGACCCTGGGCCTGCGCGAGTTCGAGGCGGCGCGGCTGCGCATCGCGCAGATCAACGGGTGCGGGTTCTGCCTGGACTGGCGTACCGACCGGGACGGTGTGAAGGTCGAGGAGGGCTTCGACGAGGTCGTCGCGGCCTGGCGGACGACGGAGGTCTCGGAGTCCTTCGACGAGCGGACCCGGCTCGCGGCCGAGTACGCGGAGCGGTACGCACTGGACCACCACGGTCTCGACGAGGAGTTCTGGGCGCGCATGACGGCCCGGTACAGCCAGGCCGAGATCGTGGAGCTGACCATGAGCCTGGGCTCCTGGCTGGCCTTCGGGCGGCTCAACCGGGTGCTCGGGCTCGACACGGTGTGCGTGCTGCCGACGGGCTGAGCCCGGCGCGCGAAGGGGCCGGCCGGTTCGAGAACCGGTCGGCCCCTTCGGCGTGCGGGGCGGGAGCCCGGCGGGGCGCTCGCGCGGGCGGGGCCCCAGTCGGGCGAACGCTCGCGCGGGCGGGTCCGCTCAGAAGTCCTCGGCGATGATGCGCTCGATGTTGCGCTCGGCGAGGGCCGTGATGGTGACGAACGGGTTGACGCTGGTGTTGCCCGGGATGAGGGAGCCGTCGATGGCGTAGAGGCCGGAGTAGCCGCGGAGGCGGCCGTAGTTGTCGGTCGCGCTGCCGAGGACCGCGCCGCCGAGCGGGTGGTAGGTGAGGTGGTCGCCCCAGATCTTGTACGCGCCGAAGAGGTCGGTGCGGTAGATCGTGCCCTCCTTGCTGTTGATCTTGTCGAAGATGGACTTGGCCATGTCGATGGACGTCTGCTTCCAGGCCCGGTCCCAGCTCAGGTCGACCTTGCCGGTGGACGGGTTCCAGGAGAACTCGGCACGGCGCGGGGTGCGGGTGATGGAGAGGTAGAAGGAGGCGTAGGTCTCGATGCCGGTGGGCAGCGGGGCGACCTCGGCGAACGCGCCGCCGGCGTCCCAGTTGTCGATGCCCGCGGTGGGCATGGCGGACTGGAGCTTCCCGGTCGGGTCCCACATGTGGTTGGCGCGGCCGCACATGACGTTGCCGTTGTCGCCCCAGCCCTTGCCGATGTGCTCGTTGAGCGCCGGCAGGGCGCCGGTCGCCTTGAGGCGGGTGAGGAGCTTGCTGGTGCCGACGCTGCCGGCGGCGAAGAACACCCGGTCGGCGCGGACGGTCTTGGTGGCGAGGGTGGCGCCGGTGGTGTCGATCTGGTCGATGACGACCGTGTAGCCCCCGGCGGCCGCCGGACTGACGGAGGTCACCCGGTGGAGCGGGGAGACGCTCACCCGGCCGGTGGCGGCGGCCTGGGCGAGGTACGTCTTCTGGAGGCTCTTCTTGCCGGCGTTGTTGCCGTAGATGACCTCGCCCGCCAGGGCGGACTTCTGGACGGCGCCTGCGGCCTCCTGCTTCATGTAGTCCCAGTCGTAGACGTTGGGCACGAAGACGAAGGGGAAGCCGGAGCGCTGGGCGTGCTTGCGGCCGACGCGGGCGTACTGGTAGCAGTCCGCGTTCTCCCACCAGTTCACGTCCACCGAGGTGACGCCGAGGCCCGCGTTGGCGCGCGGGTAGTAGGTGGCGTACATCTCGGCGGGGTCGACGGTCGGGAGGATCGCCGGGAAGCGCTCCCGGAGCGGGGTGACGGCCATGCCGCCGTTGACGAGGGACCCTCCGCCGACGCCGCGCCCCTGGTAGACGGTGATCCCGGCGAAGTCCTCGGCGTCGAGGATGCCGGTGTGGACGGGCACGTCCTTGTCGAGCGGGAAGCCGAGGAACTGGCTCAGCGGCTGCTTGGTGCGGGTGCGCAGCCAGAAGGAGCGGTAGTCGGGGGTGGTGGTGTTGGCGAAGATCTTGCCGTCGGGGCCCGGGGTGTCCCAGGCCATGCCCATCTCGATCATGTGGACGTCCACGCCCGCGCGGGCGAGCCGGAGGGCGGCGACGGAGCCGCCGTAGCCGGTGCCGATGACGAGGGCGCGCACCTGGGAACCGTCGGTGATGGGGGTGCAGTTCAGGCCGGGGACCTCGGCGCGGGCGGGGGTCGCGATCGTGCCGGCGAGGGCGGCGGCGCCGAGAACGGAACCTGTTCCCGCGAGGAATCCCCGACGGCTGACTCGGCGACTTCCCTGGACGGACAGGGGGTGTTCACTCATGTGATCTTCCTCACTCGCGAGTGAATGGGAACACGTTCTACGACTGGCCGTCGAGGAAGTCACGAGAAACTGCCGGGTAACTTCGGGCCGGACAGGCCCTCTTGATCGCCTCTGCTAGGGGCGCGGCACGGGGCCGCCCGTCGCCGTGGCAGAGGCGTGGGGGTGCGGCGGTCAGGCCAGGGACGGTCCCGGAGCACCGGTGAGGCGCTCGGGGGTGAGGAGTTCGGCGAGCCGATGGGCGGGCAGCAGGCCCTTCTCCAGGGTGAGTTCGACGACTCCGCGGCCGGTGGCGAGCGCCTCCTGGGCGATGGCGGTGGCCGCGGTGTACCCGAGGTGCGGGTTGAGGGCGGTGGCGAGGCCGATGGAGTTCTCCACGGCGGCGCGGAGCGCCTCGGTGTTGGCGGTGATGCCGGTGACGCAGCGCTCGGCGAGGGTCAGGCAGGCGGCGCGGAGCGAGAGGATGCTCTTGGACAGGGCGTGGAAGATGACCGGCTCGAAGGCGTTGAGCTGGAGCTGTCCGGCCTCGGCGGCCATGGTGATGGTGATGTCGTTGCCGATCACCTCGAAGGCGACCTGGTTGACGACCTCGGGGATCACCGGGTTGACCTTGCCGGGCATGATGCTCGAACCGGCCTGGACGGGCGGCAGGTTGATCTCGTTGAGGCCGGCGCGCGGCCCGGAGGAGAGCAGCCGCAGGTCGTTGCAGGTCTTGGAGAGCTTGACCGCGATGCGCTTGAGGACACCGGAGAGCTGGACGAAGGCGCCGCAGTCCTGGGTGGCCTCGATCAGGTTGGCCGAGGTGACGAGCGGCAGCCCGGTCAGCCCGGCGAGGTGGCGGCGGGCGGTCTCCGCGTAGCCGGGAGCGGCGTTGAGGCCGGTTCCGATGGCGGTGGCGCCGAGGTTGATCTCGTGGATCAGCTCGATCGCCTCGGCGAGCCGGCCGCGGTCCTCCTCCAGCATCACGGCGTACGTGGAGAACTCCTGGCCCAGCGTCATGGGCACCGCGTCCTGGAGCTGGGTGCGGCCCATCTTGACGACCTCGCGGAACTCCAGGGCCTTGGCTGCGAAGGCGTCCTGGAGGACGGCCATGGCCTTCAGGAGTTCGCGGGCGGCGCCGATCGCGGCGATGCGGATCGCGGTCGGGTAGACGTCGTTGGTGGACTGGCCGAGGTTGACGTCCTCGTTGGGGTGCAGGTGCGCGTAGTCGCCCTTGGCGTGGCCGAGGAGTTCGAGGGCGCGGTTGGCGACGACCTCGTTGGCGTTCATGTTGGTGGAGGTGCCGGCGCCGCCCTGGACGACGTCCACGACGAACTGGTCGTGGAGGCGTCCGGCGCGGATCTCCCGGCAGGCGCCGGCGATGGCCGCGGCCTTGTCGGCGGGGAGCAGGCCGAGCTCCTCGTTGGCCCGGGCGGCCGCCTCCTTGACGGCGGCCAGCGCCTCGATCAGCAGCGGGTAGACCGAGATCGGGGTGCCGGTGATGGCGAAGTTCTCGGTGGCGCGCAGGGTGTGCACGCCCCAGTAGGCGTCGGCCGGGACCTCCCGGTCGCCGAGCAGGTCGTGCTCGCTGCGGACGGGTGCGTCGTACGGGGCCGGTGCGGGAACCATGGAGGGCGTCCTTGAGGGGGTGCGGGCATGCGAAAGGGCGGGGCCGCCGGCGCGGACGCGCCGGAGGGCCCCTCGGCGGGGAAGTGGGCGCCGGCTCGCGGGCGGGCCGGGGGGGGCGCCGCCCGCGAGCCGGGGGTTCAGGGGGCGTGTCGATCGGGCCGGGTCAGGCCGGGTCGGGTCGGGTCGGGTCGGGGAGCCCGCCCCGGGCGCCGCGCGCCCGGCCTGGTCGACGAGACCCTCGGGGACGACGGTCAGGCGCGGCCGGCGACGGTCAGGCGCGGCCGGCTCGATCGACAAATCCTCCGGCCGGCGATGGTCAGGCGCGGCTAGCGATGGTCAGGCGCGGCCGGCGACGGCCGTGGCCGAGCGGGAGCCGCCGGTGGCGAGCGCGGGCTCGGCGCGGACCGGGCCCTCCAGGAGCCGGCGCAGCAGGGCGGAGCTGCGGGCGGGGTCGCCGGTGCCGCCGCCGGAGAGGAGCGTGGCGAGGAGGGCGATCCGGGCCTGGGCGGAGCGGAGCGTGCCGGTGAGCACCGCGCCGGCGGCGACGAGGTCGACGGCGCCGCCGCCGGTGTAGATCTCGGCGAGCGGTCCGGCGGGGACCCGGGTGCTGACGGCGACGAGGACGCCCTGGGCGACGGCGTCCGCGACGGCGGCGGCGATCTCGGGGGTGGCGTTGCCCGCCCCGGTCGCTTCGAGGACGATGCCCCGGGCGCCGGCGGCGACGGCGGCCTCGAAGAGGAACGGGTCGCCGTCGGAGTGGTGGCTCACGATGTCGACGCGGGGCAGCGGGGTGGCGTCGGGGCCGGTCGCGCCGGGTGTCGCGGTCCGGGCGGCGGCGGGGAGCGGCAGCGGCGCGGGGCGCTCGGGCCGGCGCTCGATGTCGACGCGGGAGAAGCCGACGCGGCCGAGGCGGTCGGCGGAGGGGTCGGAGAAGGCGTCGGCGGCGAGGGTCTGGGTCTTGACGGTGCCGCGCGCGGCGTGGACGCGGCCGTCGAAGACGACGAGGACGCCGAGTTCGCGGACGGTGGCGGCGACCTGGAGCGCGTCGTACAGGTTGCCGGGGCCGTCGCCGTCGCCGGTGCCGAAGGGGCGCTGGGCGCCGGTGAGGACGACCGGGCGGGCGTCGGCGTGGTGGAGGTCGAGGAAGAAGGCCGTCTCCTCCAGCGTGTCGGTGCCGTGGGTGACCACGATGCCGTCGACGCCGGGGTCGGCGAACGTCTCGTGGACGGTCCGCAGCAGGGTCAGCTGGTGGGCGGCGGTCATGCGGGAGCTGTTGACGTTGAAGAGGTCGACGACCTCGACGGTGACGCCTTCGGGGAGGGGGGCGGTGGCCAGGACGTCGTTCCCGGAGGCGTCGGCCGCGTATCCGGTGCCCTGCCAGCGGCTGGCGATCGTGCCGCCGGTGCTGATCACGACGATCCGGCGCGCTCCCCCGTCGTTCGTCCGCTTCATGCCTGCCGTCCTTACTCCGTACCGATATCGCCCTGCTGCCGCAACGATAGGTCAGGGGGTGCGCAAGACGATTGCGAAATCACCCGGGGTGACGTTTCATCGTGGTAGATAATTGCGCCATGGACCGAATCGACCTCCACATCTTGCGCGAGCTCCAGAGCGACGGCCGGCTGAGCAACCAGGAGCTGGCCCAGCGGGTCGGACTCAGCCCGTCCCCCTGCCTGCGGCGGGTGCGCCAGCTGGAGCAGGACGGGGTGATCCAGGGCTACCGGGCGATCATCGACCCGGCGGCGGTGGGGCGCGGCTTCGAGGTGCTCGTCTCGGTGGAGGTGCGCCGGGACCGGGAGACGGTGGAGGCCTTCGAGGAGGCGCTCCAGGACGTCCCGGACGTCATCGAGGCGTACCGGCTCTTCGGCAGCCCCGGCTGCCTGCTGCGGATCGCGGTGGCGGACCTCGCGGCGTACGAGCGGCTGTGGATCGAGCGGCTGACGACCCTGGCCGGGGTCACGGAGGTCAACTCGCAGATCATCATGAAGCGGATCAAGGAGCCGAAGGGGATGCCGGTGGACGTCCGGGGCGTCTGAGCATCCCTGGGACGGTTCGGTTGCGCGAGATGCGAGAACGTCACGCAACAGCCTCCTTCTCGTTACATGACAGGTACCTGTCTTGTGCCACGCTCCCGGCTGACACGAAGTCAACACGCGTAGAACGCGGAACCCTTGAGCCGGGCCGCGTTCCGGCGCGTGACGCACCCGGGAAAGGGCACCCCCCATGTCCGTTGCACAGACAGGCCGCTGGAAGGCCCGGGCGGCCTCGATAGCCGCCGCCCTCGTCACCCTCACCGTGCCGACGGTCGCCGCGACCCCCGCGAGCGCCACGACCACGGCGTACGACAGCACGTACTACAAGAACGCGATCGGCAAGACCGGCACCAGCCTCAAGTCCTCGCTGCACACCATCATCAGCAGCCAGAGCAAGATCTCGTACGACGCGGTCTGGAACGCCCTGAAGGCCACCGACCAGGACCCGAACAACACCGCCAACGTGATCCTGCTCTACAGCGGCACCTCGCGGAGCAAGTCCCTCAACGGCGGCGACGTCGGCGACTGGAACCGCGAGCACACCTGGGCCCAGTCCCACGGCAACTTCGGCACCTCCGCCGGTCCCGGCACCGACCTCCACCACCTGCGCGCGGCGGACGTCCAGGTCAACAGCATCCGCGGCAACAAGGACTTCGACAACGGCGGCAGCGCGGTCAGCGGCGCTCCCGGCAGCTACACGGACAGCAACTCGTTCGAGCCCCGCGACGCCGACAAGGGCGACGTGGCCCGCATGATCCTCTACATGGCCGTCCGCTACGAGGGCGACGACGCCTGGGCGGACCTGGAGCCCAACGACTCGACCACGAACGGCAGCGTCCCCTTCCACGGCCGCCTCTCGGTCCTGAAGCAGTGGAACGAGCAGGACCCGCCGAGCGCGTTCGAGGAGCGCCGCAACGACATCATCTTCAACACCTACCAGCACAACCGGAACCCGTTCATCGACCACCCGGAGTGGATCGAGGCGATCTGGTAGACCCGGCACACCGGACCGGGCACCGGCGGGTGCCCGGTCCGGCGCGCACCGGCCGCGTCACCGCCGCGGCAGGGGCACGCCCGCGGAGCGGAGCCCGGCCTCGGTGAGCGCGGTCAGCCGGGCCGCGACGGGCACCCGGCCCTCCCGGTGGTTGCCGATCAGCTCGTACCGGGCCGAAGCCCCGGCCCGGGTGCGCCGACCGGCGGGCAGGAGCCTGCCGTCGTTCAGCGCGGAGAAGTACGTGTGCAGGTCCCGCGTGGTCGAGATCATGTCGCCGCCGGCTCCGACCCGGGACGGGTTCCGGCGGGTGACGTCGACCGCCCGCTCCCGCTCGTCGTCCTCGGAGCGGCAGTAGCCGTGGTCGTGCGGCTCGGAGATCTCGGGCGAGGCACCCGGCGCCACGGTGCCGGTCATCCCCAGCGGTGCCGGGATCAGTTGCCGCAGCTCGTCGGCGAACGGACGGCCGGTGGCCTTCTCGACGACCAGCCGGGCCAGCACGTAGTGGGTGTTCACGTAGCTCCAGCCGTACGAGGTCAACCTGAAGCGTGATCCAGGCCACAGGGTCGCGGAGTCGACCCGTACACATCACCGCTCCCGGCACCTTCAAACGCGAAGCGCCGGATTTTCTCACGGTGTTGAGGATTCGGACCCCTCCTCCAAAAGGCGTTATCCATCCGTGACAAACGGGCATTTTGCCCCAGTATCATGCGATTCGCCGTGCACAGGGAGATCGATTCCTCCCTTCCGAGACTTCGGTGCATATATCACGCAAGGAAGCCTCGAACAAGACCTTCGGGCCAGGAAGTTCCTTCATTCGCTCGGTAACTTCGGCGCCCATGACCACTGCCCCTCTGACCTCCCCGGTCGACGGCGTCTCCATCGGACCGGCCCGCCTCGCGGACGGTGCCGAGCTCTGGCGGATCGCACGCGGCTCGGGGGAACTCGACCTCAACTCGCCGTACAGCTACCTGCTGTGGTGCCGTGACTTCGCCGACACCACCGCCGTCGCCCGTGACGCCTCCGGACGGCCGATCGGCTTCGTCACCGGCTACCTGCGCCCGGACGCGCCGGGGACGCTCTTCGTCTGGCAGGTCGCCGTGGAGGGTTCGCACCGCGGAAGCGGGGTAGCCGGGAACCTGCTCGACGCCCTGTCCGACCGCGTGGCCGCCGAGCACGGACTCCGCGGGATCGAGGCGACCGTCACGCCGGGGAACCTGGCGTCCGACCGGCTCTTCCGGTCCTACGCGCGGCGGCACGGGGCGGACCTGACCCAGGAGGTCCTGTTCCCGTCCGCCGCCTTCCCCACGACGGGGCACGAGTCCGAAGTGCTGTACCGCATCGGCCCCCTCGACCACCCGGCCCCGTGAACCTCCCCGCCCCGTGAACCGCCACGGCAGCCCGAACCGGCCCGCCGCCCGAACCGTCCCGCAGCTCCCACGCCGAACCAGACCCTGGAGAAGACACTCCGTGACCCTCACCGACATCGCCCCCTCCGTCTTCGAGACCGTCGAATCGGAGGTCCGCAGCTACTGCCGCGCCTGGCCGGTGGTGTTCGAGCGGGCCAGCGGGAGCCGGCTCCACGACGAGCAGGGGCGGCCGTACCTCGACTTCTTCGCCGGGGCGGGCTCGCTGAACTACGGCCACAACCATCCGGTGCTCAAGCGCGCCCTGCTCGACTACCTCGCCGACGACGGCGTCACCCACGGCCTCGACATGTCGACCACGGCCAAACGCGACTTCCTGGAGACCTTCCGCTCGACGATCCTGGAACCCCGCGCGCTGCCCTACAAGGTGATGTTCCCCGGCCCCACGGGCACCAACGCGGTCGAGGCCGCGCTGAAGCTCGCCCGCAAGGTGACCGGGCGCGAGACCGTCGTCTCGTTCACCAACGCCTTCCACGGCATGTCCCTCGGCTCGCTCGCCGTCACCGGCAACGCCGCCAAACGCGCCGGAGCGGGCGTCCCCCTCCCCCACGCCACCCGGATGCCCTTCGACCACTACCTGGGCGGGCGGGTCCCGGACTTCCTCTGGTTCGAGCGGCTCCTCGACGACCCCGGCTCCGGCCTCGACCAGCCCGCGGCCGTGATCGTCGAGACGGTCCAGGGCGAGGGCGGCGTCAACGTCGCCCGCGCCGAGTGGCTGCGCGCGCTCTCGGAGCTCTGCCGCCGGCACGGCATGCTCCTCGTCGTGGACGACGTCCAGATGGGCTGCGGGCGCACCGGCGACTTCTTCTCCTTCGAGGAGGCGGGCATCACGCCCGACATCGTCACCCTCTCCAAGTCCATCAGCGGCTACGGCCTGCCCCTGGCCCTGTGCCTGTTCAAACCGGAGCTCGACGTCTGGGAGCCGGGCGAGCACAACGGGACCTTCCGCGGCAACAACCCCGCCTTCGTCACCGCCACCGCCGCCCTGGACGCGTACTGGCGCGACGGCGTCCTGCGCGAGCGCACCCTCGGCCGGGCCGGCCGGGTGGAGAGCGCCCTGCTCGACCTCTGCGGCAGCGACGGGCGCGCCGGCGTCGCCGTCCGGGGCCGCGGTCTGGTCTGGGGCCTGGAGTTCGCCGACGGGGAGCGCGCCGAGGCCGTCTGCCGGCGGGCCTTCGAACTCGGGCTGCTCCTGGAGACGTCGGGGCCGCACGGCGAGGTGGTCAAACTGCTGCCGCCGCTGACCGCCACGGACGACGAACTCGACGAGGGCCTCGGCATCCTGGCCCGCTCCGTGCGCCACGCCGCCGGCCGCCTCGCCGCCTGATCACGCCCCGGGCCCGCCGCCCCGGGCACCCGAGCACCCTCCACCGAAAGGTCATCGCCCATGATCGTCCGTTCCTTCGACGAGCTGGAGAACACCGAGCGGCACGTGCGGGCCGCCTCCGGGACCTGGGAGAGCAAGCGCATCGTGCTGGCCCGCGAGCGGGTCGGCTTCTCCCTCCACGAGACGGTGCTGTACGCCGGCACCGAGACGTCCATGTGGTACGCGCACCACGTCGAGGCCGTCGTCTGCACCGCCGGCGAGGCCGAACTCACCGACCACGAGACGGGCCGGACGTACACCATCCTGCCCGGGACGATGTACCTGCTCGACCGGCACGAGCGCCACACTCTCAAGGTCAAGCGGGACTTCCGCTGCCTCTGCGTGTTCAACCCGCCCGTCACCGGCCGCGAGGACCACGACGCGAACGGCGTCTACCCGCTCCTCACCGAGCCCGGCCCGGCCTGACCCTCCCGACCCGCCCGGCCCGGCCGCACCCGGCCGTCCGGGCGGGCGGGCGGCTCCGCATCACAGGCCCGCCGCCCGTCGTCACGCGCCCGCACCCCCGTCCGTACGCGAAAGGAAGGCACTCCAGCCCATGACCTCCGCCCCCGCCCGTCCCGTCGACCTCTACCCCACCCGCGGCGCCGAGGAGGTGCTCATCGGCCGCAAGGACCCCGTCGTGTGGTGCGAGCCCGGCACCGCGGGACCGTTCTGGGCCCGTGAACTGGAGGAGTACGACCGCGACGGGTTCGTCACGGTGGACGAGCTCGTCACGGCCGACGAAGTGGACGAGCTCCGGGCCGAGCTCGACCGGCTCGTCGCCGACCCCGCCGTGCGGTCGGACGAGCGGGCGGTCGTCGAACCCCGCTCCCAGGAGATCCGCTCCGTCTTCGAGGTCCACCGGATCAGCGAGGTCTTCGCCCGGCTCGCGGCGGACCCGCGGGTCGTGGGCCGCGCCCGCCAGATCCTCGGCTCCGACGTCTACGTCCACCAGTCCAGGGTCAACGTCAAGCCTGGCTTCGGCGCCAGCGGCTTCTACTGGCACTCCGACTTCGAGACCTGGCACGCGGAGGACGGCCTGCCGCAGATGCGGACGGTGTCGGTGTCGATCGCGCTGACCCCGAACCGCACCACCAACGGCAGCCTGATGATCATGCCGGGCTCGCACCGCACCTTCCTGGGCTGCGCGGGCGAGACGCCCCGGGACAACTACAAGAAGTCGCTCCGGATGCAGGACGCCGGGACACCGTCCCACGAGGCGCTGACGACCTTCGCGGACGCCTGCGGGATCCGCCACTTCACGGGTCCGGCGGGCTCCGCCACCTGGTTCGACTGCAACGCGCTGCACGGTTCGGGCGACAACATCACCCCGTACCCGCGGAGCAACGTGTTCCTGGTCTTCAACAGCGTCGAGAACCTCCCCGAGCTGCCCTTCGCCGCCCCGGTCCGGCGCCCCTCGTTCATCGCAGCCCGCCCCGGGGACCGGTCGTGACGGCCGGCAGCGGACTCGACCGCCGCCGGTTCCTCACCCGGACGTCGCTCGCCGCCGGCCTCGCCCTGACGGCCGGCCCCCTGGCCGCGTGCACCCGCACCGAGCCGGGGACGGGCGCGCCCCGCGGCGACGGCGGCCTGCTCACCGAGCTGCGCCGGCAGGGCTTCGTACGGGTGGGGTTCGCCGGCGAGGCACCGTACGGCTTCCAGGAAGGCGGTGAACTCGCGGGCGAGGCACCGACGTTGCACCGCGAGATCTTCTCCGCCCTCGGCGTGCGCGAACTACGGCCGACGCTGACGGAGTTCGGGGCGCTCATCCCCGGGCTGCTCGCCGACCGGTTCGACGTCGTCAGCGCGGGCATGTCGATCACGCCGGAGCGGTGCGCCAAAGTGCTCTTCTCCGAGCCGGAGTTCGTCTCGCCCACCGCCCTCATGGTCCGCTCCGACGACCCGAAGGGGCTGAGCGACCTGGAGTCCTGCGCGGCGGCGGGCGCCACCGTGGGCGTGCTGACGGCCGCCGTCGAGGCCTCGTACGCGAAGGCGGCGGGCGTGCCCGACGGGCGGGTGAAGACGCTGGCCCGGCAGCAGGACGGGCTCGACGCCCTGCTGGCCGGCCGGATCGACGCCTTCGCGCTGACCGCGATCTCACTGCGCTGGCTGGCCCGGACGAACCGCGGCGCCCCGGTACGGGTGACCGAGCCGTTCGTCCCCGTCGTCGACGGGGTGCACCAACTGGGCGCGGGCGGCGCGGTGTTCCGGTCGGGGGCGACCGAGCTGCGCGACGCCTTCAACCGCGAGCTGCGGAAGATCACGGGCTCGCCCGACCGGTTCGTCGGGCTCATCGGCCGCTACGGCTTCACCGCACGCGAGGTGCCGCCGCGCACCCTGCGCACGGCGGACCTGTGCGCCGGATGAGGGGCCGCCGCCGTGGCTGACTTCCTCTCCGAGGTCCGCGGCGCGCTCCCCAGGATCGCCGACGGGCTGCTCGTCACGGTGGAGGCCACCGTGCTCGGGGCCGCGCTCGCCCTCGTCCTCGCCTACGCGCTCGGGCCGGCATCCGGTTCGGCGCGGCTGCCGGTGCGGGGCGGGGCGCGGCTCGTCGTCGAGTTCTTCCGCGGCACCTCGCTGTACGTCCAGCTGTTCTGGCTGTTCTTCGCGCTGCCGATGCTCGGGTTCCGGCTCGAACCGCTGGCCTGCGGCGTCCTCGCGCTCGGCCTCAACTTCGGGGCGTACGGCGCCGAGGTGGTGCGGGGCGCGGTGGCCGCCGTGCCCCGCGCCCAGACCGAGGCGGGGATCGCGCTGTCCATGGGGCCGGGGCTGCGGCTGCGCCGGATCGTCCTGCCGCAGGCGCACGCCCTGATGGTCGCCCCGTTCAAGAACCTGCTCGTACAGCTCCTGAAGGCGACGCCGCTGCTGTCCCTGGTCACGGTCCCCGACCTCACCTTCCAGATCGACCAGGTGCGTTCCGCGACGGGCGCGACGGCCGCCTCGTACCTGCTGCTCCTCGGGGTCTACGGCGCCATGGCCGCGGTGCTCGCCGTCCTCATGAACGCCCTGGAGCGGGCGGCGAAGGCCCGGCTCGGGCAGGAAGGCGGTGTCTGATGTGGGACGGGGAGGCGGCCGGCGACGCGCTGCCGACGGTCCTCGAAGGGTTCGGCGTCACGCTGCTCGCGACCGCCCTCGGCTTCGCCGTGGCGGTGGTGCTCGGCCTCGTGCTCGCCGTGGCCGGGCGGGCGGGCCCGCGCTGGGTGGCCGTTCCGCTGGCCGGCGCCGCCGGCTTCGTCCGCTCGACACCGCTCCTCGTGCAGCTCTTCGCGGCCTGGGTGCTGATCCCCTCCCTCGATGCGCTCGCGCTGGGCGTCCTCGTCCTGGGCGTGCACTACGCCACGTACCTCTCCGAGGTGTACCGGACGGGCATCGACGCCGTTCCGCGCGGCCAGTGGGAGGCGTGCACGGCGCTGTCGCTGCCGCGCCGGCGGGTGTGGCGGACGGTGGTGCTGCCGCAGGCCGTCCGCAACGTCCTGCCGCCGCTGGGCAACTACGCGGTCTCGCTGTTCAAGGAGACTCCCCTGCTGTCGGTGATCACGGTGCACGAGATGGTCCACGAGGCGAACACGTTCGGCAGCACGCACTTCGCCTATCTGGAGAGCTTCACCCTGGCCGGCGCGGTGTTCCTGCTCGCGAGCTGGCCCACGTCCCTGCTGGTACGACGACTGGAGGCACGCCTTGCCCACTGAGGACCCGGCGGTCCGCTTCGAGCGGGTCACGAAGCGGTACGGGGACCACACGGTGCTCGACGCGCTCGACCTGGAGGTCGGCCGCGGTGAACGGGTGACGCTGATCGGCCCGAGCGGCTCGGGGAAGACCACCATCCTGCGGCTGCTCATGACGCTGGAGCGGGTGACCGACGGCGTCATCCACGTCGACGGGGAGCCCTACTCCCACATGCCCGGCAGGACGCCGGGGACGCTGGTGCCGGCGAGCGAGCGGCGGCTCGCCGAGCGGCGGCGCCGGATCGGCATGGTCTTCCAGCAGTTCAACCTGTTCCCCCACATGAGCGTGCTGGAGAACGTCGTCGAGGCGCCCGTGCACGTGCTCGGCGAGAGCCGGGAGGCGGCGGACCGCACGGCCAGGGACCTGCTGGACCTGGTCGGCCTCGCCGACAAGGTCGACGCCCGCCCCACCCGGCTCTCCGGCGGCCAGCAGCAGCGCGTCGCCATCGCCCGCGCGCTGGCCATGCGCCCGGAGATCCTGCTCCTCGACGAGGTGACCTCGGCCCTCGACCCGGAGCTGGTCGCCGAGGTCCTCGACGTGCTGCGGGACATCGCCCGCGGCACGGACATCACCTTGCTGTGCGTGACGCACGAGATGGGCTTCGCGCGGGACGTCTCCGACCGGGTCCTCATGTTCGACCAGGGCCGCGTCGTCGAATCCGGCCCGGCGGACGAGCTCCTGGACTCGCCCGCGCACGAGCGCACCCGGGCGTTCCTCGGCGCGGTGCGCTGAGCCGTCAGGGGTGCCCGTGGACGAGGACGGAGACGGTGCCGGCCGTGCGGTGGCGCTCCGCCCATGCGTCCAGCGCCGCACGGCAGGCGTGGTCGAGGTGGTGGATCCCGGCGAGGTCGAGTTCCACCGGGCGGTCGCCCGGCAGTGATTCGAGCGTGTCGAGGATCTTCGGCAGCCGCAGGAAGTTGGCGTTCCCGGACAGCCGCACCCGCACCGGGCCATGGCCGTCGTCGGTGTGCTCGACCCGGAGGTGCGAGACGTCCCAGGCCGCCTTGGCGACGGAGAGGACGAGGCCGATCAGGACGCCTTCGAGCATGCTGACGGTGACGATGGCGCCGGCCGTCACGACCAGGACGAGGGCCTCGCCCCGGTGTCCGCGCCACAGGGCGACCACTCCCCGGAAGGGGATGAGCTTCCAGCCGGCGTGGACGAGGATCCCGGCGAGCGCCGCGAGCGGCACGTGGGCGAGGGTGGCGGGCAGCAGCGCGGCGAAGACCAGCAGCCACACGCCGTGGAGCACCCGGGACGCCTTGGTCCTGGCGCCGGCCTGGACGTTGGCCGAACTGCGGACGATCACGGCGGTCATGGGCAGCGCGCCGAGCACGCCGCACACGGTGTTGCCGACGCCCTGGGCGACGAGTTCCCTGTCGTAGTCGGTGCGCGGCCCGTCGTGCAGCCGGTCCACCGCCGCCGCGCCGAACAGCGACTCGGCGGAGGCGATCAGCGCGAAGGCGAGGACCGTTCCGAGCAGGGCGACGTCGGTCAGCGCGGCGAAGGCGTCCGGGCCGGGCGTCCGGACGGCGTCGAGGACCCCGCCGACCCGCACGGTGGCCACGGGCAGGTCGAACAGCGCGGTCGCGAGGGCCGCGAGCAGGACCGCGACGAGCGCTCCGGGGACGGCCCGCAGCGGTTTCGGGGCGTGCCGCCAGCCCACGATCACCACCACGGTGGCGGCCGCGACGGCGAGCGGCGCCAGGGTGCCGGCGGCGCCGGTCAGCGCCCGCCAGAGCGTGGCGGGCAGTCCGACGATCCTGTCCGTGCCCGACGCCGGGGCGCTGATGCCGAGGGCCGCGTAGAGCTGGCCGGCCACGATGACGAGGCCGATGCCGGCGAGCATCCCCTCGACGACCGAGACGGAGATGGCACGGAACCAGCGGCCCCACTTCAACAGGCCCACCACGACCTGGAGCAGACCCGCGAGCAGCACGATGACGCCGAGCGCGGGCAGCCCGAAGCTGCTGACCGCCTCGAAGACGAGCACGGTGAGCCCCGCGGCCGGTCCGGAGACCTGGAGGCTGCTGCCCCGCATGAGGCCGGTGACGATTCCGCCGACGATGCCGGTGACCAGGCCGAGTTCGGCGGGGACGCCGGAGGCGACGGCCACGCCGACGCACAGCGGGAGTGCCACGAGGAAGACGACGAGGGACGCGGCGAAGTCCTGCCGGAGATCGGGCCAGGAGGACGGCATGCGGTTCTCTCCCCTCACTGCGCGACACACGTTCGGGCATCGCAGGGAAGGGAATACGCCCTCGGGGACCCTCGCCGGGGGCGCTTCCGGGCGTCACCGGGGTTTCCGACCGGAAGCGGCCGCAACGTGACCCGATCACCTACGGGAACGGCGCCCGGGAGCGCGGCACGGCGGGGCGCACCGGCCGCAGGCGCCCCGCTCACCCGCGCCGGGGAGGGCGTACGGGCTCACGCGGGGCGCAGGGACCCGCTCACCACCAGTACGCGGGGTACCTCGGTGCACGGCGGCGGATGCGGGACGCGCAGTACGCGGTGAGGACGAGGAGGACCGTGGCCCCGAAGAGGAGCGGCACGAAGCGGGCCGGCTCGGGCGCCTGGAGCACGATGACGACGGGGGTCGCACAGGCCGGGGAGTGCGGGGTCCTCGCGAGCGTGGTGAGCGCGAGGGTCACGCCGGCCGCCACGGCGGCGGCCCACGCGCTGCCGCCGGCGGCGGCCGCCACCGCGTATCCGGCGGCGGCGCCCAGGAGATGGCCGACGACCACGCTGCGGGGCCGGGCCGGCGGCAGCGCGGGCGCGCAGTGCACCAGGGCCGCGCTGGCGGCGAGCGGCGGTATCAGCACCGGCTCGTGGATCAGGGCGCCGAGGGCGACGAGCCCGAGCAGGGCGGCGGTCGCCGCGCTGACGTTGTGGAAGGCCGCGCCGGGTGCGGGGCGGGCCGGGGCCCGGCCGCTCATCCTCGGTCGGCGGGGGCTCCCCGAGGGGGCTTCGGTACGCAGGGCGGTGTGGGTGCTCATGTGATGCGGTGTTTCCGGGCAGGCGGCCGTGGGCGGGACGAGACAGGGGGCGGGACGGTCGTACGGGACCCTGTGGTCGACAGTCGGCCCGGTCATGCGCCCGCTCCTGGTCCGGCGGCGTGACCTCCCACCACTCCAACCAGCGGTTTCGCGGCGGGAGAGGGCGGGCGGGATGAGCGGCTCTCGGGCGGCCGGGCGGGGGCAGGCGGGTCTCGGGCGCCCAGGTGCGGGGGAGGCGAGCGGCGCTCTCGGGCGCGGGGGCGGACGGCTCTCGGGTGGAAGGGCGGCCGCCGGTCCGTGGAAGGGTGGACCGCCGGTCCGTGGAAGGGTGGACCGCCGGTCCGTGGAAGGGTGGGCCGCCGGTCTGTGGAAGGGTGGGCCGAATGACCCAGGACTCCTTCGCACTTCTCGCCGGGGCCGCGGACTCCCCCGTCCTCCTCCACGTACCGCACTCGTCGCCCGTGGTGCCGCCGGACGTGCGCGAGGGCATCGTGCTCGGCGACGGGGAACTCGCCGCCGAGCTGGCCCACATCACCGACGCGCACACCGCGGAGATCGCCGCCGTCGCGGCGGGCGCGGCAGGGACGGCGCCCTGGCGGTTCGTCAACCGGCTGTCCCGGCTCGTCGTCGACCCGGAGCGCTTCCCCGACGAGCGCGAGGAGATGCTCGCCGTGGGCATGGGCGCGGTGTACACGCGCACGACGCACCGCGCCGCGCTGCGGCCCGCCGGGTTCGACCCGGAGCCGCTGATCGACCGGTACTTCACCCCGTACGCCGAGGGCATGACCGAGGCCGTGGCGGGGCGGCTGACGGCGACCGGCCGGGCGGTGATCGTGGACGTCCACTCGTACCCGACGGAGCCGCTGCCGTACGAGCTCCACGGCGACGGGCCCCGTCCGCCGGTCTGCCTCGGCACGGACGCGTTCCACACGCCGCCCGCGCTGCTCGCCGCGGCGCGGGAGGCGTTCGGCGGGTTCGGGGGCGTCGCGACGGACACCCCGTTCGCCGGGACGTACGTGCCGCTGCGGTACTACGGCCGCGATCCCCGGGTCTCCGCGCTGATGGTCGAGATCCGCCGCGATCTCTACATGACCGAGCCCGGCGGCCCCGCGGGCCCGGGGGCCGAGGCCCTCGGGACCGCCCTGGCCGCCCTGGTCGACGCGGTGGTCCGGTAGGAGCGCGCGCCCGGCGCCCCTTCGGGCAGCGGCACCTGTCCGCGGAGCTGCACCCCGGGCCCTTCCGGCCTCCCGGCGGCGCCCAGGGCAGCACCTCGTAACAGGTCAAGTCGACCGAACGGCGTAAAATCGTGCACATGAGCCCACTCAGGTACGAGCTGGTGTTCTCCGATGCCACGGGTGCGGCCCAGGACGCCGTGGTCGTGGAGCGGACGCACTCCACGGGGTCCGGGGGCCATCCCGTGTACACCGACACGACCGGCATCATCCGTGCGGAGATCAGCGACCGCGGCGAGGTCCGCGTCCTCGCCTCGGGCGGCCATCAGCAACCCGCACAGAGCGTGGTGGCCCGGCCGCTCCCGGACGCCGATCCGAAGGCTCCGGGCACTCCGGGGGATCCCGCCGGCTCCGCCGCCTGACGCCCCTCGCCGTTCTCGTCGTTCCTTCAGTTCTCGTCATTCCTTCATTCCTTCAGTTCTCGTCATTCCTTCATGCGTGCGGTCGGCCCGAGCGGCCCGGGGATCCGGCGCGGTTCGCATCCCGACGAACAGCGAGGCCCCCCACCTGTCCTGGTAGGGGGTCTCGTCCGGTAGCGGCGCGGGCGGAGTTGCCGCCCTTCGCGGGCTCAACGGCTCTTGTACATCGGGACCGTGAAGCTGACCTTCTTACCGTTGTGGTAGGTGGTGCTGTCCCACACCGAGATGTGAGACCTGTCCTGCATCCGCAGGTGCAGCACCTCATCGGCGTTGCTCCAGTTGTATCCGACGAACTGGAAGTTCGGCTCGGGGCTGTCTCCCATTCTCCTGCTTCCCCAGCTGCAGATACGCGACGAGTCGTGCTCGCAGACGGACCAGGCTTTGGCGTACAGGTGGCAGTCTCCTCCCTGCCATACGTCGATACGCTTCAGCCTCGCGTCGGACGAGCGCCACGTTCCGTTGAACCGGTTGGCGGAGCACGAAGCGGCTGCTTCTTTCGTCGAGGTGACGGTGAGCACCACAGAGAGGGAGAACGTCAGGGCGGCCGTCAAGAGCACGGCCATGATCTGGCGTAGCGGAATGCGGGCATAAGAGATCTGTGTCATCGTGAACCTCCGATAGCGGGTCGCAGCGGATGGCGGGTCGCAGCGCGAGGCATCCCGTCGTCACACGACGCGTTGTCCCCCTGCTGCGGCTGAACGCCACGCATTCGGGCCCGGATCATTTCGCCCTTTACTCCCCGCCTATTCCAGATCAGCACTCCGCAATCCTGATCGCAAGTCGGCAGAATTTCGCATTTCGCGCACTATTCAATGATGAATGCGATCCAAAGTGGATCAGTCAATGAATGTGAATGCGCGGGCGACAAGGCGCTCTGCGATCAGGGTGAGGGCGCGTCCGCCGTCCAGATCTTCGAGGCGTCGCTCCGGCCCGGACACCGCGCAGAGCGCCGTACTCGGCCGAGCGGCGGACGGACCCCCAGCCGTTGCAGACAAGTAGCCGTGGAGAGGTTCGGGGATACGTGTCATCGGTGCGGGCCACGCGGGTGATCGGGGCGCGACTTCACTGGCGTTGGCGCGGCGTTCGGTCATTCCGCTCGACGAGGCGAGACAGTGGACGGGATTTTCGGCCGGACCACCCCGGGGCCCATCGACGTCGGCAGCCGGGCGTGGTTGGTCGTCCGGCCGCCGACTCGCTCGCAAGGGGATGCATCGATGACCGACGCCGACTCGCCCTACCGTGATCTCCGCGCGCTGGTGATCAACTGCACGCTCAAGCGGTCGCCGGAGCGCAGCCACACCCAAGGGCTGATCGACATCAGCACCGGCATCATGGAGCGCCAGGGTGTCGGGGTCGAAGTGCTGCGGGCGGTGGATCTCGACCTCGCGACCGGTGTGTGGCCGGACATGACCGAGCACGGGTGGGAAACCGACGAGTGGCCCGTCATCTACTCGAAGGTGATGGCCGCGGACATCCTCACCTTGGCTGGACCTGTATGGCTGGGAGACAACTCCTCGGTCATGAAGCAAGTGATCGAGCGCCTGTACTCATGCTCGTCGATCCTCAACGATCGTGGCCAGTACGCATATTACGGGCGGGTCGGGGGTTGCTTGATCACCGGCAACGAGGACGGCGCCAAGCACTGCGCGATGAACGTGATCTACAGCCTGCAGCACCTGGGGTACGTGATCCCTCCGCAGGCGGACGCCGGCTGGGTCGGCCCGGCCGGGCCGGGCCCGTCGTACCTGGACGAGGGCTCGGGTGGCCCGGAGAACGACTTCACCAACCGCAACACCACGTTCATGACGTGGAACCTGCTGCACCTCGCCCGGATGCTCAAGGACGCCGGCGGCATCCCGGCGTACGGCAACCAGCGCTCCGGGTGGGATGCCGGCTGCCGATTCGACTTCGAGAACCCCGAGCACCGTTGAGCGATGAGCGCGGACCACGGCGCGGGTCCCGTCGTCGCTGCCGGCCCTGGACGGTCGATCACGGCCGGGTGGTGGGGGACGCGTCTCGTGCGCGAGCTCGTCAGGCCCAGACCTGGTTGTCGCCGCCGTGGCAGTCCCACTGGGTGGCCGGGGCGCCGTTGTCGGTGCGCCAGCCACCGATCTCCAGGCACTTGCCACTGTTCACGTTGATCAGGCGGAGGACGCCTTCGCCCAGGACGTCGGTCCTCCACTGCTGGTTGGCGCCGCCGTGGCAGTCCCACTGACCGATCTGGGCTCCGTTGGCGGTGGACCAGCCCTTGACCTCAAGGCACTTGCCGCTGTGGGCGTTGTAGATCAGTCTTCCCTCGCCGTGGGGGACCCCGAGCCACTTCTGGTTGTTTCCGTCGTGGCAGGTCCACTGGCCGACGCCGGCTCCGTTGGCCGTGGACCAGCCGCCCACCTCCAGGCACTTGGCGCTGTTCCAGTTGGCCAGCCAGTACCACTCGGACAGGTCGGCGGCGGAGGCGGGTGAGGGGGGCAGGGCCATCGCGATGAGCAGGGCACCGCCGGCGGCGCTCAGCACGCGGCGGACGGTCTTGATGGCGTTCAGGCACACGAAGGTTCTCCTCACATGGACGGTCGAACTTGCTTTTCGCCCGCGTCGGGCGCATGGGCGAGATGTCAATCGCGTCGCCGAGGCGACGATTGCGCGGACCGGAAGCAGACCTGATTGCAGGAATGCGATCCCGGGCGCGGCGCACCGCTACTGACGGTCCGGCACTCGATTAGACACTTTCGGGAGATGGCCGCAATGTGCGACCGATGCACGGCCGCTCCATATTCCGTGCAGGGTTCGGCCCGCCCCTCCGTGCAGCTCCCCCTACGCGCCGTACCGGCTGTCCAGTGCTCGCCTGTCCGCTGGTCAAACCCGCTCCGTGTCCGTCACGCATCCATTCGGCGCAAGCGCCGCCGATTGCGGATCCTCCCCTGCGAAGCGCAGGTTCTCGGCCAACACCGCGGCGAGTTGGCGAGCAGTGAACCGGGCTGCTGGCTGCGGAAACGACCTGTCTCGAGCGGGGAGGGAAAGAGAGGGTTTCATTTGAGCCACAGAAGAATCCCCCTTTACAAACCGGGGTGTTCGACAGTTAGCGTTCGGGGCGCCTCAGGGGGGAGGTAACGCATCACGTCTCCTTCCTCCGGCATGCCCTCACTCGGGGCGAACGAACAGGGAAAGGAGAATCTGATGAGCACCCGGCGCAAGAAAGTGGCCGGTCTGATGGCAGGTGTCGCGCTCCTCGGGGTCGGCGGCGTCACGCCGGCGAACGCGGGCGTCACCGCGGAAGGCCAGTTCGAGTCCCACATCTCGTGGTGGACGGCTCCGACGGAGTCCCGCCGCTGGTGGGACAACAACGACACCTGGGACTACACCGGCATCTACTTCTCGGGATGCCGGTCGGATGACGACTACCGGGGCTACGACTACGCGTCACTGCGCCTGTGGAAGGACATCTCCGGCGCCCCGGACCGCAGCAAGGGCACCCGGGACAACTACTGCGGGTGGGTTGACTACGGCGATCCGGACGACGCGGGCAACTACTACTTCGCGCTGACGGACGTCGGTAACGGCGACTACATCGACATCAACTACGTCAAGGTCGCCTGGTAGTCGCAGGCCGGATCGGGGTCGGATCTCCGACCCGCGAGGGTGCCGCCCGGTGTGGGCGGTGCCGGACACACGGAAGAGGGATCAAGTGAAGATCGGTTTGAAGCCGTTGGCCGGGGTGATGGCCGGTGCCGCGCTGCTGGGTGCGGTGTCGGTGGTTCCGGCGCACGCGGCGGAAGGTCAGTTCGAGTCGTACATGACCGGATGGCGGGTGGGTGACGAGTCGCGCCGCTGGTGGGACAACAACGACACCTGGGACTACACGGGCATCTACTTCTCGGACTGCATCTCGGACGGCGGTAGTGGGTTCAACCAGGCCTCGCTGCGGCTGTGGAAGGACGTCTCTTCCGCTCCGGACCGTTCCAAGGGGACCCGGGTGAACTACTGCGGGTGGGTCGACTACGGCGACCCGGACGACGCGGGCAACTACTACTTCCAGCTGACGGACATCCACAGCGGCACGTTCCTCACCGTCAATTACGTGAAGGTCGCCTGGTAGTGCGGTTGTTGAACCAGTAGTGCGAGGGTCCCGGTGGATTCAGCACCGGGACCCTCTCCTGTCAACTGTCCCACGACCAAAGCCATCCCGCCGGCAGTGGGGTGGCGGATTGCGCATCCGTCCATGACTCTGGTTTTTGATCATGTTTCGTTCCGGTACGGGAGGAAGGCGCCCGTTTTCCACGAGTTCAGCCTCCGGATCGACGCGCGGGCAACGGTCCTCCTCGGGCCGAACGGAGCCGGCAAGTCCACACTGATGGGCATCGCCGCCTCGCACCTGACCCCCGCCTCCGGGTCGGTCACCTTCGACGGAGCCACGGCGAAGGGCCGCCATCGGGCCGCCTACCGCGAACGCGTGGCGTGGATCCCCCAACGGATCGATCCCGTGCCCGGGTTGACCGTGCGCGAGCAGGTCGCCTACGCGGGTTGGCTCAAAGGCATGCCGAAGGACGCGGCGTGGAGAGCGTCCGAGGACGCGCTGCGCCGCGTCGACCTCACCCGCCTCGCCGAGCGAAAGAGCAACCAGGTGTCCGGCGGGCAGCTCCGCCGCATGGGAATCGCGGGGGCGCTGACCCACCGCAGTGAACTGATCTTGATGGACGAGCCGACCGCCGGCCTCGACCCCACGCAGCGCCTGGTGTTCCGAAAGCTCGTCGACGACCTCGCCGGCAGCGTGCGGGTGGTCGTCTCCACGCACCAGACCGAAGACCTCGCCGACCTGTACACGCAGGTGGTCGTCCTCGCCCACGGCGAGATCTCCTTCCAGGGCAGCCCCGCCGACTTCCACGCCCTCGCACCGGCCGCCACAGGCGGGCGCGAGCAGGCCGAAGCCGCCTACGCGACACTCGTCGGACGGGAGATCTGACCGATGCGTACCACCACCCTCCTGCGGTCCTCCTCCGCCGGACTCATGCTCGTCTTTCTTGCCGGCTACGTCCTGCTGCTCCTCTCGGAGCCGATCACCCTGGGCACCGTCCCCGGTTACGGGCCGTCCGTCCTGGGCAACGCCTCCTACACGATCCCGTTCGCCGCGGCCGCGTGCGCGGCGAGCGGCGCGTGGGAGAGCGCACGCCTCCGCCGGGGCAACGTCTTCGGGCAGGCTCCCTCCCGCGGCCGCCTCGCCGTCGCGCTGCCGCTTCTGGTCCCGGTGTGGGCCATGGGCGTTGTCGGGATGCTCATCGCGGTCGGTGTCGCGGTCTCGGCCGCGGGAACGCTTCCGTCGTTCTCCCACCTGGGCATGTTCGTGGTGTACGCGCTGTTGATGGCGGCCGCCACGCTGGCCGGGTACCTCCTGGGCGGGCGTCTTCCGCAGCTCGCGGCCGCACCGTTGGCGATGGTCGCCGGGTTCTGCCTGACCGCGTTCCCCGGATCCTGGGACACCCCGTGGCCCCGCCACCTCGTGGCCGGCGCCTACGACAGCTGCTGCTCGGTCGGCTCGGTCATCGACCCCACGGCCGTGTGGGCCCCGCTCCTGTTCGCCGGCGGGATCATCACCGCGTGCCTCCTCGCGATCGCCCGGTCCAGCCTCTGGAAGCCCGTGACCGTCCTGGTCGCCGCGTCCGTGGCCTCGGGCTTCCTGGTCGTGGACATGGACTACGACCCGGTCCTCGACCGGAACCCCGACGCTTTGGTCTGCGACGGCGCCGGCGTCCCGGAAGTGTGCCTGTGGCCCGAGACTCCGGGACGCGCCGGGATCGCCGCGACCACCCGCACCTACAGCGAACGACTGAAGGACGCCGGCCTTCCCGTGCCGTCCTCCCTCACCCAGAACCGCGTCCTCAGGCCCGGACAAGCCGGCTTCGGAGGCAGGGGTCAGGTGCGCGAGCAGGACATCACCGTCAACCTCGCCAACACCCTGCTGCCCCCCATCCCCACGTGCGCCCGGATCAGTCACAGGTACCCGGCGTTCCCTGCACGGGGACCGCTCACCGCATGGCTGACCGGCATCGCCACCCAAGCGCCTCCGGCACCGATCCCGGGCCGGGTCTCCCCCGACGACGCCAGACTCGCCGGGATGGTCCTCACGCTGCCCTCCGATCGTCAGCGCGCCTGGTACGACACGAACCGGGCCGCACTCACCGGCTGCGACCGGAAGCCGACCCTGAACCCTGAAGGAGCAGGCCGGTGAACTGGTGGGCCGCATCCCGTGACGTGCCCGTCCTCGCCGCCGTCACCGCCGTGACGGCCGGCGCGGGCCTGGCATTCGGGCAGAGCCTCATCCCCGTACCCGCGATGGTGGGCGGGGCCGGCCACTTCCTTCTCGCGGCGCTGATCACCGTCGTCCCCGCCGTGACATGGCTCGCCTTCACCGGCCGTGCCCGGGGCGCCACCGAATCGGTCGCCGTGCGGGCGGTCCACCGCCTCGACACCTCACTCGCCGTCGGCTGCGCGACCCTCACCCTGAGCACGGCCGTCCTCGGACACTTCGCGGGCGCCGAGTCGGTGGCCCTGTCGATCGGCCGGAACACCGCCTTCTACCTCGGCCTGGCACTCCTCCTCAACCCGCTCACCGGCGCGCGGATCGCAGCCCCGGTCCTCACCGCCGTGCCACTGGTCCTCGCCGTCGGAGGGTGGAAGAGCGGCGGCGGCATCGCGCAGCCGTGGGCTGTCGTCCTGCACCCGGCAGCCAGCACGGCCGCCCTCCTGGCCGGCGTCGCGGTCCTGGTCGCCGGGGCCACGTTCAGCAGCCTCAAGCCGCCGCGCGACACTTCCGGCTGACCGGTTCAACGGGTGGGGTGACAGGTGGTGTGACAGCTGGAGTGTCACCACCGGCAGATCGATCGACGAGATTCTCCACCCGGTGCGTACCCGCGGTCACAGGGGATCTCGGGCCGGGCGGACCCGCCGGAAGTCCGACGGGTCACCGCGGACAAGGCCCGTGAGCAACGGACCCGTCCGCGAGACCTGTGCGGCAGTCGGCGGCCCGGGCGCGGGGGTGGGGGCCCAGTGCCTCCCCCGTGCCCACCCGCTCGGCGCGGCCGCACAACGGACGGTCAGGAGTAGACGGTCGTCCAGTTTCCGCTCTGCTCCGCGGGCACCGACGCGATCGTGTCACCGTAATACGTGGCGAAGGAGCAGGAGTTGTTCCTGTAGAAGGTGACCCTGGCCTCGCCCCTCCACCACCAGCCGCTGATCCAGGTGTCCCGGCTCGGCGTGAGGAAGCAGCCCGACACCGATTCGCCGTTCTGGTTGTAGCCCTCGATGCGGATGGAGTAGACGACGGTGCTGGTGTCGTGGAAGTGGATCTGCTGACCGCTCGATCCGGCGACCGACTGACCTGCGGAACCCAACACCCCGGCGACGGCCAGAGCAGCGGCCCCGACGGTGGTGGCAACCTTCTTGCGCAAGCTCATACATCCCCCATGAGGACAGATCTCGGATACCTCCTCGCGGAAAGCGAGGGGCGTGGAGACTCGGCTGTCACGGGCCGCTGCCACTGTCGGTGGCGCGCGGAGAGGCCGACGCGCCTTGCCGGATCGTCGTCCCGTGGCTCCGTTCGCACTGTGACGCCGTCTCCAGCGGAGAATTTAGGCCCGCGCAGTCCGTGGTGGTGTGCGTGGCGTGCAGGGTTTCCGTCCCCTGCGTGCCGCTGCCCCCCAGGGAGAACGTGCGGTGTTCGGTGGGGGTGATCCCGTAGACCTCACGGAACGCCCGGCTGAAACCGGTGGGGCTGGGGAAACCCCAGCGGGCCGCGATCACTTGAACGGGCCGACTGCTCAGTTCTCCGCACGCGAGGTCGGCACGGGCGCGCTCCAGCCGGCTTCGGCGGATGTGGGCCGCGAGGGTCAGGGGCTGGTCGGCGTAGAGGTTGTACAGATGCCGCAGGGACATGTTGTGCCGGTCGGCGATCATCTGGGGCGTCAGTCCGGGGTCGCCGAGATTGTTCTCGATGAAGCGGTGGATCCGCTGCAGCGTCTCCTGCGCACGGGCCTCGGCAGGCGCCTCGCCAGGGTCACCGAGCTGCCGCGCGAGGAACGCGGTGGCCAGTTCGAGAGCGACGGAACCCATCCCGTTCAGCTCCTCCGGACGACAGCCCGGGCCGTACGAGAGCAGCGTCTTCAGGAAGTCGGCGAGGATCGCCCCGGACCCCTCGTGTGCGGCCAGGCCCTGCGCGAGGAGGCGGTCCAGACGATCCGATCGCAGTGGCAGTGCCTGACGGGGAATCTGCAGGACCACCGACTCGATCCGTTCGCCGGTGCACTCCCCCTTGCTCGGCCGCGAGGTGTCGGTCAGCACAAATCCTCCCGCGACGACCGATTCGTTGCGTCGCTGGGAGATGCGTAAGCCACCTTGCGTGATGAGCGCCAGCTGCAAGTGCTCGGGATCGCCGCGCCGGACGTGAGCCGAGGTACGGCGCGAGAACACCGGCGAAGAAGAAACAGCGGACAGCCGCACCACGCCGAGATCCAGATAGGTGATGCCCGCCCGGAAGTCGGCCGCATGCCGGGTACTGAGCATGATGGGCATCACTTCGGTGGACACCGTTTCACAGAACCAGTCGAACCTGTCCTCACGCGCCGCGACAGCACCTGACGCAACCAGCCATTCCATGCGATCCCCCGTACTTCGATTCAGCAGCGCTCCGGTCCCCTGCCGGGTTGTCGCACTGCCGTGCTTCACCCCGACCGCGCCGTGATCATTATCAAGCACCCGCATTCGAACACGCGCTCTTATATGTCGAATGGGGACTTCGTACGGAGCCCGTCGGTTCCCAGCCCGTCGGCCCGGACACGGGCCTGCTCCGCCGGCCGTCCGCCAGACCTCGCACGGTCCCCCGCTCGGTGGGGGTGCGCAGCGGGCCGCTCGCCGGCGTCTTCGGCACCACCGTTCCCCGGCGCCCGTCCGCCCGTTCGGGCCTGGCGGCGGCCGTCGGGCAGACCGGTTGGCGGGGCGCTTGCATGATCGATTTCTTCAACGGTCAGACGTGATTTGGGTTTGTCGGAGAATCATCAATACGATCCGGCGATGATCACGAGAAAACGGCTGGCGACCGGGGCCTGCGCGCTGCTCGCCGCCCTGAGCGTCGCGCTCCTGCCGACGGGCGCGGCCGCCGACGAGCCGGCGAAGGAATCACCCAAGGTCGAGCTGGTGCTCGACGTCAGCGGCTCGATGCGGGCCAAGGACATCGACGGCCAGTCGCGCATGGCCGCGGCCAAGCAGGCCTTCAACGAGGTCCTCGACGCGGTCCCCGAGGAGGTCAGGCTCGGCATACGCACCCTCGGCGCCGACTATCCGGGCCAGGACCGCAAGCGGGGCTGCAAGGACACCCGGCAGCTGTACCCGGTCGGGCCGCTCGACCGGACCGAGGCCAAGACCGCGGTGGCCACCCTGGCCCCGACGGGCTGGACGCCGATAGGCCCGGCACTGCTCGGCGCGGCCGACGACCTCGGCGACGACGGGGCGACCAAGCGGATCGTGCTCATCACCGACGGCGAGGACACCTGCGCTCCGCTCGACCCCTGCCAGGTGGCACGGGAGATCGCGGCGAAGGGCATCCACCTCGTCATCGACACGCTGGGCCTGGTGCCGGACGCCAAGACCCGGCAGCAGCTCACCTGCATCGCGGAGGCGACCGGAGGCACGTACACCTCCATCCACCGCACCGAGGACCTCTCGCGCCGCGTCCGCCAGCTGGTGGACCGCGCGGCCGACCCGGTCGTCACCCCGGTGGCCACGCAGGGCGCGGTGCGGTGCGACAAGGCCCCGCAGCTCAAGCCCGGCCTGTACACGGACCGCGAGTCCTTCGGCGAGCACCGCTGGTACCGGGTGGACCTGCTGCCCGGCCAGGAGCTGCGCGCCTCCGTCAGCGTGTCCGCCGACCGGGCCGTCAACAACGACTACGGCGTGCTGCTGCGGGCCGTCACCCTCCACGGTCGGGAGATCGTCCGCGGTTCCGAGGCGGGCGACGGGCGGACGGACGTCGTCTCGACCGGTCTGCGCTACCCGAAGCCGGACCTCGACGACGGCCCCGGGGACGCCAAGCCGGCGGCCGAGACCGTCTGCCTCCAGGTCAGCAACTCCTTCTCCGCCCCGCCGTCGGTGAAGACCGTGCCGGGCATGCCCATCGAGCTGACGGTGGACGTCGTCGACGGTCCGTCGAGCGCCTCGGACGTGGCCTCGTTCGGTCTCGGCCGCGGCTGGTGGCTGCTCGGCGCGCTGGTGCTCGTCGGGTTCCTGGCCGGTCTGGTCTGGGGCTGGCTGTCCCGCTGGCGCGTCGCTGTCTGGAGGACCCACTGATGCGTACCGTACGCATGCTCGCCACGGCCGCGCTCGCGGGCGCCGCCCTGCTCGGTCTCGCGGCTCCCGCCGCCCTGGCCGACTCCCCCTCCGCCACCCCGGACCCGAGCGCGAGCGCGGGCTCGGGGGCGGGACCGACGGAGGCCGGGACCACGTTCCGTACCGCCGCCCGGTTCCTCCCGGGGCAGGAGGCCACCGCGCAGGCCGCGACGGGTGACTACCTGTACTGGGTGTTCCCGGCGGACACCGGTCAGCGGTCCACCGTCCGCGCGACGGTGACCCTGCCCGAGGCCGCCCTGCGGCACGGGGCCGCCACCTGGCGGATCGACGTGTACGACGGGCTGCGGCGGCGGCAGCCGTGCATGTACGGGATGCAGTCCCGTGCTGCGGCGCCGGAGGCCGCGACCGCCGAGCTGGCCTGTGTGCTGCGGCCGGTGCGCGCGTCGGCCGACGCGTGGGCGAACGACCCGCTGCCCGGCAGCTACTACGTCCGGCTGACCGTCACCGGGCTGCCGGAGGAGGACCTCGGGCAGCCGTTCACGGCACGGATCGGGGTCGACACGCTCGACAAGGGCGGCGCCTACGCGAGCGACGGTTCGCTCGGCGCGCCGCTCGTGCCCGGGGCGACCACCGCCGACCAGGCGAAGGCGGACGAGGACGCGGGCCGGCGCACCGCCGTCGAGGCCGCGGCCCCGGAGGACGGCTGGTCCTCCGGCTGGTGGTCCGACCGCTGGCTCTGGACGGCCGCGGGCGGCGTCCTCGCCGCGCTGGCCGGCATCGGCGGATACGTGCTGACGCGCGGCACCGGCCGCCCGCCCCGCGTCCCGCCGGCCGTCTGACCGGTCCCGTACGCGGCGCAGGCCCTCACCGTGCACGGTGGGGGCCTGCGCCTTTTCCGCCGGGTCCCGCCCGGGCGGCCGGGTTCCGCCCGGGCGGAACCGGCGCCGGTCCGGCCGGGCGGTGTCGGGGAGGGAAGCCGGTCTGGACGAACGGCGCCGGGCGGGGAAGCCGGTCTAGCCGGACGGCGCCCGGCAGGGAAGCCGCTCGGGTCGGGCCGCGCCGGGCGGGGAAGCCGGTCCGGCCGAACCGCGCCGGGCAGGGGAGCCGTTCAGGCCGGACCGCGCCGGGCGGGGAAGCCGTGGGTCCGGGCGCCGGCCACCACGGCCACCACCGGCACGAGCAGGAGGAGTACGCCCCACGGCAGGGCGCCCGCGCCGAGCAGGTCGAGGAGGAGGCCGCCCGCGAGGCCGCCGGCAGCCATGGCCGCGTTCCAGAGGCTGACCAGCATCGTCTGGGCGGTGTCGGCGGCGGCCCCGCCCGCTTCGGCGACGGCCGTCTGCAGCAGGGTCGGCGCCCCGCCCCAGCCGAGCCCCCACAGGGCGGCGGCGACGAGGACCAGGGCGGTGCTTCCGGCCGGTGCGGCGAGGGCGGCGGCCGCGACGGCGACGAGGAGCGTGCCGGCGAGGGTCAGGGCACGGAGCCTGCGGTCGATGTGACGGCCGGTCACCCCGATGCCGGCGAGCGAGGCGGCGCCGAAGACGAGCAGGACGAGTCCGGTGGAGCCGCCGAGGCCGAGGTGGCCGAGGGAGGCGGCGACGTAGGTGTGGAGCACGGTGTGGGCGAGGACGAGGGCGAAGGTGACGGCGAGGACGGGGAGGACGCCGGGGACCTTGAGGGTCCGCGCGGCGGGGGCGCGGGCGCCGCGCGGTTCGCCGGGCAGGTCGGGGACGGCGAGGGCGATCCAGCCGAGGAGCCCGGCGGCGATCACGGTCATCGCGGCGAAGGCGGTCCGCCAGCCGACGGCCTCGCCGAGGAAGGTGCCGGCCGGCACGCCGAGGGAGAGCGCGAGGGGGATGCCGGTCATCGCGACGGCGACCGCGCGGCCTCGGAGGTGGGCGGGCGCGATCCGGCGGGCGTATCCGGCGAGCAGGGCCCAGGCGACGCCCGCGGCGACGCCGGCGAGGAACCGGGCGCCCAGGGTGAGGGCGTACGAGGAGGAGGCGGCGGTGACCGTGTTGGCGGCGGCGAAGCCGGCGACCGAGGTGAGGAGCAGCCGCTTGCGGCGCCATCCGGCGGTCCGGGCGGCGAGCGGGACGGCGGTGAGGGCCGTGCCGAGGGCGTAGACGGTGACCGACTGGCCCGCCGCGGCCTCGCCGACTCCCAGTCCGGTGCTCAGGGCGGGCAGGAGGCCGGCGGGGAGGGTCTCGGTGAGGCTGGTGACGAAGACTGCGGTGGCGAGGGCGAGCAGGGCGGGGAGCGGCAACCGGCCGGAGGGCGGGCGGTGTTCGTCGTGTGCGGGCGCGCGGGTCGCCGGACCGGCCGCCGCTGTCGTGTCGTGGCTCATGCTCCGTATGCTCGAACCCTCACATCGATGTCAAGGTCAAGCGATTGCCCGGAGGGGGCTTCCCATGCGGATCGGCGAGCTGTCCGAGCGGACCGGGACACCGCGCAGGCTCCTGCGCTACTACGAGGAGCAGGGTCTCATCGTCGCGGACCGGCTTCCGAACGGCTACCGCGTCTACGACCCGTCGAACGTCGACCGGGTGGCGCAGATCCGGGGACTGCTCGACGCCGGTCTGCCGACCCGGATCATCAAGCAGATCCTGCCCTGCCTGAACAAGCCGAGGACCATCCACTTCCCCGACGCGACCCCGGAGATGCTGGCGACGCTGGAGGGCGAGCGGGACCGGATGACCGCCCGGATCCGCTGCCTGACCCGGAACAGGGACGCGGTGGCCGAGTACCTGGACGCGGTGCGGGAGAAGCCGGCGGCGGGGTCGCCGTAGCCGACGTCCACGGCGTCACCCTGGCCTCGGGCCGCCGGACCGACGCGGACCACGTCGTCGTCGCGACCGGTCTGCGGGGGCGGCGACCCCGGCCGGGCGGCTCCGGGTCGACGAGCTGCTGCGGCACGGGCGTGCCCGCCCCGGCACAAGGCGCCCGGGCCGCCTCAGGCCGGGTCGACGAAGACGACGGGCACCTCGTTGTCCTGGACGACCCGGCCGAGCAGCACGGCCAACTGCGCGCGCTCGGGGGCGGCGAGCCCCGCGGGAAGCTCCTCCACGCGGCGGCAGGTCTCCGTGTAGAAGTCCTCGGCGATCCGCACGCCCTCCTCGGTGAGCGCCACCCGCACGGCCCTGCGGTCCTCCGGGTCGGGCTCGCGGTGGACGAAGCCGAGGCGGGAGGTGCGGTCCACCAGGCCCGTCAGGCTGGACTTGGCGAGCCCCAGCTTGGTGCCGAGCTCGCCCATCCCGGACGGGCCGGGCATCAGTACGCAGAGCAACTGGCCCTGCTGCGGCGTCAGGCCGTACTCCCGGCCCGCGTCCGCGTAGACCGCGTTCACCAGGAAGGCGCCGCGCACCAGCGCGGCCACCACGCTCATCGTCCCGCCGTCGTCCTTCGCCATGCGAACAGAATACCTTCGTACCACGAACAGAACGCCTTCGTGGTGCGAACCACCGGTCAGGTCATCCGCCGGGCGCCCTCCAGAACGGCCTGCCGGATGCGGTGGTAGGTGCCGCACCGGCAGATGTTCCGGATGGCGTCGAGGTCGGCCTCGGTGATCTCCCGGCCGGCCTCGCGCGCCTTGCGGACGGTCGCCACCGCGGTCATGATCTGGCCCGGCTGGCAGTAGCCGCACTGGGCGACGTCCAGGTCGAGCCAGGCCTCCTGCATGGGGTGGAGCTCGCTGCCGACGGTGTCGGGCAGGCCCTCGATGGTGGTGACCTCGTCGGTCGCGGCCACGTCGTCGACGCGCACGGCGCACGGTGTGAACGCCTTGCCGTTGAGGTGGCTCGTACAGGCCCGGCAGACGCCGACCCCGCAGCCGTACTTGGGGCCGGTGACGCCGAGGACGTCACGGAGGACCCACAGGAGCCGGACGTCGCCCTCGACGTCGGCGGTGACGGCCTTGCCGTTCAGGATGAAGGTGTGCTGCGGCACGGGGACTCCAGCTCTCAGATGGTGCGGTCGCGGCCGTCGGTGGGCGAGGCCGGGACGGGCGGGACGGTCGGCAGGGGGGTGAACGCGAGCGGCTCCGCGTGGTTGACCGGGAAGACCGTCGGCATCGTGCCGGTCGCCCGGCCGTACGCGCAGGCGACGGCGGCCATCGCGCCGGCGACGGCCAGCTCGCCCGCGCCGCCCGGCTTGTCGCCGGTCGGCGGCATCACGATGATCTCCAGCTCGGGCGGGGTGTTCCACTGCCGGGTGTAGAAGTACTGGTCCCAGCTGCCTTCGAGGAAGTGCCCGTCCCGCAGGTGGAGGCCCGACGTCAGGGTGATCGCGATGCCGTCGGCGATCCCGCCCATCATCTGGGCCTCGAGGCCGCGCGGGTTGACCGCCAGGCCGACGTCGACGGCGCAGACCACCTTGGTCACCCGCG
Source organism: Streptomyces sp. NPDC093089 (assembly GCF_044754405.1). Taxonomy (NCBI): domain Bacteria; kingdom Bacillati; phylum Actinomycetota; class Actinomycetes; order Kitasatosporales; family Streptomycetaceae; genus Streptomyces; species Streptomyces sp. NPDC093089. Next base: position 191,535 of record NZ_JBIVPA010000008.1, read on the forward strand.
GTCCGGTGTACGCGTTCGGGACCTTCCGGCCGGTGGTCTCCGGCCGGCAGTCGATCTCGGCGAGGATCGCGACCGCGGAGTGGTACTCGGTGTGGACGGCGATGCCCTGGGCCGTGCCGGCCGCCATGCTCCGGCCCCACTCCCCCACCTCGGCGACCTTGTCCAGGACGGCACGGGCCCGCGCGTCCTTGACGAGCCGGCGCCGCAGCGCGTACCCGTCCTGGCCCATCCGCTTCGCCAGTTCGTCCATGACGAGTTCCTGGGCGCAGCGGACGTTCGGCGAGTAGATGTTGCGCATGGAGCCGGTGTTGAAGCCCTTGTCCGTCTCGGCGAGGAGCTGGGTGGTGACGCCGAGGTGGTAGGGGCTGATCTGGGTGAGCTGGAACATGGTCTGGGAGAAGGCGGCGTCGGCGACCGGCAGCCGGGCCGCCTCCGCCGTCAGGACCTCGCCGATGCCGTGCCCGAAGTCGGTGGCGACGGACGTGTGCCGCTGCTCGTACGTGAGGACCTCGCCGAGCGAGTACGTGGCCCGCACCCGGGACGTGGACATCGGGTGCGTACGCCCCTGCCGGAAGTCGTCCGTGCGGTGCCACATCAGCTTGACGGGCTTGCCGAGGGCCTTGGAGATCTCGGCGGCCTCCTGGGCGGCGTCGGAGAACAGCTTGCGGCCGAAGGAGCCGCCGCCCTCGGTGACGTGGACGCGGACGGCTGTGGGCGGCAGGCCCAGCTTGAGGGCGATCTGCTCCTGGGCGACGATCGGAGCCTTCAGCGAGGCCCAGATCTCCGCGGAGTCCGCGCGGACGTCCGCGACGGCGCAGTTGGTCTCCAGGGCCGCGTTGCTGGCGAAGTGGAAGGTGAAGCGGGCGTCGACCGCCTTCGTCAGGAGCGGCAGGGCCGGCACGACCAGCGGGAGTTCGGCCCTGCGCAGCTTCTCCAGGACGGTGGCGTCGGACGCGCCCTCGGCGGTGCCGGGTCCCCAGGTGACGCTCAGCGCCCGTACGGCGTCGACGCACTGGCCGAAGGTGCGGGCGCGGACGGCCACGCCGGTGGAGACGGCGACGACGTCGGTGACCCCGGGCATCGCCCGGACCTCGGCGAGGTTGGCCACCGAGCGGACCGTGCCGTTGATGGTGGGCGGTCGGCACACCATGGTGGGCAGGGCGTCCGGAACCTGGAGGTCCATCGCGAACTTCTTGCGCCCGGTGACCGCTTCGAGCGCGTCCACCCGTCGCTGACCGGTGCCGACGACGCGGAAGCGGGCCGGGTCCTTGAGGGTGACCTCCACCGCGGAGTCGGTCACGGCGGCCGCCTTCGCGGCGAGTTCGCCGTAGCCGAGCAGCGCGCCCGCCGGGGAGACGACGGCGCCCGCCTTCGTGGTGAGGGTGGAGACGGCCTCGCCGAGGACGAGGGAGGCGGCGTGCAGGAGGCGGCCGCGCGCGACGGCGGCGGCGACCCGGATCGGGGTGTAGGTGGAGTAGGTCGTGTTGGAGCCGCCGGTCAGCTGGTTGAAGAGCAGTTCGGGACGCGCGTCGGCGAGGGTGACCTTCACCTTGTCCAGCGGCAGGTCGAGCTCCTCGGCGACGATCATGGCGCTGGAGGTGGTGACGCCCTGGCCGACCTCGGCCCGGGGCAGGGCGAAGCGGGCCGTGCCGTCCTCGTCGATCCGGATCGTGATGAGGTTGCTGGTGGGCAGCGCCGCGAGCGTCAGCAGCTCGTTCAGGTCGAGGAGTTCGGCCGGTCCCGGCAGCGACGGCACGAGCGCGGGAACCGCCGCCTGCGCCTGGCGGGGCACGAGCGCCTCGGCGCCGATCTGGGCCGCCACGGTGAGGGTGGGCGCGGCCAGCACGTACCCGAGGAACCGGCGCCGGCCGATGCCGGTTCCACCCCCGCCGGCCGGGCTCGCGGCACCGTCCCCGGCATCGCTCGTGTGGTCGTCCCCCGCGGGGTGCCGCCTCGCCATTCGGTGTGCCCTTTCGCCGTGGCCCCGGCCTGCTACTGCCGAGTATCGTCAGCGAGGATCATCGCTCATCCGACGTAGCTCCGGGAGCCCTTCGGAGAGGTCGGCGCCGTACCGTCGCGCCCCGCGTCCCGGGACCGGGCGCCACCCACCGGAGCCGCGGCCTCCGCCGGGCGCCGATCCGCGCGCCCGAGCGGAGCTGCGCCCGGGAGATCCGGGCCCGCTGACCGCCGCCCGCGATCAGGGCGTTGACGGAGACCATCGGGTCCCCTCCCACCGACCGGGCGAGCAGCGCACCGATCACCAGCGGGCCGAGGGCCACCGCGAGGGCCGTACCGGTGGCGGTGACGTGCTGGAGGGAGCGGGTGCGCCGGGCGTCCGAAGTCATGACCCCAGTCCACCAGCGGGCGGCGGTCGGCACATCGGTCGGCGTACTCAGGCGCGTTCGGCGGACTACTCATCCGCGCGGGACGGCGACGGGGGGTCCCGCGGCGGAGGTTCATCGGAGATCCTCGGTGAGGTCGAACGGACGAGGCGTTCCGGGTGACGACGAGGGAGGGGCACGACGATGACGACCGAGGCGATCGAGACGACTGGGATTACTACGACGGCTGCGACGGTCGGGGCAGCCCACGCGACTGCCACAGACCAGACGGCCGGGACAGCCGGAACAGCCGGAACAGCCGGGACAGCCGGGACAGCCGGGACAGCCGGGACAGTACGAACGACGGCGGACACCCCGGCCGCCCCGGCCGCCCTGGGCGCCGCTCCCGCCGTCCTCGTCGTGGAGCACGAGGGGGAGGCCGGGCCCGGCCTCGTCGGCGAGCGCCTCGCGGGGGCCGGGCTCCGTCTCGACGTGGTGCGGGCCTGGCGGGGCGAGGCGCTCCCCGGGTCGCTGGGCGGTCACGCGGGGCTGCTGGTCCTGGGCGGGTCCGCCAACTGCCAGGACGACCTGGCCGCGCCGTGGCTCCCCCGGGTCCGCGAGCTGGTCCGGGAGGCAGTGGCCGACGGGGTCCCGCTGCTCGGGATATGCCTCGGCGGCCAGATCCTCGCCCATGCCCTGGGCGGTTCGGTCGCCCGCCGGGCCCAGGGGCCCGAGGTGGGGGCCGTACCCGTGCGCCGGTTGTCCGGCATCGCCGCGGACCCGGTCCTCGGCGGCGTACCGGACGGTGCTCCGGCCGCGCAGTGGCACTGGGACGAGATAGCCGCGCTGCCGCCCGGCGCCGTACCGCTCCTGGGCGGCGACGACTGCCCGGTCCAGGCCTTCCGCGTCGGGAGCGCGGGGTGGGGGGTGCAGTTCCATCCCGAGGTCGGCGCGGAGACGGTGGCGGAGTGGGCGGCGGGCGACGGCGAGGACGTCCGCGCGGCGGGCGGTTCGCCGGAGGCCGCGGTGGATTCCGTGCGGCGTGCCGAGCCCGTGCTCCGCGCGGTCTGGGGCGCGGTGGCGGAGGCGTGGGGCGCGGTCGTACGGGCTCGTGCCGGTACGGCCGGCGTCCGCGACCACGGATACTGACGGGGCCGCCGCGCGCGTCCGGCGCTTCCGCTCGGCGGGGCTCGGGCGGTGGGGTTGCGGGGCGGCGACCGTACCGTACGAGCACGAGGAGCACCGCCGTCATGGCCGACTACCGCATCGAGACCGTCCGCACCGGGTACCGCAACTGGACCGCCCGCAACGACCGGGGCGCCGAGGTGCGGATGGCCGCCGCGGACGACGCGGACGCCCAGCCCTCCTTCACCCCGGTCGAGTTGCTGCTCGCCGCGATGGGCGGCTGCGGCGGTCTCGTCGTGGACCGGACCGCGCGGGCCGTGGACCACGACGACCTGCGGATCGTGGTGGAGTCGGTGTCGGGGCCCGAGGACGACGGCCGCATCGGGCGCATCAGGGTCAGCTACGAGTTCGACCTCCCGGACAACAACCCGCGGGCGGCGGAGGTGTTCGCCCGCGGCGTGCGCCTCACGCACGAGAAGTTCTGCACGGTGAGCCGGACCGTCGAGCACGGCGCCCGGGTCGAGGCGGTCCTGCCCGACGGCACGGTCGGCTTCGAGGGCTGACGCCCGCCCCCGCCGGCCGCCTCCCGGGGCGTGCCCGGCCGGCCGCCTCCGGGGAGCCGGTCGCGTCGGCCGCCCGACGGGGCCGGTCCGGCCGCGCGGACGCGGCCGGCCGGCGTCCCGCGGTCACTCCTCGATCGCGCCGCCGATCCGGCGCAGATGGCGCCGGAAGGTGTACGCGGGGTCCTCGGCCCGGCCCTTCAGGTAGTCGTCGAACCGGGTCTGCGCGCGCAGGCTCTCGCCGGCCCTGATGCGGCGCGCCTGTTCGCGCTCGGTGCGGAGGATGGCCCGCGCGGTCTCCAGGACGGCCTCCGCGCGGTCGGCCGCCACGAAGAGGACCCCGTCGTCGTCGGCGAGGACCACGTCGTCCGCGGTCACCAGGTGGTCGCCGCACCGCGCGGTGCGGAGCGCGTCCGGGTCGCGCGGGTCGAGGCGGACGGGGCCGGGCGCGTGGCGCCCGTACGAGAAGACGGGCAGGCCGATCTCCACGAGGTCCGGCGTGTCCCGGTGCAGGCCCCACACGACGACGCCGGCGACACCGGCCGCCTCGGCCTCCAGGACGGCGAGGTCGCCGACGCAGGCCTCGTCGCGGCGCCCGGCGTTGTCGATGACGAGGACGTCCCCCGGTTCGGCGTGGGTGAACGCCTCCAGGAACACGTCGACGCTGCCGTGGTGCCGTACGGGCAGGGCCCTTCCGGCGACGCGCTGACCGGCGGCGACGGGCAGGATCCCGGCGGGCGCGGCGCGGAGCGGTTCGCCGAGCCGCACGCAGGCGTCGGCGACGAGGGGGGTGGCGAGGCCGGTGAAGTCGGTCGGCATCGGTGGTCCGTTCTGGGAGGGGACGCTTCGCGCTCTCCCTACCCGACCGTGACGCGGGCCAAGACCCAGGAGGTGCGGTCGAAGGACGTCCTGGCGTTGGCGTCCGTGACTTCCGGGCGCAGGACGCGGACGCCCCGGACGTCGACGTCGACCGGGACGGGGCCGGTGGCGGCGGTCAGGACGGGGGTGGTGAGGAGGACGCGGTCGTCGCCGCGGACGGTGGCGCGGGTGGCGCCGGTGGCGGGCGGGGCGCCGAGGCCGGTCGTGGCGGCGGATCCGGTGAGGAAGCTGCGGCGGCCGGGCATGGCGGGGCTCCTCGGGGCGGCGGGTGCGGGTGGCGGTGCGCCCCGCGAGGTCCCGGGCCGGTCGTGGCGTACGGTCCGGGACCTCGCGGGGCGCACGATCGATCGTCGTGGCGCCCGCCCGGGCGGACCATGCACGGCGCATGAAGAACCTGTGACACGGTCCGGGCGCGCCCGGACGGGTGACACGGTCCGGGCCCGCCCGGCCCCAGGGTCGGGCGCCCGCGCACCGTGCCTTCGGGCGCCCACTCCTCGCCGAGCGCCCGCCCCTCGCCGTGCGCCCGCTCCCCCGGCTGCGGGTGCCCCCGCTTCCGCCGTCAGTCGAGCCAGAGTTCGCGGACGCGGCGCACCGGGTCGGAGACGATCCGGGGCTCGGCGTCCCAGATCATGGTGGCGCGTTCGCCGGCGGTGTAGCGCGGCCAGTCGGTGCCGGGGTCCTGGTCGGTGACGAAGGCGACCCAGGCACGGTGCAGGGCGTCGGCGAGCGCCCGCGGGGGTGCGTCGCCGGCGACGGCGCGTACCCCTTCGGCGTCGAGCAGGTCGAAGGCGAAGGGCAGGTCCAGGCAGTGGAAGGCCAGCCCGGTGGCCGGCGAGCGCCAGGTGAACTCGTAGAACCAGGTGGGCCGTTCGCGGGCGGCGCGCGCGTCGGCGACGGCGAGGTTCGGGGCGCGGAAGGTCGCGTCGGTCAGCGCCTGGCCGAAGAGCAGGTCCTCGCCGCCGGCCGCGTACGCCTCGGTGAAGGCGGCGGTGCGGGCGGGGTCGAGGCCGAGTCCGCCGAGCAGGACGGGCAGCGGCGGGCCCTTGGGGCCGGGCGCCGGGATCATGGTGAACTCGTGCTCGGTGAAGCCGAGCATCAGCGGGACGTCGGCGGCCGCGTCCCCCCGGGTCAGGGCGTCCCGTACGGGTACGGGGATCAGCTCGCCGTCCGCGAAGGGGGCGAGGGCCAGCAGCGGCGGCAGGCCCTCGCGGTCGGGGCCCGGCTCCGCCAGGAGGTCCTGGAAGTCGAGGAGTTCGTCGTCGGTCAGGTCGCGCAGGGCGGCGGCGGTGGCCGGCACTCCGGTGCGCGTGGTGAAGAGGCGGGCGGCGGCGCGGGCCACCTCGGGGCCGTCGGGCGTCAGGACCGCGCCGGAGACGGAGATCCCGCCCCGGAAGAGGCCGTCGGCCGCGGGCACGGCCAGCAGCGTCTGCACGGCGCCGCCGCCCGCCGACTGGCCCGCGATCGTCACCTTCGCCGGATCGCCGCCGAAGGCCGCGATGTTGTCCCGCACCCACTCCAGGGCCGCGATCCAGTCCCGCACACCGCGGTTGTCGGGAGCGCCCTCCAGGTGCAGGAAGCCCTCGATGCCCAGCCGGTAGCCGAACGACACGACGACGACCCCGTCGCGGTTGAACGCCGCGCCGTCGTACCAGGGGCTGGCGGCCGAGCCCGCGACGTAGCCGCCGCCGTGGATCCACACCAGGACCGGCAGTCCCGCCGCCGGAGCGGTGTCGGGGGTGAACACGTTGAGGTTCAGGACGCCGGCGCCCGGGATCGACGGCTCCGGGATCGTCGTCACCTCGGCGAACGGCCGGCGCTGGGCCGTCGGCCCGTACGCCGTGGCGTCCAGTGGCTCCGACCACGGCTCCGGCGGCACGGGCGCCGCGAACCGCAGGTCGCCGACCGGCGGCTGCGCATACGGGATGCCCAGGAAGCGCGAGCTGCCGTCGGCACGGCGCTCGCCGCGGACGGGACCTCGGGTGGTGAGGACGGTGGTGCTCATGGAGTGCTGCTCCTTCTGCGCGGGGCGCCACGGGGCCGGGGAAGGAACCGGGAGCCGGGAAGCGAGCGTGCCACCGCCTGCTTACACGTGTCAATCCTGGTGATCGGTCCGCTCCCGCTCCTTCCGCCCCTCCTCGCCCCCCGCCGCCGCCAGGAGGCGGTCGGCACGCGGGAGCAGCAGCGGGGTCGCGAGGAGCAGGAGGCCCGCGAGGGCGATCGCCGCCCGCGGACCGGTGACCGCCGCGAGGAGGCCCCAGAGGGCGGTCAGCGCCGCGACGGACGCCTTGGCGGTGACCGACCAGGCGGTCAGCGTGCGGGCGACGCGGTCGGTCGCGGTGAGACCGAGGCGGTGGGCCGCGAGCACCGGGTTGAACACCCCCGAGCAGGTGATCAGCGCGAACTCGACCCCCATGACGAGCAGCAGCCCGGTGACCCCGGGGCGGACGAAGGCCAGCCCGACCGGCCAGCACACGCGCAGCACGCCCGCGACCCGCAGCACCCGGTGCCCGCCGTACCGCGCCGCCAGCGGCCGCGCCAGCCGCGACCCGACGAGCCCGCCGACGCAGGGGACGGCGAAGGCCAGGCCGTACTGCCACGGCGCGAACCCCAGCGGCCCCAGCATGAGCACGGCCAGCAGCGGCGCGGTCGCCATGATCAGCCCGTTCACCAGCACCGTGTTGAGGAAGAGCGGGCGCAGCAGCGGGTGGCCGAGGATGTGGCGCCAGCCCTCGACGAGGTCCGCGGGACGCAGGCGGCCCGGCTCGTCCGCGCCGCCCCGCGCCGCCGCCCACGGGGCACGCGCCGGTACGGGTTCGGGGCGCCCGATCGCGCGGATCCCGGCCGCCGAGAGCAGATGGCTCACGGCGTCGGCCAGCACGGTCGCGACCGGGCCGACCAGGGCGAACAGGGCTCCGCCGAGCGGTGGGCCGAGGACGGTCGCGGTCCAGGTGGTGGACTCCAGGCGGGCCTGCGCGCGGAGCAGGTCCTCGGGGCGCAGGAGCGCCTTGAGGCAGGCGCCGGAGGCGGCCCCGAACGTGATGTCGGCCCCGGCGACGACGACGGAGACGACCAGGAGCTGGACGAAGCCCAGCCGGTCGAGCGCGAACGCGCCGGCGACGCTCAGGAGCGCCGCGCACCGCGCGAGGTCCGTCGCGATCATCACCGGCCGCTTGCGGCGGAACTCCACCCACGGCCCGAGCGGCACCGCGACCGCCGCACCCACCGCGGCGCCCACGGCGGCGAGCGCCGCGACCTCGGCCGCGCCCTCGTGCAGCACGGTGATCGCGAGGAGCGGGAAGGCGTTGAACGCGATCCAGGTGCCCAGGGTGCTCGCCGCGAACGCCGCCCAGAGCCACCCGAAGTCCCGCCCGAGTGACGACCCGCCCGCCATTCCCGTACCCCTCTCGCCGACCGGCGCGACAACCGCTTGTCGACCACCGACATCAAAGCCAGCCGGGGAGACCCGGATCAAACAACCACAGGTCGGTCACGCGACAACCCTTGGTTGTCGGCCTACTGTGTGGGCGTGGACCTCGAAGCCGTGCGCACCTTTCTCGCCGTCGTGGACTCGGGCAGGTTCCGGCAGGCCGCCGACGAGCTGTCGATCACCCAGCAGGCCGTCTCCAAGCGGGTCGCCGCGCTGGAGAAGGAACTCGGGGTGCGCCTGCTGACGCGCACCCCGCGCGGGGCCGAGGTCACGATCGACGGACAGGCCTTCCTGCCGCACGCCCGGGCCCTGCTCCGGGCCGAGGCGCGCGCGGTCGCGTCCGTGCGGCCGGGCCGGCGCGCCCTGCGCGTGGACGTGCTCGGACGGCGGCTCGCGCCGGCGGCCCTGCTGCGCGACTTCCACGAGGCGCACCCGGAGGTCGAGCTCGACGTGGTGACCCTCTTCGACGCCGAGGCCGCGGTCGCCGCCCTCCGGGTCGGCACGATCGACGCGTCCTTCCGGGCGGTCACCATGCCCGGCAGCCGGCTTCCCGAGGGAATCGAGGCCGTACCCGTCCTGGACGAGCCGCTCCAGCTCCTCACCGGCCCGGCGCACGCGCTCGCGGGGGCCCGCTCGGTGACGCCCGCCCGGCTCGTCGGGCACCGGATCTGGGTGCCCGGGATCGTCAGCGGGACGGAGTGGGCCGCGTACTACGCCGACCTCGCCGCCGAGTTCGGCCTCGCCGTCGAGGTGGCCGGCCCCGACTTCGGCACCGAGCCGCTCCTCGACACCGTGGCCGACTCCCCCGAACTCGCCACGTTCGTCGGCGCGCGGACCCGCCTCGTCTGGCCCGAGGGCCACGACCTGCGCCGGGTCGCCGTCCACGGCCCCACCCCCGCCTACCCCCACTCGCTGCTGTGGGCCGTCGACAACCCCCATCCCGCCCTGGTGGCCCTCCGCGAGCACCTCTCCGCGGCACGGCGCCACCGGCCGCCGGACGCCGACATCTGGACACCGTCCTGGGCGCGCCCACGGGAGCGGCGCCCCGCGAGCCCGGCCTGACCGACAGGACACCCGCTAGTGCTGGCCGGAAAGGTCTGCCGGTTCGCGGCGTCCGGTGCACGGGGCCTCCCCCGGGCCGAGGGGGCGCATCGCAAGGCGGAGGGCCGCGGCTCGTACTGGACGTACGTGCGCGGTCCGACAACGCGGCGAGGTGCCGCGCCGGGCGTCGTGAGGCGGTGAACCCTTCCGGTCACAGCACTAGACTCGTACGGCCCAAACGACTTGGGGAGGGAGGCCCGTCATGAGGTGGAACCTGGACACCGTCATCGGGGTGCTCGTCGGCCTCACCGGCGTCGGGCTCATCACGGCGGGACTCCTGTGGAAGGGCCGGGCCGTGCGACCGTTCGCGGCCGGGCGCGCGCGCCGGGTCGCCCAGCGCGAGTACGCCCGTGACCTCCAGCGCGCGTCCGACCAGGTGATCGCCGCGGCCCGCAGGTCCGCCGGCGAGGGCGAGCCGGCGATCGTCACGGTGGCGGCCGTCCTGCGCGTCACCCGTGAGCACTACGGCTACGACGGGGTCGACCGGCAGCACGCGGCGGCGGCGCTGCGCCGGCGGTTCGAGCACTGGCGGTGCGCCGCCGACTGCGTCACGGACGCGTACGGCTGACCAGGTCCTTCATCCGCCCGCCCCGTGCGGCGCCGAACGAGTGGACTCGTCGCGCCCCGTGGCGGACCGGGGCTCCCGACGCGGGGCGGGATGGTGATGTGGCCGTCCGTTCCCTGCTCCGGAGAAGGCGCCCCGAGATGCGACGTACCCCCACCCGACGTCTGTTCGCCGCGACGCTGCTCGTGGCGTCCGTACTTGCTCCGACGGCGGTGGCCCCGGCCCCGGCCGTCCACGCGGCGGTCTCCGACCGGCACGGGTCGGACGAGTGCCCGCCGGGCGGTCTCGGCCCGGAGATCGAGGCCAGGCTGGACAAGGCGATCGAGGAGGTCCGCGAGCAGGCGCAGATCCCCGGCGTGGTCGCCGGGGTGTGGATGCCGGGGAAGGGCAGCTACGTCCGGGCGACCGGGGTCGCGGACACGGCCACCGGCGCACCGATGCGGAAGGACTCGCTCGTCCGGATCGGCAGCGAGACCAAGACCTTCACCGTCACCGCGCTGCTCCAGCTCGTGGACGACGGCCGGATCGGCCTCGACGACCCGATCGCCCAGTACGTCAAGGGCGTCCGCAACGGCAGGAACATCACCCTGCGCCACCTCGCCGAGATGCGCAGCGGACTGTTCCCGTACACCTCCGACCCGGACTTCATCCACGACCTGCTGAGCGACCCGCAGCGCTCCTTCACGCCGGAGGAGTCGCTCGCGTACGGCATGAAGCACGAGAACACCTTCAAGCCCGGCGCGAAGTTCGAGTACTCCAACTCCAACCTCGTCCTGCTCGGCCTCGTGATCGAGAAGGTCACCGGCCAGCGCCTCCAGGACGTGATCCGCAACCGGGTGCTGCGCCCGTCGCACCTCCGCCGCACCCTCTTCCCGTCCGGGCCCGAGTTCCCCCAGCCGCACCCGCGCGGCTACACCGACCAGACGCTGAACGGCACCATCGCGGACGCCACGGACTGGAACCCCAGTTGGGCCTGGGCCGCCGGCGCGATGATCTCCGACCTCCACGACCTCCGCCGCTGGGCCAAGATCCTCGCCACCGGCGAGCTCCTCAGCCCCGAGACCCAGGCGCAGCGCCTCAAGACCCTGCCGACCGGCTTCCCCGGCACCACCTACGGCCTCGGCATCCTGAACACCGACGGCTGGATCGGGCACAACGGCTCCATCCCCGGCTACGAGACCGTCACCGTCTACCTGCCGTCGAAGAAGGCCACCCTGGTCCTCATGCTCAACACCGACGCCCGCCACGTCGACAACCAGGAGCCGTCGACCCTGCTCGCCCGTGCGGTCACGCAGATCATCACCCCGGACAACGTCTACGCCGGCAGCGTCACCCCCAGCCGCTAGCCGGGGCGCCCCGGCCCGCAATCGACCGAGAGCTGCGCACCGAGCTCCTCGAATCCCAGCGCGGCGGCCACCCGCCGCGAGGCCTCGGGGCGGGCGCGCCACTGGGGCAGGAGCCCGTCGGCGAGGGCGTGGGCGACGGCTGCCGACGCCGTGCGGCGGGCGAGTCCGCGCCCCCGTGCGGCCGGTGCGGTCAGGACGCCGAGGTGGGCCGTCCGGTGGGGCCAGGTCCGGTACCCGGCGGCGGCCACGACCTCACCGCGCTCCCGGACCGCGAAGGCGGGCGAGGTGATCTCCGCCAGGGAGGCCTCCCCCGCGTCGTCGTCACCGGCCGCGCCCTCCAAGGCGCGCAGGGCCGGGTGGTCGCCGGGCAGCCGTTCCACCGTCGGCGGGGCGGCTGCCGGGCGGAAGCGGTCCGGGGACAGGTACGCCAGTGCGGCGGGACCGAGCACGCCCGTCGCGGGCAGTGCGTCGCGGATCGCGTCGACGTCCGCCGGCAGCCCCCTCAGGACGTCGCGCACCGAGGTGGCGGTGTCCTCGCCGGGCACGGTCACGAGCGCGGAGCCGTCCAGGACGACGACTCCGGTCCAGCCGGCCGGGCACAGCCCTGACCGCGGGGACACGACCACGCGTATGCCGCCGGCCGGCGGGAACGAGGCCGGTGGCCCGGCCAGCGCTTCCCACAGGGCGCGGGCTCGTGTCCGGGTCTCCTCGCTCGGCACGCCCTAGGCCATCGACTCGGGTACGGGCGTGGCCTGGTGGTAGTACATCCGCAGGGGCTGGTCGTCGGCCGCGCCGGGTTCGCGGCGCCAGAGGGAGGTGCGGCGGGCGCGGTGGCCGTCGTGGCGGGTCTCGAAGGTGAGGTGGACGAGGCCGGGGGCGAGGAGGACGCCGGTGACGGGGCCCGGCTCGTAGGGGGTGCCGGTCCCGGTGCTGCCGGACATCTCGGGGAGGGAGGCGAGCATCTCGGCGTGGGTCCAGCGGCGGCCGGAGGCGCCGACCTCGACGAACTCGGGGTCGAGGAGCTCGGCGGAGAGGGTGCGGGAGGCGCGTACGGCGGGTTCCAGGAGGCGGAGTTCACCCGCGATGGCCTCGACGACGTCGGGGTGCCGGGAGTCGGACGCGGGGGTGCTCTGCTGATCGGTCATGGGTGGCATTCTGCCCGCGGGGCGAGCCGGGGGCCCGGGATTTTCCCTGGTCGGACGGCTCGCCCCGCCGTATGTCGCTACTCGAAGGCCGCCGCGGCCTCCTTCAGCGCGGCGGCGACCGTCTCGGGCGCGTCGGGGCCGGGGGCGCCGGGGCGGTAGGTGACGGAGTGGAGGCGGCCGGTGAAGCGGAAGGAGCGGTGGCGTTCGAACAGGGGCCAGGAGACGGGGGACTTGCGGTCGATGCCGACGCTGATGCCCTGGAAGGGTGCCATGCCGATGAGCTGGTGGACGCTGCCCGGGGCGGCCCGGTGCTCGCCGTCGACGGTGACGGTGAACCGCCAGCGGAGTCCTTCCTCGGCCGTGGCGGTGAGGAGGATCGCGTGGGGGCCGGGGGTGAGGGGGCCCGCGTCGGTCTCGTGGAGGGTGCCGTACTCGTTGTAGGCGAAGGCGAGTCGGCCGTCCTCGACGTAGAGGCTGTAGCCGCCGCCCTGGTCGCCGTGGGAGACGAGGACGCCGTCGCCGGTCTCGTCGACGGCCACGGCGATCTCGAAGGAGCGCAGGGAGACGAGGCGGGAGGAGCGGTAGCGCTCCAGTTCCGGGGTGCCGGGGAGGAGGGTGAGGGGGCGGGTGAGGCGCTGCTCGGCGGGGTTGCGGCGGGCGAGGGCGCCGCTGTGGTCGGGCAGCGGGAACACGCCGTTGCGCCAGGCTGCTTCCTCCCAGGCGGCTGACAACTCCTTGACGAATTCGGGCTGTTCGGCCGCGAGGTCGTGGATCTCGGTGGGGTCGGCGCGGATGTCGTAGAGGGCCCATTCGGAGTCGTCGTAGGGCGTTCCGGGCCGGTGGAGGGTGACGAGTTTGCGGCCGTCGCGGTAGTGGCTGCGGTTGCCGGTCGTCTCGCAGTACTGCTCGGGGTGGGTGGAGGCGTGGGCGGGGTCGGCGAGGACGGGGGTGAAGGCGGTGCCGTCGAGCTCCTGGAGGGGGACGCCGCCGCGGGTCTCGGGCCGGGTGAGGCCGGCGAGTTCGAGGAGGGTGGGGGTGAGGTCGGTGACGTACTGGTACTGGGGCCGGAGTCCGGTGGCGAGTCTGCCGTCGCGGACGCCCCGGGGCCAGGAGAGGACGAAGGGCACGCGGACTCCGCCGGCGTGGGTGTGGCCCTTGTAGAGGCGGAAGGGGGTGTTGGAGGCCATGCCCCAGCCGCGCGGGTAGTGGACGAGGCTGCGGGGGCCGCCGATGAGGTCGGGGTCGCGGTCGACGTCGGGATCCCAGTCGCCGGGGAGGCGGGGGTGGTGGACGAAGCGGCTGAAGTAGGAGCGGGTGCCTTCGGCGCCGCCTTCGCCGGTTCCGCCGTTGTCGGAGGTGAAGACGATGACGGTGTTGTCGAGTTCGCCCAGGGCGGCGAGGGTGTCGGTGAGCCGGCCGAGGTTCTGGTCGATGTTGTCGACGAGGGCCGCGTAGACCTCCATGTAGCGGGCGTAGAGCTGCTGTTGCCCTTCGGTGAGGGAGTCCCAGGCGGGGACGTCGAGTCCGGCCTCGCTGTTGCGTGCGGGCAGTTCGGTGCCGGGCGGGAAGAGTCCGTCGGCGAGCTGGGCGGCGAAGCGCCGCTCGCGCAGGGCGTCCCAGCCTTCGTCGTAGCGGCCCCGGTGGCGGGCGATGTCCTCGGCCTTGGCCTGGAGGGGGCCGTGGACGGCGTTGTGGGCGAGGTAGAGGAAGAAGGGCTTGTCGGGGTCGTGGGCGCGCAGCGACTTCACCATGGAGATCGCCTGGTCGGTGATGTCGTCGGTGTAGTAGTAGTCGTCGGGGAACTCGTCGATGTCGAGGGGGCTGTTGTCCCGGACGAGCTGGTGCGGGTGGAAGAGGCTGGTGAGTCCTTCCAGGACGCCGTAGTACTGGTCGAAGCCCTTCTGGAGGGGCCAGTTGCCGCGGTGGTCGGCCGCGTGGGAGGCGGAGTCGCGGACGAGGTGCCACTTGCCGACGGCGTAGGTGGCGTAGCCGGCGTCGTGGAGGAGTTCGGCGAGGGTGGGGATGTCGTCGGCGACCTCCATGCCGTAACCGGGGAAGCCGGGGTCGGAGTTGGCGACCATGGCGTAGCCGACGCGGTGCGGGTTGAGGCCGGTGAGGAGGGCGGCTCGGGCCGGTGAGCAGAGCGGCATGGTGTGGTAGTTGGTGAGCCGTACGCCCGCGTCGGCCAGCCCGTCGAGGACCGGGGTGGGGATCTCGGAGCCGAAGGGGCCGATGTCGCTGAATCCCATGTCGTCGACGAGGACGACGACGATGTTGGGGGCTTTGGCGGGCGGGGCGGTACGGGTGGGCCAGGCGGGTTCGGACTCGGCGAAGGTGCGGCCGACGCGGCCGGCGAAGCCCTCGTAGGGGTCGCGGCGGGTGGGCGTGGACCGGGTGGCGGGGTTGCCGGTGGTCATGCGGGGGCGGTTCCTTCCGGGAGGAGCGTGCGGGCGGTGCGGAAGCCGCCGTGGCCGGTCGAGGAGTCGGGGGTGTTGTGGGAGCGGGCGGCGACCCGGTAGCGGTTGCAGTAGGAGGCGTGGCAGAGGTACGAGCCGCCGCGGATGACGCGCTCCGTCGGGCCGAAGGCGTCCGCGCACCACTCCCAGACGTTGCCGGAGGTGTTGTGGAGGCCGTGGCCGTTGGGCTCGTACGCGGTGACGGGGACGGTGCCGGTGCGGCCGCCGGGCCGCTCGGAGCGGTACGGGAAGTCGCCGGTCCAGGTGTTGCACATCTCCCGCCCGCCCGGGGTGAGTTCGTCGCCCCACGGGTAGCGGGCGCCGTCGAGGCCGCCGCGGGCCGCGTACTCCCACTCGGCCTCGGTGGGGAGCCGGACGCCGGCCCAGGCGCAGTAGGCGAGGGCGTCGTCGTGGGAGACGTGGACGACGGGGTGGTCGGCGCGGCCTTCGAGGTCGGAGCCGGGGCCTTCGGGCGCGTGCCAGGAGGCGCCGGTGACGCCGAGCCACCACGGGGCCTGCGGGACCCGGCCGAGGACGTGCCGTTCGGCGGCGGGGTGGAGCAGGAGGTGGAAGACGAAGGAGGAGCCGAAGCGTTCCGCGTCGGTGCGGTGTCCGGTGGCCGTCACGAAGGCGGCGAACCGGGCGTTGGTGACGGCGGTGGCGTCGACCGCGAACGGGGCGACGGTCACCTCCCGGACGGGTCCCTCATGGTCGGCGGGGTAGCCCTCGTCGAAGGCGTCGCCCATCCGGAAGGTGCCGCCCGGCAGCTCCACCATGGGGTGGGGCGGCGGGGCGGTCCGTACGGTCGGCAGGGGCAGGAGTTCACGGGTCGCCGCGTGGCCGGCGGAGCCGGCGCAGGACCGGCCCGGGGTGCAGCAGGCGCTCACGCGGACACCGCCTCGGGTGCGGCGGCCACCGGGACGGGCTCGGGCGCGGCGGCGAGCAGGGCGCGGGTGTACGGGTCGCGGGGGTGCTCGCACAGCTCGTCGGCGTCGCCGGTCTCCACGACGCGGCCCTCGTGCATGACGGCGATGCGGTGGCTGACCTGGCGGACGACGGCCAGGTCGTGGGCGATGAAGACGAGGGCGAGACCCAGGTCGCGCTGGAGGTCGGTGAGCAGGCCGACGATCTGGGCCTGGACGGAGACGTCGAGCGCGGAGACGGGTTCGTCGCAGATGAGGACGTCCGGCGCGGGGGCGAGGGCGCGGGCGATGCCGACGCGCTGGCGCTGGCCGCCGGAGAAGGAGCGCGGGTGCCGGTCGGCGACGGCCGGGTCGAGGCCGACGAGCCGCAGCAGTTCCGCGACCCGCCCGGCGCGCTCGCCGGGGGTGCCGATCCCGAAGGCGCGCAGCGGTTCGGCGACGATCTCCCCCACGGTCATCCGGGGGTTGAGGGAGGCGTACGGGTCCTGGAAGACCATCTGGACGCGGCGGCGCACGGCGTGCAGTTCGGCGCGGCCGGGCCGGGTGACGTCCTCGCCGTCGAGGAGGATCCGGCCGCCGTCGGACGGGTGGGCGTGGGCGAGGACCCGGGCGAGGGTCGACTTGCCGGAGCCGGACTCGCCGACGATGCCGAGGGTCTCCCCCGCCGCGAGGGTGAGGGAGACGCCGTCGAGGGCGGCGAGGGAGCGGCGGCCGCGGCCCCGATAGGTCTTGCGGAGCCCTTCGGCGCGCAGGACGACGGCGCCGGGCGCGGGCCGGTCGACGCGTGCGGACGGCGGGGGCGGGGGCAGCGGTGTGCCGTGCTCGGCGGCGGGCAGGCAGGCGGTGCGGACGGTGTCGGTGACGGCGGTGAGCGGCGGGGCGGTGGTGTGGCAGCGGTCCTCGGCGAGCGCGCACCGGGCGGCGAAGGCGCAGCCGGCGAGCGGCAGGCGGAGGTCGGGCGGCGTGCCGGGGATGCCGGTGAGGCGGGTGCCCGAGGGGGCGGAAAGCCGGGGCACGGCGGCGAGGAGGCCGGCGGTGTACGGGTGCCGGGGGCGGGTGAGGACGTCGGCGGTCGGGCCGTCCTCGACGACGGTGCCGCCGTACATGACGAGGACGCGGTCGCAGGCGCGGGCGACGACGCCCATGTTGTGGGTGATGAGGACGAGCGCGGTGCCGGTGGTGCGGGTGAGGTCGCCGAGGAGGGTGAGGATCTGGTCCTGGACGGTCGCGTCGAGGGCGGTGGTGGGTTCGTCGGCGAGGAGGACGTCGGGTTCGCCGGCGAGGGCCATGGCGATGAGGACGCGCTGGCGCTGGCCGCCGGAGAACTGGTGGGGATGGTCGTCGAGGCGGCGCTCGGGGTCGGGGATGCCGACGAGGCGGAGCAGTTCGACGGCGCGGGCGCGGCGGGCCTTCCGGTCGCGCCCGCCGTGCGCCCGCAGCACCTCGTCGAGGTGGCGGCCGACGGTGAGGACGGGGTTGAGGGCGGTCATCGGGTCCTGGAAGACCGTGCCGACGCGGGCGCCGCGGACGGCCCGCAGCCGCTCCTCCCCCGCCGTGGTCAGTTCCTCGCCGTCGAGGCGGACGGAGCCGCCGGTGATCCGGCCGGTGCCGGGGAGCATCCGGAGCAGGGCGAGGGCGGTGGTGGACTTCCCCGAGCCGGACTCGCCGACGACGGCGAGGGTCTCGCCCCGGCGCAGGGTGAAGGACACGTCCCGGACGGCGTGCAGGGCGGTGCCGTCGGTGGTGGTGAACTCCACTTCCAGGCCCTGGACTTCGAGGAGGGGCGGGGTGGTCATCGGCGTATCTCCCGGTTCAGCGCCTCGGCGGTCAGGGAGAGGCCGAGGACGAGCACGGTCACGGTCACGAGCGGTCCCGCGGCGAAGTGCGGGGCCTGCGCCAGGTAGGGCATCGACTGGCTGAGGACGGCGCCGAGGGTGGGTTCGGGCGGCCGGACGCCGACGCCGAGGAAGCTCATGGCGCCTTCCAGGAAGACGGCGACGGTGAGGGAGACGGCGATCTGGACGACGAGCGGGTCGGCGGCGTTGGGCAGGACGTGGCGGGTGAGGATCCGGCCGCCGGACGTGCCGCCGACGCGGGCGGCCGTCACGTACTCCCGGCCGCTCTGGACGAGGATGCCGGTGCGCAGGAGCCGCCCGAAGGCGGGGATCTCGGCGAGCGCGATGACGAGGATCACGGGCAGTCGGCCGGGGCCGAGGACCGCGGTGACGGCGAGCGCGAGGATCAGTCCGGGGAAGGCCAGGATCAGGTCGAAGGTGCGCTGGACGACGGTGTCGGCGACCGGGTGGGTCGCGGCGGCCAGGGCGAGGAGGCAGCCGAGGACCGCGCCGAGCGGCACGGCGACGGCGATGATGCCGAGGTCGGCGCGGATGCCGTACAGCAGTCGGGAGAGGAGGTCGCGGCCCAGGTCGTCGGTGCCGAGCGGGTGCCCGGGCGTGCCGGGTCCGGCGAGCGCCAGGGCGCTCTGGTCGGTGGGTCCGTGGGCGGCGAGGACCGGGGCGAGGAGTCCGGCGAGGACGACGAGCCCGACGAGGGCGAGGCCGGTCCGGCCGCGCGCCGTGGTGAGGGCGGCCCGGTAGGGGTGGCGGGGCCTGCGGGCGGGGGCCGGTTCGGTGGCGGCGAGGGTGGTCATGGCGGTCACTCCCACCTGATCCGGGGGTCGAGCCAGGCGTGGACGAGGTCGGTGAGCAGCTGGACGAGGACGAAGACGGCGACGAGGAGCAGCAGGAGGTCCTGGACGACGGGGTAGTCGCGGCGGACCAGGGCCTGTTCGGCGAGCTGGCCGAGGCCCGGCCAGGCGAAGATCGCCTCGACGAGGACGGCGCCGCCGAGGAGGTGGCCGGTCTGCATGCCCAGGAGGGTGACGACGGGCGGGAGGGCGTTCGGCAGGGCGTGCCGCCAGAGGAGGCGGCGGGGCGCGATGCCGGCGGCGGTGGCGGTGCGGATGTGGTCCTCGGCGAGGGTCCGCTCGATGCCGTCCTTGAGGTAGCGGCCGAGCACGGCGGCGCTGGGCAGCGCGAGGCAGAGGGCGGGCAGCAGCAGGTACTGGACGCCGAGGTCGGGTGCGTTGAGGAGCGGGACGCGTCCGCCGGGGGGCAGGACGCCGAGGACGACGGCGAAGACCAGGACGAGGAGGACGCCGGTGACGAAGGGGGGTACGGCGAGCGCTCCGGTGGTGAGGACCCGTACGGTGCCGCTGGCCCAGGGGTTGCGGGAGGTCGCGCCGAGGATGCCGAGGGCGGCTCCGATGACGACGACGAACAGCAGAGCTCCGAGGGTGAGTTCGACCGTCGCGCCGAGTCCGTCGGCGATCAGGTCGGCGGTCTGCCCGCCGATCGCGTAGGACGGCCCGAGGTCTCCGGTGAGCAGGTCGCCGATCCACCGCGCGTACTGGGCGGGCAGCGGCGCGTCGAGTCCGAGCCGGGCGCGGATGGCGGCCTCGGTGTCGGGGCTCGCGTCGGGTCCGGCGAGGACGGCGGCGGGGTCGCCCGGGACGAGCCGCAGGAGGGCGAAGGCGACGAAGGAGGCGACGAGGAGGACGAGGAGGGCGGAGGGGATTCTCCGCAGCAGGTAGCCGCGCACCTCAGTTCACCAGGTGGGCGTCGTCGAGCACGAGGGAGGAGAACTTGTTGAGGGTGACTCCGCGCAGCTTCTCCGAGGAGACCTGGACGGAGCCGCGGATGACGAGGTCGATGATGAACGCCTCGTCGAGCAGGGTGTCGGTGATCCGCTGCCGCAGGGTGTTGGCGCGGGCGCCGGTGGCGGGGCCGGTCCACGCCTCCCGGACGGCCTTCGTGTAAGCGGCGGAGCGGAACTTCGAGGTGTTCTTGGCCTCGTTGAAGGGGTAGGCGCTCACGGCGAGCGTGGCGGGCTGGACCTGGGCGAAGCCGTGACCCATGGTCCACAGGCCGGGCATGGTCTGGGCGATCAGGTGCTTCTGCGCGGTCGCGGGGTCGGTGGGCTGGAGGGTGACCCGCACACCGATCTGCTTCAGGTCGTACTGGACGGCCTCGGCGACCGCCGTCTCGCCGGGCAGGTTCACGTGGAGCAGCGGCAGGTCGAGCCTGGTGTGCCCGGCGGACTTGAGGAGTTCGCGGGCCTTGCCGGGGTCGTACGTGTAGTGGGTGCGGCCGGCTTCGGTGAAGGCGGGCGACGACCTGGGCCAGGGGGTGGCGGAGGCGAGTCCGTATCCGCCGAGGACCTGTTCGAGGATCCGCTCGCGGTCGACGGCCCGGGCGAGGGCCTGCCGGACGGTCTTGTCGTCCAGCGGGGCGACCGTGGTGTTGACGCCGAGGTAGTAGGCGCCGCCGCCGGTCGCGTACTCGCTGACGGTGAGCCCGGGGGTGGCCTTGACGACCCCGAGGTTCTTGCCGGGGACGCCGAAGGAGAGCTGGGACTGGCCGGTGCGGAGGGAGGACAGCAGGGCGTCGGCCTGGGGCACCACGCGGAACTCGACGGCGTCGAGGTAGGGGCGGCCGGGCCGCCAGTACCCGTCGTTGCGCGTGAAGCCGAGCCCGGCGCCGGGGCTCCACTTGGTGAGCCGGAAGGGCCCGGTGCCGTTCAGCTTCTTGCCCTTGACCGCGTCCTCGACGCTGTGGCGGTCAGCGATGATCATGAATTCGAAGAGGTCGAAGAGGTTGTTCACCGGGTGGGCGAGCTTGAGGACGAGCTCGTGGTCGCCGCGCTTCTCGAATCCGGTCACGGCCGCCGCGGTGCTCCTCAACTGGGCCGCACGCAGCGGGTTCTGGAGGTTCTTCACGGCGAAGATCACGTCGTCTGCGGTGAACGGCCGACCGTCGTGATAGGCGACGTCGGTGCGCAGCTTCAGGGTGATCGCCTTGCCGTCCGCGGCGGGCTGCCAGGACGTGGCGAGTTCCGGCTGGGGCTCCAGGCGGTCGTCGTAGCGGGTGAGGGTGTTGTAGACCAGCCGCTGCTGGAGCGACTGGGCGCTCTGCGCGAAGAGCAGGCTGGGCGTGAAGTCCGCGTTGACGGCGACCGTGAGGGTGCCGCCGCGCTTGGGCTCCGCCCCCGCCTTCCCGGCGGGCGCCTCGGCCTCGGAGACCGCCGAGCGGCAGCCCGCGAGGCCGAGTCCGAGCAGCAGGGTGCCGCCGCCCGCGGCGCGCAGGGTGGTGCGCCGGGAGAGTGCGGTGGGCGTGGAGGAGTACAGCTCGGTCATCGATGCCTGCCTGTGAAGGGGTGGAGGCCGCAGGGTGAGCGGATTCGTTCCGCTGCGGAAGGAAGAAAGGGAGGAGGGGAAGGGTGCGGTGCGGGCCTCGCGAGGCCGCGACCGCACGGCCCGGACGTACGCGGGTACATGGGTACGGAGGTACGCGGTTCGGCGATGCGGGGGTACGCGGGTACGGAGGTATGCGGGCCCGGAGTTACGCGGGTACGGAGGTACGGGCGACCGCTCGGTCACCGCGTGGCGCGGCCACGGGAGCGCGGACCGGCCGGCGACGGTGGGCGGGACGCGCCGACCTCAGGCGCCACGGGGCGGGGTCGGCGGAACGGCCGCGTTCGGCGGGGCCGGGGTGGTGTCAGCGGGGCCGGTGCGACGACCGGCGCCGGAGTCGGGCGTCGGGAGGGACGCCGGGATCAGACGCGGACGGCACAGACCGCGCTGGCCTGTCGACAGAGGTCGACGTGCCTGCGGGAGATGAGGCGCATGTCCGGATTCACGGGAGCAATATGACAGCGGGTTCGCGGGGCGGTCAACCAGGGTTGACCGCATTCTGAGACGACATCAGCCACCGGCCACCCCGCCCGTCAGCTCGTCGACCGTCTCAAAAGGCCTTCTGAACAGGGGATTCAGCAGAACCGTGCCCGCCGCGACGGGCAGTGTGGCCGGTCCGGCATGTGGACTGACGATCCGTTCGGGGTCGTCGCAGACGTGCGAGAGGTCGATCGCGGCGCCCCGGATCTCCTCCAGGTACTCCGGTTCGAGCACGCTGGACTGCTCGGTCACGACGACCAGATCGGGGTTGAGGACGTCCAGGAGCAGGGCCACGGCGCGGCCGACCGACCGGGCCCGTTCCCTCAGCAACCGGTCGGCGCGCCGGTCCCCGGCCGCCGCCGCGTCCACGACCAGGGAGGTGTCGGGCTCGGGCACGATGCCGCGGCGCACGGCGGTGAGCCCGACGGCGGTGTTCGACGCGGTCGCCTCCAGGCAGCCGGAACGCCCGCACGCGCAGGGGACGGTGGAGTCCGGGACGGGCAGATGGGCCACGTCGCCGGCCGCCGCCCCCGGCCCCTGGTGCACGACCCCGGCGAGCCCGACGGCCGCGTCGACGACGTTGCCGACGAAGAGGTGCACGAGGCTGCGACGGGCGGCGGGCCGCCCGAAGAGGATCTCCGACTGGGCGATGGAGCGGGCGTGGTTGTCGACGCGCACGGTGTGTCCGCCGAGGCCGCGGGCGAGTTCGGCGGCGAGCGGCCGGCGGCGCCAGCCGAAGGCGTCGTGGCGCACCACCACCCCCTCGGCGGGGTCGACCCAGCCGCCGACCGCGGCACCGACCCCGAGCAGCGGCCGTCCCCGGGTGTGCTCGTCGAGGAATCCGCGCAGTCCGCGGGCGACGGCCTCGGGCAGGACGTCCGGCGCGATGCCGTCGTGAGGGTGGGTCCGGCGCGCCAGGACCCGTCCGCGCAGGTCGACGAGGGCGAACGTCGAGGCGGGCACGCCGAGGTGGACACCGCCCGCGACGGGGCCGCCGGTGGCGCCGATGTGCAGGTCGACGGGGATCTGGGGCCGGCCCACTCCCCCGCCGCCCGCGAGTTCGGGCAGTTCGCGCAGGAGGCCGAGCCGCGTGAGGTCGGTGGCCTGCCGGGAGACGGCGGCGGGGCTGAGGCCGGAGAGCCGTGCGACGGCGCTGCGGGCGACCGGTCCGTGGTCGAGGACGGTCCGCAGCACGCTGGCGGCGTTGGCCTCGCGCCGGCCGTCGCCCGCCCTCCGGGGGCCGTGCGAAGTGGTCGTCATGGGGGCCTCTCTGGTCGCTTGCGTGGGGGAGCTCTGGTCACTGTTGCGGCGGTGTGAATTCCCGCGGCCGCCGGCGACACGGCCGCCGTCCGCGCTTCCGGCCCGGCCGCCGTCACTCACCGATGAGGCATCACCGCCGGTCAGGGGCGGTTCGATGAGGTACGGGGACGAGGCGCGGGGTCACCGGGCAGGCGCCGATTCAACCACCGGGGGCGGGGGTTCGGGGCGCGGACGGTCGCTTGACGTGCGGCGGCGGCCGCTGCGAGGCTCCGGGACATGTTCGCGACCTCCTCCTGTCCCGCCCTCCACGGCGCCTGATCCTCGCGACCTCCCGCGTGGCCGGTTCGCCGCCCGCGCTTCCGCCTTCCTCTCCCTGAGGGCACCTCTCCGCATTCGACGCGCCTCGCCCGTACCTCTCGTACGGGTGACGCGGCTTGGCTTCCCCTCATTACTTCCGCTCCGGAATTAATTCCGCACGGGCTCGGCCCCATGAAAGGAACCACCATGTCCACCGCCACCGCCACCGCCACCGCCACCGCCACCGCCAGCACGGTCACCGTCCAGAAGGTCGGCGGCCGGCTCGGCGCCGTCATCTCCGGCGTCCGTCTCGGCGGCGACCTCCCCGCCGAGGCGGTCGCCGAGATCCGAGCCGCCCTGCTGGCGCACAAGGTCGTCTTCTTCCGCGGCCAGGACCACCTGGACGAGGAGGCCCACGAGGCCTTCGGCCGACTCCTCGGCACGCCCGTCGCCCACCCCACCGTCCCCTCGGCCGACGGCCGCTACTCCTTCCCGATCGACTCGGACTACGGCGGCCGGGCCAACCAGTGGCACACCGACGTCACCTTCGTCCCCGCCTACCCCGCGTTCTCGATCCTGCGCGCGGTGGTCATCCCGCCCTACGGCGGCAACACCCTGTGGGCCAACACGGCGACGGCGTACGAGAAGCTCCCCGAGCCGCTGCGCGCCCTCGCCGACGGCCTGCGCGCCGTGCACTCCAACGACTACGACTACGCGGCCCTGCGCCCCGGCGTCCTGCCCGAGCAGCTCGAGCGCTTCCGTGAGGTCTTCGCGTCGACGAAGTACCTCACCGAGCACCCGGTGGTGCGGGTCCACCCCGAGACCGGCGAACGCACCCTGCTGCTGGGCAACTTCGTGCAGCGGATCAGCGGTCTGACCGGTGCCGACTCCCGCGCGCTGCTCGGCCTCTTCCAGGCGCACGTCGAGCGTCCGGAGAACACCGTGCGCTGGCAGTGGCAGGTCGGCGACGTGGCGATCTGGGACAACCGCGCCACCCAGCACTACGGCGTGGACGACTCCGACGAGCACGACCGCAAGCTGCGCCGGGTGACCATCGACGGCGACGTCCCGGTCGGCGTGGACGGCCGCGCCTCGGTGCTGCTCGCGCCCGAGACCGTCCCGGAGCCGGCCTTCGGGATCACCTCCGGCGCCTCGACGACCCCGGCAGACCCGTCGGCCGCGGCGACGGAGTCCGCCACCGCCTGACGGGCGCCCCGCCCCGGCCGATCGTGGTCCGCCGCGGGTTCCGGGGCGCACTCCGGAACCCGCGGCACCGAAAGGTGGTCGCGCGTCAGGAAGGCGGCCGCGTCAGGAGAGCAGCCTTACCAGGAGGACGGCCGTGTCAGGAGAGCAGCCGTACCAGAAGGACGGCCGTATCAGGAGAGCGGCCGTGTCAGGAGGGCGGCGGCAGCGCGTAGTCGGTGAAGCCCACCCAGTCCAGGGCCATGCAGGGTTCGTCGCCGAGGACCCAGGCGTCGTGTCCGGGGGTGACCCGCATGAAGTCGCCGGCGCCGAACTCCATCGTTTCGCCGTCGTCCATGACGACCTTCATGCGGCCGCTGATGACGTATCCGACGTGCGACGCCTGACAGCTGTCGGTGCCGGCGAGCGGCTTGACGTGCTTGGACCACTGCCAGCCCGGCTCGAAGACCGCCCGGCCGACCGCACCGTCCTCACTGGTGAGCAGATCGAGCCTGCCCTTGCCGTCC
The DNA here is from genome assembly GCF_044754405.1 of Streptomyces sp. NPDC093089. Taxonomy (NCBI): domain Bacteria; kingdom Bacillati; phylum Actinomycetota; class Actinomycetes; order Kitasatosporales; family Streptomycetaceae; genus Streptomyces; species Streptomyces sp. NPDC093089. Next base: position 216,380 of record NZ_JBIVPA010000008.1, read on the forward strand.
TCGAAGGGGCGGGTCTCGTCCGCTTCGTCGAAGCTCTTCCGTACGATGCCGGCCATCACACACTCCCGGCGGGGCGAAGGCGGGTCCCCGAGTCCTCTTCCAGGCTACGCCGGGACGGTCCCGGCCACCCTGCGCAGCCGTACGGGGCGGATGGTTCGCTTTTACATCGAATTCCGGGCGGAGGGAATCCGTTCTTGGTGGTTCCGGGCATATCCGCGGCCCGGATTCTGTGCACATCACTTACCGGTCAGATCTACACATAAAGGCCAGATAAGCGCACAATGAAAACAGCGGCGCGCAATGCCGCAACTGCGGTCGGACGTGCATGACGCCAGAAGGAGGCGAGTCGTATGGCCGACGTCTCTCACCGTCCTGGTGATATCGCGGGACACCCCGACGCGTCGGAAATGCGGGACAGGTATGCCCGTATGCTCCAGACCCGAGGTGTCGCGGCGGTCGAGGAACTCGTGATCCTCGCCGGCATCTACGCCGCGATCTCCGGGTGGACGGTCCATTTCTCCGCCGCCCAGCCGGAACTCGCCATCAGCAACCTGGTCGTCGGCATCGCCCTCGCAGCCCTCGGCCTGTGCATGTCGATGGCCCCCGAGCGGTCTCAGGACCTGAACTTCGTCGTCCTGCTCATGGGCGCGTGGCTCATCGTCGCCCCGTGGGTGGTCTCGCGGAACCCCGACACCGGCATGATCCTCAGCAACGTGATCACCGGTGCGTGCGTCTGTCTGTTCTCGCTGACGGCCGGCGGACTGCTCATGAGCAAGCGAAGGATGACGTGACGGGCTGATTCCCCCTCACGCATCCCCTCCCCCATCCATCCGTTGGTCCTCTCCCTGAACGGCGGCACCTCCATCCCCCGGAGGTGCCGCCTTTCACCGCTTCGGTCCGGGAACGGTCCGGGAACGGCCAATACCGCGTAACGAATCGACGCGTGCGGTTTCGGTCACCGCCTGTCGCGAAAAACTGCTCCTCAGACACAGACACAGACACAGACACAGACACAGGCTCCCGCTCGCTTACCGAGTCCTTGGGGGGACAAAGTGAACTGGTACCTCGACGTCCTCAAGAAGTACGCGGTGTTCACCGGCCGTGCGCGTCGCCAGGAATTCTGGATGTTCGCGCTCTTCAACGTGATCGCGGCGATCGTCCTCTTCGCCGTCGACATGGCGCTCGGCACCTATCCGCTGCTGTACGTGATCTACGCCCTGGCCGTCCTGCTGCCCGGCCTCGGAGTGACCGTCCGCCGCCTGCACGACACCGGCCGGTCCGGCTGGTGGATCCTCATCGACCTGATCCCGTTCGTCGGCGCCATCGTCCTGATCGTCTTCCTCGCCACCGAGGGCGACCGGCACCAGAACGCCCACGGCCCGAACCCGAAGGCGGCACCCGCCCAGTGACGGGCCGCTCCCCCGCACGGGACGGAAACCCCCGGAAGGCCCCTTCCGGGGGTTTCCCCCGCGCATAGAGCCGGTACGGAGCGTTTACCCCCGCCGCCTTGTGCACGGTGGCGCACGACCCGCCCCCACCGCCCCGCCTAGCCTCGCCGAACGGGACGCGACGGCACCAACGAGGGGCGGAACCACCGGTGAACTGGCACATCCACGACTACCGCGAGAGCGATCTCGCCGCGGTCGTCCATCTGATCGACACCACCGCCGAGCTCGGGCAGGAGTCCGTGTTCTCGCTCGCCGAGTGCATCGGCGCCCTCACCGGCCGGGAGCCGGCCGTGGTCGCCGTCCACCAGGGCGTTCCCATCGGGGCCGCGCTCGCCTGCGTCTCCGGCGAGCGGGCCTGGGTGATGCGCGTCGCGATCTCGTCCGCGTGGCGCGGCCGCGGCCTCGCGAGCGCCCTGCTCGTGGAGCTGGAGCGGCGCCTGGTGGCGGCCCGCGTCGGGCGGATCGCGTACGTCCTGCCGGAGGAGGAACTCCTCGGCGAGGGACTCCTGAACGCCGGGTACACCCGGCAGCCGGCCGTCGCGTACTTCGAGAAGGTGGAGCCGCTGCACGGTCCGGCCGCCGGACTCCTCGACGACCTGGGCGGCCGGGTGCTGCCGAGCGACCTGTGGGTCAAGGTGGCCGGGATGGAGCGCGAGAAGGACCTGATCGAGCGGCGGGTGGTGCTTCCGCTCGCCGAACCGGAGCGGGCCACCCGGCACGGGGTGCGGCCGCCACGCGCGGTCTGCCTCTTCGGTCCGCCGGGCACCGGCAAGACGACGTTCGCCCGCGGGATCGCCTCCCGGCTCGGCTGGCCGTTCGTGGAGATCCTGCCCTCCCGGCTCGCCGACGAGGGGAACCTCGCCGCCGCCCTCCGCTCCGCGTTCGCGCGGATCGCGGAGCTGGAGCGGGTCCTCGTCTTCATCGACGAGGTCGAGGAGATCGCCCCGGTCCGCTCGGAGCCCGCGCAGCCCGGGGGCATGCACGGCGTGACGAACGAACTCCTCAAGCTGATACCGGGCTTCCGCGAGGGGGACGAGCGGCTGCTGGTCTGCGCCACCAACTCGATCCGCTCCCTCGACCCGGCATTCCTGCGCCCCGGCCGGTTCGACTACCTGATCCCGATCGGTACGCCCGACAAGGCGGCCCGCGCGGCGATCTGGGCCCGCTACACCGACGGGCGCATCGACGTCGACATCGAGGAACTCGTGCTGGCGAGCGACCAGTTCACGCCCGCCGACATCGAGCACGCGGCCCGGATCGCCGCTCAGGCCTCCTTCGAGCGGGACCTGCTCGCCATCGGCGGGCGCGGCGGCGACGGCACCGCCCCCGGAGCGAGCACGGCGGACTACCTGGCGGCCATCGGGCAGTGCAGGCCGACCGTCACGCCGGACATGATCGAGCAGTTCGCCTCCGACATCACGACCCACGCACGGGTGTGATCACGAAGGCCAACTCCTCCCGTGCCGCTTTCAGTTCGTCCCGGTCCGGCGGCTGCGCCCCGGCCCGGGACACGGTGACGGCCGCGGCCGCGGCCGCCGTCCCCAGCAGCCCGGCCAGGTACTCGGCACCGAGCCCGGCCAGGTCGGCCGCGGCACGGGAGGCGAGGACGTCGAGCACGGCGGACATGAACGAGTCTCCCGCACCGACGGTGTCCACGACGGAGACCGACGGCGCGTTCGCGGCGACCGTCGCCCGCCGGGTGACGGCGAGCGAGCCGTCGGCGCCTCTGGTGAGCAGCACGACGGCGGGACCGAGGCCGAGCCAGCGGGCGGCGACCGCACACGGGTCCTCGCCCGGATACAGCCAGGCTAGGTCCTCGTCGCTGGCCTTCACCAGGTCGCTGAGGGCGACGCAGCGTTCGACGCGCGCGACGGCCTCGGCGTGGTCGCCCATCAGCGCGGGCCGCACGTTCGGGTCGTAGCTGACCGTGGCCCGCCCCTTGAGCCCTTCGACCAGGTCGAGCACCGCCGCCGCGCCGGGCGCGGTGACGGCCCCGATCGACCCGATGTGGACGTGGGCGGGTTCCGGGGCGGGGCGGGCGCCATCCACCTCCAGTGTCCAGGCGATGTCGAAGGCGTACGTGGCCCGGCCGTGGGCGTCGAGGCCCACGACCGCCGACGGGGTGCGGGCGGGCACGCCGCCGATCTCCACCCGTACCCCCGCACCCTCCAGGTGGTCGGCGATCAGCCGCCCGGCAGCATCGTCGGCGAGCTGGGTGAACAGCGTGACCTCCCGGCCCAGCCGGGCGAGACCGTACGCGACGTTGGCGGGGCTGCCCCCCGGGTGGACCCGGTCCTCGGCACCGGGGACCCGGACGATGTCGGCGACGCACTCGCCGATCACCAGGATGGACATGCGGTCAGAGCTCCTCGGCGTAGACGTCCCGATGGCCGGCCCGGCCGCCGCCTGGATGCGGGTGCCCTGCCGGACGACCCGCAGATGGTACGCCCGTTCGGGCCGGTACGCCGCCCCGCCGCCCCGCCCCGAGCACGGCGGCACGCCCGATTTCCGTCCTCCGTCCGACCGTTGTGCCTATCGTGGTCGCCTCGGAGCGCCGCCGGAGTCACCGGCGGCGCCGGACGTACGGGGAAGGGGGCTTCCGGTGGAACCGGTGGACACGGTCGAGGGGCTCGGGGTCATGGCGTTCGCCGACGGGAAGGAGTTGGAGGCCTGGCTGGAGCAGCACCACGGGGACACGCCCGGCATCTGGCTGCTCCTCGCGAAGAAGGGCTCGGAGCTCCCCTCGCCGACCGCGGAGGAGATCCTCGACGGCACGCTCGTCTACGGCTGGATCACCGGCAAGCGCATCACTCGCGACGAGCTGACCTACCTCCAGAAGATCACCCCGCGCCGTCCCCGCAGCCTCTGGTCCCAGGTCAACGTCCGCCAGGTGGAGGCACTCACCGCCGCCGGCCGCATGCGCGAACCGGGCCTCGCCGAGGTGCGGGCCGCCCGGCACGACGGGCGCTGGGAATCCGCGTACCCGTCCCAGAAGGACGCCACCGTCCCCGACGACCTCGCCGCCGCGCTGGCCGCCGACCCGCGTGCGGCGGCAGCCTTCGAGGCACTCGGCAAGACCGACCGCTACCTCGTCGTCCTCAGCCTCTGGCAGGCCCGCACCGCGAAGACCAGGGCCGCCCGCCTGGAGCGGGCAGTGGCGGCGCTGTCGGCGGGCGAGGGGCGCCGCTGAGCCTGCGGAGGCCCCGGGCGGCCCGGAGGCACCGGGGCCGGTGAGGAGGCCTGGGGCCGGTCCGGAGGCTCCGGGGCCGGTCCGGACGTCAGGCGTCGGGCCCCTGGGCCCCGCGCCGCCGGTAGAGGACCTGGTGGGCGTCCCACTCCACGAACGACTCGACGTGCTCCAGGCCCACGGCCTCCAGGAGCCGGCGGGACCTGAGGTTCGCCTCCTGGGTGACCGCGACGACGCTCGGGGCGGTCTCCAGGGCCCGCGCCACCGCCGCGCCGACCGCCTCGCGCGCGTAACCCCGCCCCCAGTGCTCGGGCAGGAACTGGTACGAGACCTCCGTCTCGCCGCGCCGCCCGCCGTCCTCCACCGTGACGAGCCCGAGCAGCACCCCGTCCTCGGCCCGGACCACCGCGTGGAATCCGGCCGCGCCGACGATCCGACGCTGACGGATCCGGACGACGGACTCGATGACGGGACCTCCGAGGTGACGCCGCACCTCGGGATCGGTCCACAGCCGCGTCACGGCCGGCACGTCACCGCTCCGGACAGGGCGCAGCACCAGCCGCTCGGTGACGAGCGGCTGCGGTGCGGGATGCGGAACGGCGGTCACGCCTCGGATCATCTCAGGTGGCTGCGGTGCGATGTGATGCGGTGCGGAGCCGGTGGCGGTCAGCGGCGTTCCGCGCCTCCGCCGCCTACCACGCCCGCTCCGATGGGCTCGCCGTACACGGGTGATCCTTTCGGTCGGAAGGAGTCAGGTGGGGAAAGGGCCGAGGACGTCGGGAACGGTCGGGAACGGTCGGAACGGTCGGGAACGGGCTCCTCGGGGCCGGCGCTCAGGTGGCCACCCAGCGCCCCTGCCGACGCGGGACCGTCCCGACACCTCCCCGCCCCGGCCCTCTCCGTCCCAGCGCCTGTCCATCCCGCCGCCTGCGGAACCCGCCGCCTACGGAACCGGCCGGGCTTCCGTCGTCGGGTGCGCTCCGGCCGCCCTGAGGATCCCGGCGGTCTCGGGGTGGGGGCCGTTGTCCGCCCAGTCCAGCGGCGACCAGCCCGTGCCTCCGTCTTCACGGAGGTTGGGATCGGCGCCGTGCGCCAACAGTTCCCGGACGGTCGCGCCGTGCCCCCAGCAGGCGGCCGCGCACAGCGGTGTGCCCTCCGAGCCGGGGCCACGGCTCTCCGTGTCGGGGGACGCCCCGGCTTCCATGAGCAAGCGGGCCACTTCGGCCTCGCCCTGCACCGCGGCCAGATAGAGAGGCGTGGTGCCGTCGGCGCTCCTCCTCTCCGGACTCGCCCCCCGGCGCAGCAGGGTCTTCGCGTCGTCGGCGTCGCCTGACAGGATCGCCTCGAAAAGGCGGTGGGAAAGCTTCTTCTGCTGCCTCTGATTCACAGCCGCTGAGGCTAGCGACGACAGGGCCGCCGGTACCAGCCATATCCGCTGTCGCGACGGGCCCTGCGACCGTCGACCGAACACGTGTCACGCGGTCGGGACGGGAACGTGGCCGTCGGTCGGTACGAGTTCCGGGGTCGGTACGAGTCCGGGGTCGGTACGAGTCCGGGGTCGTCGGCGCGAGTTCCGGAACGTCACGGCGCGTCGCGCAGCCCCAGCAGGTAGGTCGCGGTGACGGCGACGGCGCGGTCCTCGTCGTGGGACAGGGTCGTGAGCGCCCGGGTCGCCTTGGTCCCCGGCACGGCCGCGAGCGCCTGGGTGAGGCGTCCGCGGGCGGGGGCCGCGGTGGTGTCGCGGGCGAGGCGGTCGACGAGGTCGGTCGCGATCCGGTCCTCCGTCGCGGGGTCGGCGGCGAGGACGCTGAGGGCGTCGGCCGCGTCGGTGTCGTTCCGTCCCGCGACGATCATGTCGATGAGGGTCGGGACCGCGTCGGCCTCCCCGCGCGCGCCGAGCGCGAGGGCCGCGTGGCCGCGGACCACCCGGTCGGCGTGAGCGAGGGCTTCGCGCAGCGCCGCGGCGGCCTCGTCGCCGGACAGCTCGGCGAGGGAGCGGACGGCCCGCTCCCGCACCGCGGCCACCGGTGAGTCGAGGCCCCGCGCGAGCAGTGCGGGGCCTCCGTCGTCCGACCGGGCCAGCGCCCACCGGAGCGCTCCGGCGACGTTCGTGTCCGTCTCGGTCAGGACCGCCTCGACGAGCGCCTCCACCGGCAGCGGCACGTCGTCGGCGGAGGCGAGGGCCGCGCGCTGGCGGGCGTCGGCGTTCGGCGAGCCCAGGGCGTGGAGCAGCGCGACGACCTGGAGGACGTCCTCCCAGCCGGCGGGGTCCGCCGCGTCGATCCGGCGCAGCCGGGTGAGCAGTTCGGTCTCGGCGGCGATGCGTTCCCGTGTCCGGAGGACGAGGTCGCCGACGAGCTCGGCCGGCGTGAACGCCGGATCGTCGAGCGCGCGCCCGATCTCGCGCAGCGAGAGACCCAGGGACCGCAGGCTCTCGATGTGGAAGATCCGCCGGATGTCGTCCCCGGAGTACTCCCGGTAGCCGGAGCCCGTACGACCGGAGGGCCGCACCAGGCCGAGGGACTCGTAGTGCCGCAGCATGCGGGAGCTGACCCCGGACCGTCGCGCCACTTCACCGATCAGCACGCCTCATGGTCCCTCCTGGCCGGCGCCCCCGAGAGCGACGACACGCTTCGCCTCTTCGATCGCGTATCCGAATCCGGTGTCCGGGTCGCGGAGCAGCCGATCGGTGGCGAGCGCGTGCGCGCGCACGTCCGGGTCGGGGTCCGACGCCGCGGCGCGGAGCGCCGGCACGATCGCCTCGCCCAGCTCGACCAGCGCCCGGCCGAGACTCAGTTGGGTCTCCCGCCCGCCGCGCCCGAGCTGCGTCGCCAGTACCGCCGCCAGGGCGGACTCCTCGCCGTCCGGTACGAGCACCACCGCGGCCCGCCAGGCACTGCGCGCCACGTCGTCGTCGGCATCGCTCAGCAGCGTCCCGGTGATCGCCGGCCAGGCGCTCCCGTCCCCGATCTTGGACAGCGTGTGCAGCGCCTGGCTCCGTGCCTGCGCCGACTCCGAGCGGACCTCGCGGAGCATCTCGGGGAGCGTCAGCGACACCGGATGGCGTGTGAGCGCCCAGGTCAGCATGTCGCGGACGAAGAACTCCGGCTCGACAGCGCACCGCTCGACGAGCTTGCCGACGAAGCGCGGGTCGGGCGCCGTGCCCACCGCCAGCGCGGCCCGCAGCCGCACCGACGAGGAACCGTCCCCGAGCCCTTTGAGCGCACCCGCCACATCCGTTTCCTGCACCTGCCCCGTGCGCTGAGCCTGTCCCTCGTCCTGAACCTGCCCCGCGTCCTGCGCCTGTCCCGTGACCGTCACCGAGACCACCTCCTCGGCGAGCAGTGAAGACCTTGTCACCGTGTCAAGGTCAAGCTCGGCCCACCGCCCACCCCGCGCCCGCGGCCCCGGAGGTGTCCGTCGGGCTCGGAGGTGTCCGCCGGTCTCGGACCGTCTCAGATGTCGACGTCGAGTGCCGTCCCGTACAGGCGGGTCACCTTCAACCGGATGACCACGCGGCGCTCGGCGACCAACTGCTCCAGGAACGCGTCCTCGTCCTCCGGCTTCGCCGCCTCCGGAATCATCGCGAGCAGTTCGCGGCCGGTCGAGTCGCCCGGGGTGGTCGTCACGTCGGAGACCTCGGCCTCGCCCTCGGCCACGGCGAACGACCACACGTCGCCGCCCGGGACGTGCAGCGCGGCCCGCGGGTCGCGCCGGAGCTGCTTGACCTTCACGCGGTCGGCGGTGGTGGAGAACCGGATGACGCGTTCGTCGGCGTCCCAGCTGTAGAGCATGGTGGTCAGATGCGGGTGGCCGCTGCGCTTGTTGGTGGCGAGCGTGCCGAACTGCTGGGTGCTCAGCAGCTCGGACAGGGCGTCGTCGGACAGAACACGGGGTGCGGGACCTTGAGTCATGTGAAGGTCAACTCGCCTGTAGGTCGGCGTATTCCGCCCTGTCCGGACGCCCCGCCTCGGTCAGCCGCCGTGGCGGATCCGGAGCCGGCCGGGGTCCGCCGGGTCGCGGTCGACGATCCGGACCGGCGGCCAGACCCATTGCCACACGCCGATGCCCGGCGCGCGGGAGAAGCGGATCGGGCCGCGGGTGCCCTCGACCGCGACGTGCGGCCACGCCGCGGCGACACCCGCCCGGTCCGCGGCGACGTTCGCCCGGTCCGCGCCGCCGGTCGAACGGAGCGCCTCGGCAAGGACGGTGACGGTGTCCCACCCTTCGAAGGCGACGAAGGACGGCGCCTCGCCCAGCCGCTCGCGGAGCTCCTTGCCGACGCGTTCGCCGAGCGGTCCCAGGCGTTCGGGCAGGTAGCTGAGGAACGGGATCCCGGCACCGTCCTCGCCCAGCGCCGCGGTCCATCCGGCGAACTCCGGCTGCCCCGCGGGAGCGCCGATCAGGACGTCCGCGAGTCGGCGGTCGCCACGGACGGCCCTGACGATCGGCACCGCCGGCTCCGGATGGCCGACGAGCAGGAGCAACGCCGTCGCACCGTGGTCGGCGACCGCGTCGCACAGGGCCTCCGGGGTGAGCGCGTTCGCGTCGAGCTCGACGACCGAGCCCCCGTGGGCGGTGAGGTGGTCGCGCAGGATGCGGGTCCCCGACGCCCAGTAGACGCTGGGCTGGGTCGCCACGGCGATCCTGCCCCGGCCCTCGCCGATCAGGAAGTCCGCGTACGCGCTCCAGCCGTGGGACTGCGCCGGCGCCAGGCGCGCGACCCACTCCGTCGACTCCTCGGTGAGCGCGTCCAGCACCGCGGAGGAGCAGAGGAACGGCACACCGAGGGCATCCGCCCGGGCGGCGGCGGCGCGCGCGACGACGCTGTGGTACTCGCCCGCCACCGCCGCCACCCCCAGTCCCGCGAGTTCGTCCACGGCCGCCGCCGCCCGCTCCGGATCGGCCGCGGTGTCCCGGACCACCAGCTCCACCGGCACGCCGCCGACCCCTCCCGCGTCATTGACGTCGCGCACACCCAGTTCGAGCCCGGCGAGCAGATGCCGGCCCGCCTCCACCCAGCCGGGCCTCGTCAACGGCACGAGGGCCCCCAGGCGGACGGACGGCTGCTGCTGCTGCTGCGTGTTCATCGGTGCACTCCCCTGCGACGAAGCGTTGGACGAAGCGTTGGCGGATCGGATGGGACGGGACTGGACGGCACTTGGCAGCCGACGGTCTCACCCTCCGGCGTCCGAGGCGAGCCAGGTCTGCCAGACGTGGACCGTGTCGGGCGCGTCGGGGCGGTCGAGGAGCCACAGGACGTACCCCGCGTGCCGCCGGGCCCACGGCTCGCCGGAGCCGGCGGCGGTCGTCAGCCTCGCGCGCAGGTCGTCGCCCCCGACGGCGCGGGCGACGCGCACGTATGCGCCTCTGCGTGCCGGACCAGCGCCTCGGCCCGCTCCTCCGCGTCGGCGGCGATCAGCCCGAACGCCCAGCCCAGCCGCGCGTCCCACTCCCGGACGCCGTCACCGGCGCCCGCACCCGCTTCGCCCGTCACGCGCTCCCGTCCCGCGTCCTCCCTCAACTGCCGTGCTGTTTCGTGTCGATACCAGTACCGACACCGGAGTCGCTGTCGGTCAGCGCGGCCTTGACGGAGGTCCAGTCCGGGGACGTCGGCGCGTACGTGCGCCGTGCGGTGTCGACGTCCTTGTAGCCGCTGGAGGTGGCGACGCAGACGACGGGGCCGTCGGTCTCGCGGGGCCCGTGCGCGCGGAGACCGGCGAGGCCGGCGGCGGCGGACGTCTCGCACCAGATGCCCTGGGAGGCCAACTCGGCTCGCGCAGAAGCCATTTGCTTGTCCGACACCGTACGGGCGGCGCCGCCGGACGCGCGGACGGCGAGGACGCCCCGGTAGCTGTTGATCTCGCAGTCGATCGCGTAGGCGGTGGTGGGTCCGACGGGAACCCGGGCGACGGGACGGCCGGTGCGCACGGCCTCGGTGAGGGCGCCGGCCGCGGCGGGCTCGGTCGCGTACACGCGGGGGACGGAGTCGGTGACGCCGAGCCGGAGGAGTTCCTGGAACCCCTTGGCCACACCGAAGAGCAACTCGCCGTAGCCCGTGGGGAGATGGACCGCCACCGGGGCCCGCCCCAGGTCCAGTGCGATCTCGTAGGCGAGGGTCTTGTAGCCCTCGGGCCCGAAGGGGTGCCCGGTGTGCGCGCCGTCCGTGACGCTGCTGACGCTCTGGAAGCCGAGTTCGTCGACGATCCGGCGCATCAGCGGACGCACGGCCTCGACGGGCGCGGTCAGCACGGTCGCCCCGTACGCCCGGAGGTGGGAGGCGACGGCGGGCGGGGCGTCCGGGGAGGTGAACACGGCACAGGGCAGTCCGGCGCGGGCCGCGTAGGCGGCGGCCGCCGCGCCGTGGTTGCCGGAGGAGGACACCACGATCCCGCGCGCGCCCGAGGCGACGGCGGCACTGACGGCGACACGGTTCAGGCGGTCCTTGTGGCTCCACGTGGGATTGCGGGACTCGTCCTTGATCCACACCCCGTCGCCGAGTTCGATCAGCGGGGTGTTCCCCTCCCCGAGCCCGGGCGCCGCGAGCGGCGGCAGCAGCGGCGCCCACCGCTCCAGGCCGTGGGCGGCCGGGCGGCCGAACAGATCCGCCGGCACCTCGTCGTACGCGTAGTCGATGTCGAGCGGGTACGCGACCTCGTCGGTGGACGTGACGGGACAGCCACGGGTCAGCGGCGGCCACAGCGGATGGCGTACGGACGGATCGGCGAGCGAACGCTGGGCGGTGGCGAGCGAGGTCACGTGGGCTGGGACCTTTCGGGGCGAGGGCCAGGGCGAGGGCGAGGACGGAAGCATGGACGGAGCCGGGGCCGGGGGGACGGCCGGCCGCTGTCAGTGTCACGGCCGGCCCACCCGGCGAGCACGGCGACTCGCCCGTACGCCCGGTCAGCCCATCCGGCGGGTCAGGGCGGCGAGGGCTCCGGGCTGGCGGCCGGGGACCCGGTGGCGCAGGGCGACGAGGGCGGGGCCGAGGGCGCGGGCGCGGGTGGGGTCGGTGATCTGTTGCCACTGGTGGTGAGCGCGGTCGACGGCGCCTTCGACGTCCGGGTCGTCGGGGCGCTGGCGGAGGGCGAGGCGGGCCTCGGCGACGGCCAGCCACAGTTCGCAGCTGCGGGCGGGTTCGCCGGCGAGCCGGGCGAGGTCGGCGCGCACCTCGGTCCAGTGCACGGCCTCGGGCGAGTGGGGTCCGTGGCGGCGCAGGGTCTCGTGTTCCCAGGCCGCCGCCACGGCCGCGGCCTCTCCGTGCCGCCCGGCCATGGCGGCGGCGAGGATGGCGGGGTGCGGGTCCTCGGGCACGACGGCGGCGGGCGGGGACGCGGGGGCGAGGAAGCGGGACTCCGCGGTGGCCGGGGCGGTGCCGGCGGCGGCCTCCGCGTGGAGGGTGGGGTGCGGGAGCCGGGCGCCGGAGCGCCAGAGTTCCGCCCAGGCGCGGAGGTAGTCGGGGGTCGCGGGCTCGCCCCGGCGCGGGGCGGGGATCACCCGCCCGTAGAGGAGGGTGCCCGGTCCGAGGTGCAGCAGTTCGGGTAGGGCCGTGAGGCGCTGCCACACGTCGGGGTCGGCGGCGAGGTCGGCGACGACGGTCGTGGTGCCGGGCCGTCGCACGCCGAGTTCGCCGGCGAGCCAGTGCCAGGGCAGCGCCGTGTAGCGGAGGGTGGCCGGCGTGGTGCGGGCGAGTGCGAGGTGCGGCAGTTCCTGCCGGCGGTCGAGGTGGAGCTGGCCGGCGAGGCAGACGACCAGCGGGCCGGGGCTCGCCGCCGCCGCGCGCAGGCGGGTCAGGACGGTCTGCGGGTCGAGCGGGTCCGCGAGTTCGACGACCGTCGCGGTGGTCGTGCCGGTGAGCACCCCGGGCGGTACGGCGGCCAGCGCCGGCAGCACCGACGCGGCGTCCATGGCCCGGCCCCGCCCGGCGGGCGCGGCCGCGAGCAGCAGCGCGGTGCCGATCGCCGCGGCGGGGTCGTCCCGCATCGCGCCCGTGGCGGCGGTGCCTCCGTCCGGTGCCGATCCCCTGGCGACGCCGCCGCCACCCCGCATCGCACCCGTCGCGCTGTTGCCACCGTTCCGCGCCGCACCCACGCCCGTCACGGTGTTGCCGCCGTCCCGTGCCGCACCCACGGCGGTGGCACCGTCGTCCCGTGCCACACCCGTGCCGGACGCGTCACCGGGCCTGTTCGTCGTCGTACGTGTTTCCGTGGCGCGAGCGCCCGTTCCCCTGTTCGCCGGTCTCGTTGCCGCGCGCGTACCAGGCCCGTTCGTGACCGCCGTGTACGTGCCCACCGTGCCGTTCCCGTCGTCGTTCACCACCCCAGCACCGTAACGCGTCGAGCCCTGGCCGATAATCGCCGGGCCTTTGACATATGCCGGAAGCACCACCGGATCGAGTGTTGCCAAATCCCTTACGTGCCGTCCCGTGCTGTGCAACAGTCGTATGCGGGCCTCCCCTTCACACGTGGCCGCGCCCCGCCTGTATCGGAGTTCGTCATGCCGTCCCCTCTGTTCGCGGACCGCCCCGCTCAACCGCCGGAGCCGGGTGCGGTGGACGCGCTGATCTCGCAGACCCGCCGCCTGCGCGGCGAGGTCGATGCCGTGCGCAGGGACGCCGTGGCGAACGACGACGATCCGCAGCAGCGGTGGCAGCGGGCCCTGTGCGACCTCGCGGTGCACCAACTGGACGACCTCGGAGCCCACTTGGGCCAGTTGCGGGCCGGCGTCCCGGCGGAGCTCGTACCCGAGACCGGTCCCGGTGCCGAGGCCGGATGCGACGGCGGACGAGAGGACGGCTTCGACGGGGGATACGACGGCGTGCTCGACGCGACGCTCGTGTCGGACCCCGGCGCCGCGTACGGGCAGGCCGCGCCGCCGCGCACCGGCTCGCTCCTCTCGCGGGTGGGCAGCGCGGAGTGGAACCTGCTGACGGACGAGGTCAGTTGGTCGGAGGAGCTGTACCAGATCTTCGGACGCGACCACGAGAGCGGTCCGATGTCGCTGGACGAGATGCCCTCGATGGTCTTCGCCGAGGACCAGTCCGTCCTGCAGGCCATGGTCACCGACTGCCTGATCGACGGGAAGCCGATCGACGGCGAGTTCCGCATCGTGCGGACGGACGGCCGGGTGCGCACGGTGCACATGACCGGCGAGCCGGTGCTCGACTCCGACGGCTGCACGGCCTCCATGTGGGCCGTGTTACGTGACGTCAGCGAACTGCGACGCAGCCAGCGGGCGGTCCGCGAGAGCCGGGACAGCCTGGAGCGCAGCCGCCAGATCGAGCAGACCGAGCGGAGGGTCGCCGTCGAGCTCCAGGAGGCGGTGCTCCCGCCGTGGCGGGGCTCGCTCCGCTTCGCGCACGACGGCCCCGCCCCGCTGGACGTGGCCGCCCACTACCTGCCGGCCGCCACCCCGGGACTGATCGGCGGCGACTGGTACGACGCGCTCGCGCTCCCGGACGGGGACGCGCTGCTCACCGTCGGCGACCTGACGGGCCACGGGGTCGCCGCGACCTCCTCCATGGCCATGCTCCTCGGCGCGCTGCGCGGGATGGCCGTCGCCGGGATCCGGCCCGCCGCCCTGATGGGCCACCTCAACCAGCTCCTGGAGACCTCCGTACAGCCCGCGCTCGGCAGCGCCATGTGCTGCCGGTACGACCCCGTCGCCCAGACCGTGACCTGGGCGCAGGCCGGACACCCTGCCCCGCTGCTGTTCCGCGACGGGACGGGGCAGGCCCTGCGCCGGCCCGAGGGCGTGCTGCTCGGGGCGACGACCGGAGCCGCGTACGGCGAGGGACGGACCCGGCTGCTCCCCGGCGACGTGCTCGTCCTGCACACCGACGGACTGACCCGCGGCAGCGGTGCGGGCGGCGGCCTCGGAGACGACACCGGCGCACGGCGCCTCCTCGCCCTCGGTCCGCGGCTCGCCAAGGCACGGGACGCCCAGGACGGGGTGCGCGCGGTGGTCGAGGAGTTCGGCGAGGAGCAGCGCGAGGACGACGCCTGCGTGATGGTGGTCCGGGTCGGCCACTGAGCCGTCCGGGCTCTGCCCGCCGAGTCCGGTCGATCGCTGGGCCGTGCCGGCCCCACCTACCGAGTCCGGTCGGTGACCGAGTCGTCCGGCCCTGGCTGCCGATCATCCCTCGGCCCGGCCCTTCGTTGCCTCCAGGACCCTGCGTCGTCTCGGGGTCCTTCGTTGTCCCAGGCCCGCGTAGCGCGGTGCGGTGCGGGCTCTCAGGCCTGGCCGGTCCGCGGCCGGTTGACCGGCGACCTGGGCAGGGCCAGTTCGATCTCCTCGCGCAGGTTCTCGATCCGCGAGTAGCCGGCGTACTGGCCGGTGAGCCGGTACATCTCGCGCAGCCGGTCCCAGGTCCGGTGGGACGAGGTGTCGCCCATGGACATGAGGGCGAGCCGGGCGTAGCGATCGGCCTGCTCCGGGTCGTCGGCGATGAAGCAGGCCGAGGCGAGGGAGATGTGGTCGAAGAGCTTCGACCGCTCGTGCCCGCCGTGCCGGAGCTCGATGGCCAGCTTGGCGTGGCGCTGCGCCGGGACGGCGGCGGCCGGGTCGTGCTCGGCGAGGGTGCGGTAGGCGAGGGCCTGCATGCCGTGCATGTCGGCCTCGTCGAAGTTCTGCATCCAGCTGGGCTTCTCGTCGAGCCGGTCGGACACGAACAGGTCCTCCGCCTCGCCGAGGGTGCGGCGCATGGCCTGGCCCCGGCCCATCGACGCCTGCGCCCAGGCCTCGATCGTGTGGAACATGGCCTGGGTCCTGGGCAGCAGCCGCTCCCCCGCGCCGGCCTTGGCCAGCTTCATGAGGTCGAGGGCGTCGTCGGGCCGGCCCAGGTGCACCATCTGGCGGGCGGCCCGGGAGAGCGCCTCGCCGGCCCGGGGACGGTCGCCGCCCTCGCGGGCCGCGTGGGCGGCGATGACGAAGTACTTCTGCGCCGTGGGTTCGAGGCCCACGTCGTGCGACATCCAGCCCGCGAGGACGGCGAGGTTGGCGGCGACGCCCCACAGGCGCCGCTGGAGGTGCTCGGCGTGGCGGTAGGCGAGCATGCCGCCCACCTCGTTGAGCTGGCCCACCACGGCCTTGCGCTGGAGACCGCCGCCCCGGGAGGCGTCCCAGGCGCGGAACACCTCCACCGAGTGCTCCAGGGCCTCGATCTCCTCCGACCCGATGGGGGCGGCCTCGTAGCGGTCGAACCCAGCGGGGTCGGCGTGGAGGGGATCGGTGGCCCGCGGAGCCTCGCCCTTGCGGGAGGGGTCGGTCTGCAGCCAGTCGTGCATGGCGTTGGTAAGTACGGAACCGGCGGCGAGCGCGGCACCCGCGCCCACCAGGCCGCGTCGGTTGAGCATGAGGTCCATTCCCGTGAATTCGGTGAGGACCGCCGCCGTACGATCGGGTGCCCAGGGCAGCCCGTCAGGGTTCTCCGTCTTCCTGACGTCCTGCCGCTTCCCGGCGCGCCCGTGTCGTACGAACCCGAGGTCCTCGATGGTCACGACACGGCCGAGTCGCTCGGTGAACAGTGCTGCCAGCACCCGGGGGACGGGATCGCGGGGCGTCTCGCCCCGGTCGATCCAGCGCCGCACCCGCGAGGTGTCGGTCGCCAGCTGGGGGTGGCCCATGGCCGCCGCCTGCCGGTTGACGAGTCTCGCGAGTTCACCCTTGGACCAGCCGGCCAGGCCGAAGAGGTCCGCCAGGCGGGTGTTGGTTTGTCCGGTCACGTCTAAGCCCCCAGGTTCTCGGCTGAGTTGACAGTAGCCCCCTGTCATAGGGCTGGCGACTATTCGCCAGGGTTCGCCAGGGTGCGCCCGATGTTCCGCCACCCGCGCCCGGGTGTCAGGTATGAAGCGCGCCACCCCGCACCGCCGACCGGCCCTCATTCCCCAGGGTGCGGACCGGGGAGCGGGCGGGGCGACGCACGCAACTCGTCGGCCACGAAGGGATCTGTCACCCATGTACACAGCATCGTCCTCCGTGTCCGCCCCGCCCCGGCCGCAGCACCGCATCGTCCCCGCCGGCGCCGGTCCGTACCTCGCCCCCGTGACCCAGGCCGTCCGGCCCAGGCGCTGGGCGGGCGGCACCGGTACGCAGCCGGTCAGCGGAAGAATCGATCTGTCAGGCCCCCA
This sequence comes from Streptomyces sp. NPDC093089, assembly GCF_044754405.1. Classification (NCBI taxonomy): domain Bacteria; kingdom Bacillati; phylum Actinomycetota; class Actinomycetes; order Kitasatosporales; family Streptomycetaceae; genus Streptomyces; species Streptomyces sp. NPDC093089. Next base: position 233,143 of record NZ_JBIVPA010000008.1, read on the forward strand.
GGGGGCGCAGCTGAAGATGGCGATCGCCTCGGTCCACCGGATCTGCCCGGAGTTCAACCCGGTGCAGGTGCTGCGGCGCAGCGGACGTTCCGTACTCATCGTCGGGACGACCGGGCGGACCACGGCGGTCGCGAAGTGTTTACTGGACCACTCCCCCGCGTGGGTCGAGCGGTTCCAGCACGAGATAGCTTCCTACCGCTCCTTCGTCCGCCACCGTCCGCCGGTGCGGGCGCCGCGGCTGATCGCGGCGGACCCGGAGAACTGCACGCTGGTGATCGAGCGGATGCCCGGACGGGCGGCGGCGCTGTCGCGCCACCCCGTGGAGGCGCCGCCGCGGGCCGACGTGCGGGCCGCGCTCGGCGCGGTCGCCCGGCTCAACGCCTGGCGTCCGCCGGCCGGGACGTTCGACGCCCCGCTGGACTACGGCGCCCGGATCGCGCGCTACCACGAGCTCGGTCTCTTCACCGACCGGGACCGGGACGACCTGCAGAAGCTGCTGCACGGTCTGGCGCACGCGGGCGGTCGGCAGGGCATGGGGCAGTTCTGCCACGGTGACGCCCTGCTCTCCAACATCCTGCTCTCCCCGGCCGGTCCGGTCCTCGTCGACTGGGAGCACGCGGGCTGGTACCTGCCCGGCTACGACCTGGCGACGCTGTGGTCGGTGCTCGGTGACGCGCCGCTGGCCCGGCGCCAGATCAGTCAGCTCGCCCAGCAGGCGGGACCGGCGTCCCGGGACGCCTTCCTGGTGAACCTGATGATCGTGCTGACGCGGGAGATCCGGACCTACGAGACGGCGGTGCAGCGGACCATGAAGGAGGCCCCGCCGGCCGGTTCCGTACCGGTGCCCTCGGGGGCGCTCGCCCCCGGTGAGGAACAGCGGCTGCTCCTGAGGCGGCTGCACGACGACTGCGCCATGGCACGGCGGGCCGTGCGCGCGGCGGTCGGGACGCGCTGAAGGGGCCCGACCGACGAAACGGGGGGTGCGCCGTGCGCCCGGTGCCGACACACCGGGACGCGGCGCACCTGCTCGTCCGGAGTCACCAGCGGGCCGCGCCTTCGGTCATTGGTCCACTCCACTGACGCGTCCCAGGCCCGGGACCCGTCTCCGCGAAACTCCGCCACCTGGCCTCCGTTCCCGCTCTGACGTGGGAACTTCCTTGCGCGCAGGCGTGATTGACGGATCGTCCGGGACCGGATACCCCTGTACGGGTTCGGTCCCGCACGCCCCCGTGTCACCCCACGCCCCTGGAGGCTGCCTTGCTCCGTTCCGTGTCCCGCAGACGTACGCCGCCGCGCCGGGCGGTGGGCGCCGTGGCGTCCGCCGCCCTGCTGCTGCCCCTGCTGTCCGCCGCGCCGCAGGCGGGTGCCGACGCCCCCGAGCCGGGGTCCCTCCAGGGGCAGTTCGCGCGGGCGGCCGCGCGCCACGGGGTGCCGGAGAGCGTGCTGCTCGCCGTCTCGTACCTGCAGTCGCGGTGGGACGCGCACGGTGGCGCGCCCAGCGTGACCGGCGGTTACGGGCCGATGCACCTGACGGACGCCGTGACGGCGCTGGCGGAGGCCGCCCCGCACCACTCCGGTGCGGAGGAGGACGCGCGCGGGGACGCCTCGCGGGCGGTGCGTTCGGGCGCGGTGGCGGAGGTTCCGTCCCCGGAGCGGCTGCCGGCCCGGCTGCGGACCCTGGAGCGGGCGTCCGCGCTGTCCGGGATCCCGGCGGAGGAGCTGCGGACCAGTACGGCCGCGAACATCGAGGGCGGGGCGGCGCTCCTCGCGGCCGCCCAGCGGGAGTCGGGCCTGTCGGCCGGTACGGATCCGGCGGACTGGTACGGGGCGGTGGCGGCGTACTCCGGTGCCGACGACTCGGCGACGGCCACCACGTACGCGAACGACGTGTTCGACGTGATCCGGACCGGGGAGTCACGGACGACGGACAGCGGCCAGGTCGTGACGCTCGCCGCCGCCCCCGGGGTCGCGCCCGCCACGGAGCAGGTGGACCGCCTGGGGCTGCGGCGGCCGGCCGGCGGTCCCGTGGAGTGCCCGCGTTCGGTGGCCTGCGAGTGGATCCCGGCGCCGTACGAGGAGTTCGGGGACGGGGACTACGGGAACCACGACAAGGCGAACCGGCCGGCGTCCCAGTCGATCGACTACATCGTGATCCACGACACCGAGGCCACCTGGGACGTCACCCTGAAGCTGGTGCAGGACCCGACGTACGTGTCGTGGCAGTACTCGCTGCGGTCCTCCGACGGGCACATCGCGCAGCACCTCCCGCTGAAGGACGTCGGCTGGCACGCGGGCAACTGGTTCGTGAACGCCAAGTCGGTGGGGTTGGAGCACGAGGGCTTCCTGACCTCGCCCGACTCCTGGTACACGGAGGCGATGTACCGGACGTCGGCGCGCCTGGTGCGGTACCTCGCCGACCGGTACGACATCCCGCTCGACCGGCAGCACGTCCTGGGGCACGACAACGTGCCCGGCACCGTGACGTCCACGATCCGGGGCATGCACACGGACCCGGGGCCGTACTGGGACTGGGCACACTACTTCAAGCTGCTCGGCCGTCCGATCACGCCGAGCGCCGGTCCGCACGCGGGCGTCGTCACGATCCGGCCGGACTACGGCGCCCACCGGCCCGTCTACACGGGCTGCGTGACGGCGGGCGAGGCGTGCGCGCCGCACGGCAGCGGGGCGGTGCGCCTGCACACCGCGCCGAGCGCCGACGCCCCGCTCGTGAAGGACGTCGGCCTGCGGCCGGGCGGGCAGGACTCGACCACCGGGGTCAACGACACCGGGGCGCGCGCGTCCACGGGGCAGAGCTTCGCGGTGGCGGAGCGCCAGGGGGACTGGACGGCGGTCTGGTACCTCGGGCAGAAGGCCTGGTTCCACAATCCGCGGCAGGAGCCGACGGCGGTGAACGCGCGGGGGAAGGTCCTGACCCCTCGGGAGGGCCTCGCCGAGGTGCCGGTGTACGGGCGGGCGTATCCGGAGGCGTCGGCGTACCCGGCGGGCGTGCCGGTGCAGTCGGTGTCGCCGCTGCCGTACAAGCTGCTCGCCGGGCAGCGGTACGTGGTGGGGGGACGCACGCCGGGCGAGTACTACTTCGCGCCGGTGTTCGACCCGACGGACCACCGGGTGGTCCGGGGGCAGGAGGAGTACTACGAGATCCAGTTCGGCCATCGGGTCGCCTTTGTGAAGGCCGCTGACGTGCGGGTTTCCCAAGGCTGACGGGGGCCTGGCCGAAAGGTGGGGGGGTGGCGCCGGGCGGGTGGTCCGGCACCACCCCTTCGGCGTTCATACGACTATTCGGGAGATCGCGTGCGCCGTCCGGGCGACGGGTAAGGCTGGGCCCGCACAGTGACCCCGCTCACCGGAAGGCCCCTCCACACATGCCTCAGCCCTTCGTTATGCCGGATTTCTATGTTCCGTATCCGGCGCGGCTCAATCCCCACGTGGAGACCGCCCGCACGCACACGCGTGACTGGGCGCGCGCGATGGGGATGCTGGAGGGCTCGGGCGTCTGGGAGGAGCACGACCTCGAAGCGCACGACTACGCGCTGCTCTGCTCGTACACCCACCCCGACTGCGACAGTGGGGCCCTCGACCTCGTCACCGACTGGTACACCTGGGTCTTCTTCTTCGACGACCACTTCCTGGAGGTCTTCAAGCGCACCCAGGACCGGGCGGGCAGCAAGGCCTACCTGGACCGGCTGCCGATGTTCATGCCGGCGGACCCGGCGAACGGCATGCCCGAGCCGACCAACCCCGTCGAGGCGGGCCTCGCGGACCTGTGGCGGCGGACGGTCCCGTCGATGTCCGAGGGGTGGCGCGTCCGGTTCGCGGAGGCGACGGAGCACCTGCTCTACGAGTCGCTCTGGGAGCTCGACAACATCAACGACGGGCGGGTCGCCAACCCGCTCGAATACATCGAGATGCGCCGCAAGGTGGGCGGGGCGCCCTGGTCGGCCGGACTCGTCGAGTACGCGGCGGGTGCCGAGGTCCCCGCCCAGGTGGCGTACTCGCGGCCGCTGCGGGTGCTCAGGGACTCCTTCTCGGACGCCGTGCACCTGCGCAACGACCTCTTCTCGTACCAGCGCGAGGTGGAGGAGGAGGGCGAGAACAGCAACGGCGTCCTGGTCCTGGAACGGTTCCTCGGCTGCACGACGCAGGAGGCCGCGAACGCGGTCAACGACCTGCTGACCTCGCGCGTCCAGCAGTTCGAGAACACCGCGCTGACCGAGGTGCCGCTGCTCGCCGCGGAGCGGGGGCTGAGCCCGGCCGAGTGCGCGGCCGTGGCGGCGTACGCGAAGGGGCTCCAGGACTGGCAGTCCGGCGGCCACGAGTGGCACATGCGCTCCAGCCGGTACATGAACGAGGGCATGGTCGCCGGGCCTTCGCGGCTCGACGGCGTCCTCGGCACCTCCGCGCTCGACATCCGGACCCTGTTCGGGCGCCCGGCCGCCGCACGCCACCGGGCGTTCACCCACGCGCCGCACCAGCACGTGGGCCCGTCGCTGCTGCCCGAGCTCGACCTGCCGTACCCCCTCACGATCAACCCCCACCACCCGGAGGCGGCCCGGCACACGGTGGACTGGGCCGAGCGGATGGGGCTCCTCGACGACCTGTGGGACCGGCCGGCCGCGGAGGGCTTCGACCTCGCGCTGTGCGCCGCCGGCCTCGACCCGGACGCGTCCCCCGAGCAGCTGAAGCTCAGCGCCGACTGGCTCACCTGGGGCACCTACGCCGACGACTACTACCCGGCCTTCTTCGGACGCACGGGCTCCCTGGCCGGCGCGAAGGAGCAGACCGACCGGCTCAAGGCGTGCATGCCGCTCGACGAGCCCTCGACCGGCGCGGCCCGCGCGGCGAACCCGCTGGAGCGCTCCCTCGCGGACGTCTGGGAGCGGACCGCCGCCCCGATGCCTCCGGAGGCGCGGGAGCAGCTGCGGGCCGCGCTCGACGCGATGCTCGACAGCTGGATGTGGGAGCTGCACAACGTGGTGCAGCACCGGGTCCCCGACCCGGTCGACTACGTCGAGATGCGGCGCAGCACCTTCGGGTCCGAGCTGACCATGCTGCTGTGCCGGCTGCGGCAGGACGCGACGCTGCCCCCGGAGGTCTTCCGGTCGGGCACGGTCCGCAGCCTGGAGAACGCGGTGATGGACTACGGCGCCCTGGTCAACGACCTCTTCTCGTACCAGAAGGAGATCGAGGTCGAGGGCGAGGTGCACAACGGCGTGCTGGTGCTCCAGAAGTTCTTCGACTGCGACTATCCGACGGCGGTGGCGATGGTCGCGGACCTGATGCGGGGCAGGCTGCGCCAGTACGAGCACCTGAAGCAGCGTGAAGTGCCTTTGCTGTACGAGGACTTCGGGCTCGACGCAACGGGGCGGGCGGCGTTCGAGGCGTACCTGCGGGAGCTGGAGGACTGGCTCGCCGGTGTCCTCCACTGGCACCGGAAGGTACGCCGCTACGGCGCGGAGGACGTGCGCGCGGGAAGCGGCGGCGCGCTGCTGCGGCGCGGGCCCTCGGGAATCGGCACCTCGGCGGCGCGGATCTCCGACCTGCTCGGCACGGGGCGGCGCTGAGAGACGCCGAAGGCCTCCGGGAGGGTTCCCGGAGGCCTTCGGTACGGCGTTTCAGGCGCGTCGGCCGCGGAGTTCGTCGAGCTCGCGGCGGTCGCGCTTGGTGGGGCGGCCGGCGCCCCGGTCGCGGACGGCCGCGACGGCGACGTGTTCGCGCGGCGGCGGGGGCGGGCTGTTGTCCACGAAGGCCTCGGCGGCGACGGGCGGGCCGACGCGCTTGGTGTGGAGCTCCTTGACCTCGACGATCCGCTCCCGGCCGCCGTGGAAGATCCTGACCTCGTCGCCGGGCTTCACCGGCTGCGCGGGCTTGGCCCGTTCGCCGTTGACCTTCACGTGCCCGGCCCGGCAGGCCGCGGCGGACTGGGAGCGGGTCTTGGTGAGTCGGACCGCCCAGATCCAGCTGTCGACGCGCGCGCTCATCGGCCCCCGCTCCCCGTCAGCCCTGCTGGAACAGCTCGGCGGGCAGCGGCTTGAGCAGCGCGTACAGGTCGTCGGTGATCGGCCGGTCCCAACTGGCGATCGTCACGAGGACGTTGTCGCTGCGGTCGAACTGGACGCAGGAGATGCGGCTCTCGGAGAGCTTGAGCCGCCGCACGATCAGGAGGTTGTCGCCCTGCATGACGGGAACGTCCTCGGTGTCGAGCACCTCGACCGGCTCGTCGTTCTCCAGGGCGGCGAGGAGCTGCGCCACCTCGAAGGGGATCTGCCCGTCGGCGAGCTCGCGCGCCGGCGAGCCCTCGGGCAGGTTGCCGATGATCATCGCGGGGCCGCGGCCGCCGAAGAGGTCGTACCGGAGGAACACGCCCTGACAGGAGCCGTCGGGGGCGGGCAGCAGACCGGCGCCGAGATTGCCGGGCCAGTCTCCCGGATCCATGGCCAGGACATCGAAGTCCGGGCCCGCGGGTGTGGCGGCGCTGCGGCGGCGGAGGAAGGACATACGGCCATGGTACGTGTCCCGGCGCGGGATGCGACGCGCCGGGCGGCACGGGGCGGTCAGCCCTCCGCGCCGGGCTCCCGGGGCTCCCGGTCCGTCTTCCGGAGGGCCTGGGCGAGGCCGGTGCGGTCGGTGCCGAGCTTCCGGTAGACGGCCGAGAGCAGTCGGCCGACGGCGGCCGCGTCGACGCCGAGGACGGCGGACGCGTCCCGGTCGCGGAGGGTGAGCTCGGCGGCGGCGCGCTCACGCGCGGTGAGCGTGTCCGTGCCGGCGGGGTGGAGCGGGCGCGGGCGCAGTCCGGCCGCCGCGAGCTCGGCGCGCGCCTCCTCGACGAGGCCGTCGGCGCCGCAGTCCTGGGCGGCCTCCAGGCCCCGGTACAGGTGCTCGGCGGCCTCACCGGCGCGTTCGGTACGGCGCAGGGCTGCGCCGAGCGCGACGAGGGAGCGGGCCAGCTCGTACGCGGCGGGCGACTGGCCGAGCCAGTCGACGGACTCCTCCAGGAGCTTCACGCGGGCGGAGGGCTCGGAGACCTCGGCGGTGACCCGGAGCGCCGAGCCGATCGCGGAGGGCGCACCGTACTGGCGGGCGCGGGCGACGGCGTCCTCGGCGGTCCTGCGGGCGGTCACCGGGGTCGTGGCGGCCTCGGCGACGGCCAGGTGGAGCTGCCAGGGGCACCAGGCGGGGTTGCGCATGCCGCGTGGGTCGAGCCGGCGGCCGACGGCGGCCAGCTCGGCGGCGGCCTCCTCGGTGCGACCGCGGGCGAGCAGCAGTTCGGCGTGGACGGTCTGGGAGTCGGGGAAGGTGACGGCGGCGGGGAACGGCTCGCCGAAGTCGTGCGCGTCGGCGATGCGGGCGGCCTCGTCGACGCGGCCGCGGGCCAGGAGCACCTCGACCATGACGCCGACCGCGTACCACTGGGCGGGGGTGCGCGGTCCAACGCGTTCGGACAGGCGCAGTCCGGCCCGCACGAAGTCCTCGGCCTCGACGAGCCGGCCGCGGCGGTAGCGGATGTAGCCGAGCAGGGTGTACGCGAAGGAGAGGTGGGCGCCGCGCCAGCCCTGGCGCTCGAACTCGGCGGTGCCGGCGGCGAAGAGCTCCTCGGCGCGGCCGGGGCGGTCGGCGTAGAGGAAGGCGAGGGCGGTGAGGACCGGGACCTCGAAACCGCGGCTCTCGTCCGCCCAGCTGAGGCCGCCTTCGAGGGCGCGCTCGGCGTGCCCGACGGCGACTGCGGAGGGTTCGGCGCGCAGGGTGGCGTCCCAGGCGCGCAGGCCGATGATGTACCGCTCGGTGAGGTCGCGGCCGGTGAGCCGGTCGGCGAGGGCTGTGAGGCGGCGGGAGCGTGCCGGTGACTCGGGTTCGTCGGCGCGGAAGGCGTCCCACATGAACTTCTCGGCCTGCATGCGGAGCCTGCTGCGGGCGTCGGTGGTCTGCCGGGCCTCGCGGCCGAGGAGCTCGGACGCCTCGACGAGGCGGTCGCTGTGGGCGAGGACCTGCGACAGGCGGTAGACGATGCCGTGGCGGAGCGCGGGGTCGGAGACGGGCTCCTCCAAGGCGGCCCGCAGGTGGTTGACGGTGGTGGCGGGTTCGGTGAGGAGGGACGAGCAGCCGAGTTCGAAGAGGACCGCGGCCCGGTCGTCGGGGGCGGGGGGCTCGCGCAGGGCGCGGGCGAGGAAGCGGCGGGCCGCGTCGGGCGCGCCGGCGCGGAGGTTCTCGCCGGCGGCGGCGCGGAGCCGGCCGACGACCCACGGGTCGCCCTCGGGGTGGGTCTCCAGGAGGTGCCGGGCGGCGGCGGTGGGGCCGAGTCCGGCGTCTACGACGCACCAGGCGGCCTGGCCGTGCAGGGCGACGCGGGTGGCGGCGGGGATGGAGCGGTAGACGGTGGTGGCGATGAGGGGGTGGACGAATTCGAGCGGGTCGTCGGGGTCGTCGGCCTCGGCGAGGACGCGGGCCTCGCGCAGCCGCTCGGCGCAGTCGGCGACCGCCTCGCCGCCGAGGCCGGCGACGGCTCCGGCGAGCTGCGGGGAGATCTCGGTGCCGAGGACGGCGCAGGCCCAGGCGAGGCGGACGGTCGCGGGGCCGAGTCGTTCGAGGCGGGTGACGAGTCCGCTGCCCTTGAGGGCGGCGGCGAGGTCGCGGAGTGCGTGGGCGCCGCCCGCGGTGGGTTCCAGGCCGTGGTCGCGGACCTTGGCGGCGAGTTCGACCGCCTCGAAGGGGTTGCCGGAGGTGACCGTCCAGCATTCGCGGCAGAACGCGTCGTCGGCGTGGGCGCCGACCCGGTCGCGGACCAGGCTTGCGATGGCGTCGAAGGTGAGCGGGGCCAGGCCCAGGGGCCGCCGGCCTGATCGGTGTCCGGTGAACTCGGCTCCCTCGTCGGGGAGTTCGTCGGGACGGTAGGCGACGACGAGGAGCATGGGGAGCTCTTCGGCGCGCGGCGCGAAGGCGGCGAGCCAGCCGAGGGACTCGGGGTCGGCCCAGTGGGCGTCGTCGACGACCACGACCAGCGGGGCGCGGCGCACGGCGAGGTGGGTCAGGACCCAGTCGAGTCCGTCCCGCAGGCCCTGCGGGTCGGGCGGGGAGCCGTCGGCAGCGGCGCGCAGCCCGAGGGCGGGGCCGATGATGTCGTACCAGGAGCCGAGTCGTTCGCGCAGTTCGGTGTCGCTCGCGTGGGCGAGCTGGGGCTGGAGGAGCTGCCGGGCGACGTGGAAGGCGACGCGCTGCTCCTGGTCGCCGCCGCGTGCGGAGAGGACGGTGCAGCCGCGGGCCGCCGCGCGGCGGCGGATCTCGGCGAGCAGGGTGGTCTTGCCGAGTCCGGCGGGCGCGGCGTAGGCGAGGACGCCGCCGCGTCGGGCGGCACGGGGCCGGTCCGGTGCCAGGTCGGCGGGGTGGCGTGCGGTGTCCGCCGGGGCGCTGCCGCCCGGGGCGGGGTGGTCGCCCCGGGGCGACCCGGGGTGCTGGGATGTCCCGGCGTCCTGAGGTGTCCCGGCGTCCGTCCGTGCGCCGCCGTCGCCCGGGGCGGCGGCGTCGTGGGCGGCGGGGGTGTCGGGGACGGCGACGAGGTGGGGGCCGCGGGCGCGGCGGGGCGCGGGGACGGGGACCGGGTCGGGCCAGGGCGGGTCGTCGGCCAGTCCGGTGAGGAGGTCCAGCGCGTCCTCGGCCGCCGCGAGCGCCGTCTCGCGTTCGAAGAGGCCGAATCCCTGACGGGCCGGTCGGCCGCCCTGTCGTGCCACGTTCCACCCCCACACCGAGGGCGTACGCCCAGCGCACGAGGGGCGGCGCCCGGCGGGTGGCCCCGCGAAAGCCCCAGCGTACGCCGGTTGGCACGGTATGCAACGGTCAATCGGGGAAGCTTCCCGACCGCTCCGCGATTCGGTGCAGAACGGTCAACGCCTCCTCGGCCCGGGCACGTTCGACGAACAGGTGGTCGTGGTGGAATCCAGCCACCACGTTGCAGCTCATGCCCGCCTCGGCGAGTGCGCCCGCGACGGCGGCCGTCAGTCCGACGGCGTCGAGCGCGGAGTGGATCCGCAGGGTGATCCGGCCCGCCATGTAGTCGTACGGGAGGCCGGCGGCGTCCGCCTCCTCCTGGCGTACGACGAGGGTGAGGCCCTCGGGCTCGGCGACGGTCACCACCGGGGCGACCCCGGCCGGGGCGGGGCCGTCCACCGTGGTGAAGACGTACCGGCCGGGGTCGAGGTCCGGCCGCATCCCGGCGAGGAGCCGGGTCAGATCACGTTCCGCTGTCATGCCCGCCGGCGTGGGCGCCCCGGGCGGCCGGTCTCAGGTGGCCGGCGGGGTGTCCGCGACGAGCCACATCGAGAAGAACTGGGCGCCGCCGCCGTAGGCGTGGCCGAGTGCCCGGCGGGCGCCGTCGACCTGGTGCTCGCCCGCCGCGCCGCGCACCTGGAGGGCGGCCTCGGCGAAGCGGATCATGCCGGAGGCGCCGATGGGGTTGGTGGAGAGCACGCCGCCCGAGGGGTTCACGGGGAGGTCGCCGCCGAGTTCGGTGACGCCGGCCTCGGTGAGCTTCCACCCCTCGCCCTCGGCGGCGAAGCCCAGGTTCTCCAGCCACATCGGTTCGTACCAGGAGAACGGCACGTACATCTCGACGGCGTCGATCTCGCGCCGGGGATCGGTGACGCCGGCCTGGCGGTACACGTCGGCGGCGCAGTCCCGGCCGGCCCTCGGGGAGACGAAGTCCTTGCCGGCGAAGAGGGTGGGCTCGCTGCGCATGGCGCCGCCGTGCACCCAGGCGGGCGGGCGCGGTGAACGGGCGGCGCCCGTACGGTCGGTGAGGACCATCGCGCAGGCGCCGTCGGAGGACGGGCAGGTCTCGGAGTAGCGGATGGGGTCCCAGAGCATCGGGGAGGCCTGCACCTGCTCCAGGGTCAGGTCGTGCTCGTGGAGGTGGGCGTACGGGTTCTTGAGGGCGTTGCGCCGGTCCTTGTACGCGACGAGGGAGCCGATCGTGTCGGGGGCGCCGGTGCGGCGCATGTAGGCCCGGACGTGCGGGGCGAAGAAGCCGCCGGCGCCGGCGAGCAGCGGCTGCTGGAAGGGGACGGGCAGGGAGAGGCCCCACATGGCGTTGGACTCGGACTGCTTCTCGAACGCGAGGGTGAGGACGGTCCGGTGGACGCGCGCGGAGACCAGGTTGGCGGCGACGAGGGCGGTGGAGCCGCCGACCGAGCCGGCCGTGTGCACCCGGAGCATGGGTTTGCCGACCGCGCCGAGCGCGTCGGCGAGGTACAGCTCCGGCATCATCACGCCCTCGAAGAAGTCGGGGGCCTTGCCGATGACGACGGCGTCGACGTCCGCCCAGGTGAGTTCCGCGTCGGCGAGGGCGCGGACGGCGGCCTCGCGGACCAGCCCGGCGAGGGAGACGTCGCGGCGGGCGGCGACGTGCTTGGTCTGGCCGATGCCGACGACGGCGACGGGTTCTTTAGGCACGGGGGTCCCCTTCCAGGACGGCGACCAGGTTCTGCTGGAGGCAGGGGCCGGAGGTGGCGTGGGCGAGGGCCCGGTCGGACTCGCCCCGGTGGATGCGGGCGGCGGCCTCGCCGAGCCGGAGGAGCCCCGCGGCCATCACGGGGTTGGCGGCGAGCGCTCCGCCGGAGGGGTTGACGCGGACGTCGTCGCCGAGGCCGAGCGCCCGGGTGAGGACGACCTCCTGGGCGCTGAAGGGCGCGTGGAGTTCGGCGGTGTCGACGGGCCGGTCGAACGCTCCGGCGCGTTGTGCGGCGAGGCGGGTGGAGGGCGAGTCGGTGAGGTCGCGCACGCCGAGGGAGTGCGCCTCGATGCGGTGGTCCATGCCCCGGATCCAGGCGGGGCGGGAGCAGAGTTCGCGGGCACGGTTCCCGGCGGCGAGGATCACGGCGGCGGCGCCGTCGCCGATCGGCGGGCAGTCGCCGGTGCGGAGGGGGCGGACGACGTACTCGCCCTGGGGGCGGGCGCCGGGCAGCTGGGCGTGCGGGTTGGTCCGCGCGTCCTCGCGGCTGCGGGCGGCGACGGCCGCGAGACCGGCTTCGTCGGTGGCTCCGGCGTCGACGAGCGCCTGCGCCTGGAGGGCGGCGAGGGCGACGGAGTCGGGCCAGAGCGGGGCCAGGTAGTACGGGTCGAGCTGGCGGGTGAGGACGTCGCGGACGGACCCGGGCGAGGACTTGCCGTAGGAGTAGACGAGCGCGGTGTCCGCCTCGCCGGTCAGCAGCTTCACCCAGGCCTCGTACAGCGCCCAGGCGCCGTCGGTCTCCACGTGGGACTCGGAGATCGGCGGCCACGCGCCGACGCCGTCGAGGGCCATCGTGAAGGAGAAGGCGCGTCCGGCCAGGTAGTCGGAGGAGCCGGAGCAGGTGAAGCCGATGTCGGCCGTCTTCAGCCCGGTCTGCCGGAGCACCTCGTGCAGGACGGGCATGACCATCTCGACCTCGGAGAGGTCGTCCGTGCGGCGCAGGTGGTCGCTCTGCGCGAAGGCGACGATCGCCACCTCTCGGTCCGGCGTCACAGCAGCTCCTTGTACGTGTCGTAGTCGGCGTCGGGTTCTCCGCAGGGCCGGTAGTGGTCGGGGTAGCGGCCGTCGTCGCTCCACACGGGTTCGACGCGCAGGCCCATCCGGACCTGGTCGTAGGGGATGCCGGCGATGCGGCCGTGGAGGGCGAGGCCGGCTCCGTCGAGGGCGATGTGGGCGTAGACGTACGGGACGTCGATGTCGAGGTTCTTCGCCTTGATGTTGACGATGCAGAAGGTGGTGACCGTGCCGCGCGGGCCGACCTCGACCCGGTCGGTGGTGGCGACCCCGCAGGTGGGGCAGGCGCCGCGGGGCGGCACGTACACCTTCGCGCAGGACGGGCAGCGTTCGCCGACGGTGCGGCGCTCGGCGAGCGCGTGCAGGTAGCGGGTCTGGGCGCGGCCCGGGCTGTACGTGTAGTCCAGGCGGGCGGGGGCGACGATGCCGGTGACGGGGTCGTCGAAGGCCCCGTCGTGGTAGCGCGTCCCGCCCCCTCCGGCGCTCTCGTGCGGTTCGAAGCAGGCGATGTCGGTGATCGCGCCGGCGCGTTCCTCCGCCCATCGGACGCGGACGCGCATCCCGGTGCGGACGGCCTCGGGGCCGGGGGCGTCCAGGACGTGGAGCAGGGAGGTGTCCGCGCCGTCGAGGCGGACCAGGACCCAGGCGAAGGGGGTCGTGAGCGGCTGCCCCGCGCGGGGCTCCGGGTTCCAGGCCCAGGTGGTGACGGTGCCGGTGGCCCCGACCTCGACGAGCTCGCGGAGCTCGGCGGCGGTCTCGGGGTCGTACTCGACCGGCGGGACCAGGATCCGGCCGCTTTCCGTCCGGACACCCAGGAGGGTCCGCTCGCGCAGGCCGGTGAGGAACGCGGACTGGACGGGGCCGAGGGAGCGCGTGAAGGGGAACTCGACGACGAGAGGGGCGCGGAGGAGGTCCGGCGGTGGGGTGACGGTCATGGGCGGGCTCCTTGCTGGCGGACGGGGTGGGGGGAGGGCGGGGCCGCGAGCGGGTCGCTCCCGGCGGTACGGCGGGGCCGCGGTGGGCTGACTCCGGCCGTGCGGCGGGGTCGCGGCGGGCTGACTCCCGGCCGTGCGGCGGGACTTCGGCGGCTCGCTCCCGGCCGTACGGCGGGACCGGAGCCGGCTCGCTCCCGGCCGTACGGCGGGGCCGCGGGCGGGTCACTCCCGGCGGTACACCGCGGGGCGCTTCTCCGCGAAGGCCTTCGCTCCCTCCTTCGCGTCCGCCGTGTCGAAGATCGGCCAGCCGCGCTTCAGTTCGGCGGCGAGGCCCTCGGTCTCGGTCATCTCGGCCGTCTCGTACACGGACGCCTTGACGGCCTCGACGGCCAGCGGACCGCAGGCGTTGATCCGTTCGGCGATGTCGAGGGCGGTGTCGAGGGCGGTGCCGTCGGGCACGACGCGGCCGACGAGTCCGATGCGGGCGGCCTCGTCGGCGGTGTACGGGCGGCCCGTGAGGAGCATTTCGAGGGCGTGGGTGCGGGGGATCTGGCGGGGCAGGCGGACGGTGGAGCCGCCGATGGGGAAGAGGCCGCGCCGGACCTCGAAGAGGCCGAAGGTGGCGGAGGCGGCGGCGACCCTGATGTCGGTGCCCTGGAGGATCTCGGTGCCGCCGGCGACGCAGTACCCCTCGACGGCCGCGATGACGGGCTTGCGGGGCCGGTGGTGGCGCAGCATCGCCTTCCAGTGCAGGTCGGGGTCGGCCTTGAGCCGGTCCCGGTACTGCTCGCCCGCCATGCCCTTGCCGGCGAGGGCCTTGAGGTCCATGCCGGCGCAGAAGGAGCCGCCGGCGCCGGTGAGGACGACCGAGCGGACGGTGTCGTCGGCGTCGGCCTCCAGCCAGCCGTCGTAGAGGCCGACGAGCATCGGCAGTGAGAGGGCGTTCTTGGCGTCGGGCCGGTTCAAGGTGAGGACGAGCGTGGCGCCTTCGCGCCGGACGCTGAGGTGTTCGGTGCCGCCCATGGGGGTCTCCCGTCTCCAGTTCTGGAACAGGTTGCAGGAGCCGGGGGTCCAGTTCAATAGTTTTCTGACACTCAGTCAGATTCTTCTGCGCACCCCCTTCCCCCGGTGACCGGTCGGCGCTCTAATGACCGCCACGTCCATGCGAGCGAGCGCGAACCGGGGTCAGGAGGAACGGTGGAGTACAACCTTGCCGACCTGTTCGAATCGGTGGTCGACGTGGTCCCCGACCGCGAGGCGCTGGTGTACGTCGACCATCCGGGGACCGGTGAGGAGCGCCGGCTCACCTACGCCGGACTCGACGAGGCCGCCAACCGGATCGCCCACCACCTCCTCGACGCGGGCGTCCGGCCCGGCGAACACCTCGGCCTCCACCTGTACAACGGCGTCGAGTACCTCCAGACCGTGCTCGCCTGCCTCAAGGCCAGGATCGTGCCGGTCAACGTCAACTACCGGTACGTGGAGGAGGAACTCGTCTACCTCTACCGGGACGCCGACCTCACCGCGCTCGTCTTCGACGCCGAGTTCACCGAGCGGGTCGCGGCGGCGCTGCCGCAGACGGAGAAGCTGCGGCACCTCGTGCGGGTGGGGACCCCGGGCGAGGACGCACCCGCGCTCGACTGCGTGGCGTACGAGGACGCGGAGGCCGCGGGCTCGCCGGAGCGGGGCTTCGGCCCCCGCTCGGCGGACGACCTGTTCATCATCTACACGGGCGGCACCACCGGCATGCCCAAGGGCGTCCTGTGGCGCCAGGAGGACCTGTTCTTCGCGGGCCTCTTCGGCGGCGACCCCTCGGGCGAGCCGGTGAAGCGCCCCGAGGAGCTCGCCGAGCGCGTCGCCGCCGGCGGCGCCGGCATCACGTTCTTCCCCGCGCCGCCGCTGATGCACGGCACCTCCACCCTGACCGCGTTCATCGCCTTCGACTACGGCCAGCGGGTCGTCCTGCACCGCAAGTACGTGCCGGAGGAGGTCCTCCGCACACTGGAGAAGGAGAAGGTCTCCAGCATCTCCCTGGTGGGCGACGCGATGCTGCGCCCGCTCGTGGACGCGCTGCGCGGGCCCCTCAAGGACACGGACCTGTCCGCCCTGTTCAGCCTGTCCTCCTCCGGGGCGATCATGTCCGACACCGTGCGGGCCCAGCTCCAGGAGCTCATGCCGCACGTGCTGCTGCTCAACAACTTCGGCTCCACCGAGTCCGGTTCCAACGGCCGCGCCACCGACGACTCCGGACCGGCCAAGGGCTTCCGGCTCCACGTCAACGAACGCACCCAGGTGGTCGACCCGGTGACCCGCGTGCCCGTCGCGGCGGGCGAGACCGGGCGCCTCGCGCAGCGGGGCCACGTCCCGCTCGGCTACTACAACGACCCCGCGAAGACCGCCGAGACCTTCTTCGAGCGCGACGGGGTGCGCTGGGTCCTCCTCGGCGACATGGCGACGGTCGACGAGACGGGGGTCGTCACCGTCCTCGGACGCGGCTCCCAGTGCATCAACACCGGCGGCGAGAAGGTCTACCCGGAGGAGGTCGAGCAGGCCCTCAAGTCCCACCCCGACGTCTACGACGCACTCGTCGCCGGCGTCCCCGACGCCCGCTGGGGCAACCACGTCGCCGCCGTCGTCCAACTCCGCCCGGACGCGCCGCCACTGGACCTCGACGCCCTCCAGGCCCACTGCCGCTCCCGCCTCGCCGGCTACAAGGTCCCCCGCCAGCTGGTCCTCGCCGACCGCATCGAGCGCTCCCCCAGCGGCAAGGCGGACTACCGCTGGGCCCGCGCGGTGGCGGTGGCCGCGGACGCGTCCACGGACGCGCCGTGACCGGACCCGGCCCGACCCGACCGGGGCCGACCTGACCGGGGCCGGCGGCGGGGGGGTGATGCCCCCGCCCCCGGCCCCTCAGCGGTCCAGCTCGGACATCCGCCGCCTGCTGTCGCCGTCCATGGCCCGCCGGCTGCCGGAGATCAGCAGGATCCCGTCGGGGAGGGCCCCGTTCAGGTGGTCGCCGAAGGCGGTCGTGCAGGCGGCGAGGTCGCCCAGGACCGGGTCGAGCGCCCCCGCGACGGCCGCGCCCAGCACACCGCTCGCCGCGGCGGCGGCGTGCTCGCGGGCGGCCTCGGACAGCAGGCCCGCGGTCCCGCCGTGGACCTGGGTCGCGACCTCCCTGAGCCGGTCGGCCGCGCGTTCGTGTTCGGCGTGGTCGACGCTGATGCCCTCGGCGCCGGTCCCGCCCGCCCCGGCGACGAGAGCGGCCGCGGTCTCCTCGGCGCACGCGGCCGCGATCTGGGTGATCTGCGTCTTGGTCACGGCGACGACGTCGCCGATGTCGTACGCCGTGGTGCCCGTCGTCCGCGCCGCCTCCGCGACGGGGGCGACGTCCTGGTTCATGTCCCTGTCCCAGTGCTGCCCCAGGGCGTCCATCGCCTCGCCCCTGCCCGACGAGAGCAGCCGCTGGACGTGCCGGTTCGCCTCCCCCGCGTCGTCCCGGATCGAGTCGGCGCAGCGGCGCAGCGCGTCCGTGACCGCGCAGCAGGGCGCCTGGTCGGCCTCCGGCCGGACGAGGCACCCGTCGGCCAAGGCCTCGTACAGATCGGAAACGAAGTCTGTCATGGCGTGAACTCCCCCTATGTGGGGGCGTTTTGGCCCCCGATGCCTCACGCATGGCGTTCACCGTCCCACGCACCCCGTGGCCCCGCCACCGGAACGCCGTGAAGGGGGCGTGCGGCTCGGTCGACGCGCGCACGCGCCGCCGCGCCCCGTTTCAGGCGGCCTGCGGCCCGGTCGCGTACGCGAGCGGTGGGGCCATCGCGCGGACGTCCGCGCCCGCGCCGACCCACAGCCCGATGTAGAGGGCGGCGGTGGCCTCCAGAAGGCCCGCCCGGTCGAGGCCGCCGCCGCTCAGCGGCGTGCAGCCGGTGCCCCGCACCAGTTCCGCCACCCGCGCCAGGGCGGTCGCGTCGTCGCCGCAGACCGGGACCGCGAGCGGCAGGCCCTCGAAGACGGGAGGGTTCATCCGCCACACGTCCTCGTGGCAGAGGTTGAAGGCCTTCACGACGTGGGCCCCGGGTGCCGCGTCGGCGAGCCGGCGGGCCGCGGAGGCGCCGCCCTCCGTGAGGAGCCGGAAGCCCGGCCCCACGGGATTGGCGCAGTCGATCAGGGCCTTCCCGGTCAGGGCCTCGCGGAGTTCCGCGACGACCTCCGCGCCGGCTCCGTACGGCAGCGCGGCCAGGACCGCGTCGCCGAAGCCGGCGGCCTCGCGCAGGCTCCCGTGCCGCGCGCCGCCGCCGAGGCGCGCCGCGAGGTCCCGCGCCTTCCGCTCGTCGCGGCCTCCGAGGAGCACCTCGTGCCCCGCCCGCACCCAGTGCGTGCCGAGGGCGTCCGCCATGTTCCCGGTGCCGAGTACGCCGATCCTCATCGTTCCGTCCCTTCGTCCGGGCCCGGCGCTTCCCGGGCCTCTCGAACGACATTAGGGAGCGGGTCGGGCACCATCTGGTACGTGACTTCCGACGGATACCTCGCCGACTGCCGTGCCCGGCTCGCGTTCGACCTGCTGGCGAACACCTGGAACTCCGTGGTGCTCTGGTCCCTCCGCGGCGGCCCGGGCCGCCACGGCGAACTGCGCGCGCGGATCGGGGGAATCAGCTCCAAGGTGCTCACCGAGACGCTGCGGCGCCTCGAGTTCAACGGCCTGGTGGAGCGGCGCGCCGACGCCGGCCCGCCGCCGCGGGTCTCCTACGAACTCACCGGTCTGGGAAGGTCCTTGCTCGGGCCCATCGACGCGTTCGGCGCGTGGGCCTTCGAGCACGGCGACGAGGTGATGGCCGCACAGGAGCGGCACGGCGGCTGAGCCCCGAACCCGGCGAGGGAAGGTGGGCTCCGGGCGCGGGGCCGCGGGACACCGAGACGCGGGTACGCCGGGGCGCGGGGCCGCGGGGGCTCGGGGCCGCGGGGGCTCTCAGCGGAGGCCGAACTCCCTCACCGCCGCGAGGAACGCGGCCGGCCGGTCGGTGTGGACGAGGTGTCCGGCGTCGACGGTGACGAGGCGGGCACCGGGGATGTCCTCGGCCAGCGCGGACAGGTGCGTCTGGGAGAGGTGGCTGGTCGGACCGCCGGCGAGCACGAGGGTGGGCGCCGTGATCGCGGCCGCCCGCTCGCGCCAGGCGGGGTCCGGTGCGTTGAGCTGGGCGTCGGTGGCCGGGACGATGTCCCAGTCGAAGTCCAGCGGACCCTCCGGGCGTTCGGCGGGCGGGCGCGGCGGGTCGAGCGGTACGAAACCGGGCGGTTCCTCCAGGACGAGCCGGCCGATCAGGCCGGGTTCCCGCTGGGCCAGGAGCCAGGCGGCCCCGGCGCCCATCGAGTGGGCGACGACGGTGGCCCCGGTGAGGTCGAGGGCGCGGAGGAAGCCGCCCAGTTCGTCGCGGAAGTCGTCGAAGCCGTACCGGCCCGGACGGTCGCTGAGGCCGTGGCCGCGCAGGTCGAGGGCGTACACCCGGTGGTCGGCGGCGAGGTCGGCGGCGATCTCCGTCCAGGTGGTGGAGTTCTCGCCGCGGCCGTGGACCAGGACGACCGGCGGAGCGTCCTCGGGGCCGAGGACCCGGTGGGCGAGGCGTACGCCGTCGACGGTGACGGTGCGCACCTCCGGGTCGAGGAAGGCGGCGACCGGGCGGACGAAGGCGTCGGCGTCGTCGACCCAGGGGAAGTGGCCGGCGCCCGGCTGGACGACGAGTTCGGCGCGCGGGAAGCAGGCCGCCGCCTCCGCCGCCTTGGCCGGGGTCGGGCCCCCGTCGTACTCCCCCGCGAGGACGAGGACCGGAGCCGTGAGCGCGGCGAGGTCGCGGCGGGTGCGCTCCGGGTCGTAGGCCCCGGCTCCGTGGTAGGCGGACGCGGCGTCCCAGTGCGCCTGCCGGGCCTCGGCGGCGGCGTGCTCGCGCGCGGCGTCGTCCCAGCGGCCGTAGCCGAAGGGTGCGGCGGCCTCGTGGACGCGGGACAGCGGGGTGTCCGGCCCGAGCGCGTCGAGCGCGGCCCTGGCCTCCGGGTACCACGGCCGGTCGGCGAAGACGGTGACGGCCTCGTCCCACTCCTCGTCGGTGGTGCCGACGCCGACCGCCCAGCCCGCCGAGGTGACGAGGACGAGGGAACGGACGCGCTCGGGGTGGGCGGCCGCGTACAGGGTGGCCAGGTTCCCGCCCGCCGAGTGGCCGAGGAGGTCGATCCGCTCCAGGCCGAGGTGCGCGCGGAGGGCCTCGACGTCGCCGACCTGCCGGTCGCACCGGTACGTGCCGGGGTCGGCGGGCGCGGCGCTCGCCCCGGTGCCGCGGGCGTCGAGCAGGACCAGGGTGCGGTGGGCGGCGAGCCCGCCGAGGTCGCCGAGGTACTCGGCGTCGCGCATCGGCCCGCCGGCCAGGCACACGAGCGGCTCCCCCGTGCCGTGGGTCCGGTAGGCGAGCACGGTGCCGTCGTACGTGGTGAAGAGGGCCATGCCCCTGATCCTCACCGGCCGCGGACGATCTTCGCAATCGGTTTCGCGCGGAGCACGGCACTGGGCACGACGACGCGTACGACCACGGACCACGCGACGGGCGCGCGGCGGAGACTACGGCGGGGCGCGCGATACGGTGGGCGGACCGTCCCCGAACCACGAAGGAACCGTTCTCCCGTGCCCGACATCCGGGAATCCACCCTGCGCGGCGACTGCGCGAACTGCTTCGGCCTCTGCTGTGTGGCGCTGCCCTTCGCCAGGTCGGCCGACTTCGCCGTGGACAAGTCGTCCGGCGAGCCCTGCCGGAACCTCCGGGAGGACTTCCGCTGCGGCATCCACACACGGCTGCGGACGAGCGGCTTCCAGGGCTGCACGGTGTACGACTGCTTCGGTGCCGGCCAGCACGTGTCCCAGGTGACCTTCGGCGGCGTGTCCTGGCGGGAGGCGCCGGAGACCGCCCGGCAGATGTACGAGGTGTTCCCCGTGGTGCGCCAGCTCCACGAGCTGCTGCGCCACCTCGCCGAGGCCCTGGCGCTCCGGGCCTCCCGCCCGCTCCACGCCGAACTCCGCACGGCCCTCGCCCGCGTCGAGGCGCTCACCCGCGGTACCCCCGCCGACCTGGAGAAGCTCGACGTGGGACCCGTACGGGCCGAGGTGAACCCACTGCTCCTGCGCACGAGCGAGCTGGTCCGCGCCGCGGCCGGCGCGAAGCCGAAGAGCCGGCGCGGCGCCGACCTGATCGGCAAGCGGCTCCGCGGTGCCCGGCTGCGGGGCGCCGACCTGCGCGGCGCCCTCCTCATTGCCGCGGACCTGACGGGCGCGGACCTGTCACTCGCCGACCTGATCGGCGCGGACCTGCGGGACGCCGACCTGTCCGGCGCGGACCTGACGGGCGCGCTCTTCCTCACCCAGCCGCAGCTGAACTCGGCACGCGGCAGCGCCTCCACCCGCCTGCCCGACGGCTTCGACCGCCCCGCGCACTGGACGTCCTGACGGCCCGGGGCGCGCCCCGCGCGCCCCGCCGTCCGGGGAACCCTGCGAGCGGGGAAAACTTCCGCCACCCCCTTGCCAAGGCGGGGGTGTCGGCGGTTTAACTGGCCCGGAACGCGTCTACCGAATGATCGGTAGTCCGTTTCACGGCAACGGAGGAGCGGCGCATGACGGAACTGCTGGACAGCGGCGAGCGGCTCGGACGGGACGAGCTGGCGGCACTCCAGCTGGAGCGGCTGCGTGCGACACTGCGCCACGCGTACGCGAACGTGGACTTCTACCGCCGCTCCTTCGACGCCGCCGGGGTGGCCCCGGACGACTGCCGTACGCTCGCGGACCTCGCCCGTTTCCCGTTCACCGCCAAGTCGGACCTTCGCGACCACTACCCCTTCGGCATGTTCGCCGTCGACCAGTCCCGGATCCGGCGCGTCCACGCCTCCAGCGGCACCACCGGACGGCCGACCGTCGTCGGCTACACCGACAGGGACCTCGACACCTGGGCGGACGTGGTGGCCCGTTCGCTGCGCGCCGCCGGCGCCCGCCCCGGCCACAAGGTCCATGTGGCGTACGGATACGGCCTGTTCACCGGCGGTCTGGGTGCCCACTACGGCGCGGAACGGCTCGGCTGCACGGTCATCCCCGCCTCGGGCGGCATGACGGCCCGACAGGTGCAGCTCATCCAGGACTTCCGGCCCGAGGTCATCATGGTGACCCCGTCCTACATGCTCACGCTGCTCGACGAGTTCGAGCGCCAGGGCGTGGACCCGAGGTCGACCTCCCTGAAGGTGGGGGTGTTCGGCGCCGAGCCGTGGACGGAGGCGATGCGGAAGGAGATCGAGGACCGGTTCGCGATCGACGCCGTCGACATATACGGCCTGTCGGAGGTGATCGGCCCCGGGGTGGCGCAGGAGTGCGTGGAGACCAAGGACGGGCTGCACATCTGGGAGGACCACTTCTACCCGGAGGTCGTGGACCCGTTCACGGGCGAGGTGCTGCCGGACGGGGAGGAGGGCGAGCTCGTCTTCACCTCGCTCACCAAGGAGGCCATGCCGGTGATCCGCTACCGGACCCGCGACCTGACCCGGCTGCTGCCGGGCACCGCGCGGGTCTTCCGGCGGATGGAGAAGGTCACCGGCCGCAGCGACGACATGATCATCCTGCGCGGGGTGAACCTCTTCCCCACCCAGATCGAGGAGATCGTGCTCCGCACCCCGGCGGTCGCCCCGCACTTCCAGCTCCGGCTCACCCGGGAGGGCCGGCTCGACGCCCTGACCGTACGGGCCGAGGCCCGGGCGGGAGCGACCGACGGGGAACGGGCCGAGGCGGCCCGGGCGATCGGGGAGGCCGTCAAGGACGGCATCGGGGTGTCCGTCGCGGTCGAGGTGGTAGACCCCGAGACGCTGGAGCGTTCGGTCGGCAAGATCAAGCGGATCGTGGACCTCAGGGAGCCGTAGGCCCCGTCCGGCAGATCGTGGACCTCGGGGAGCCGCAGGCCCCGTCCGGCAGATCGTCGCCGGACGGGATCTGGGGGGCGTGCCGCCAGGGGGCGGCCGTCTGCTCAGACGAGTCTGGTGCTGGCGATGCGGGCGCGGTAGAACCGGCCCTCGTAGCCGTAGTAGTCCAGCCCTCGGCGGTAGCTCGGCTTCCCGGTGGGGTCGAAGAACTGCACGTACTCGTTCCACCAGCGGCTCTGGTCCGGGACCGGGTCCGTCACGTCGACGGACTGCAGCCAGAAGGACTCGCCGTCGACGGCACGGGCGAAGGACTTCACGCCGGGGCTCTGCGGCCGGATGTTCGTGAGCCGCGTGACGTCCGCCTTGTCGACGGTCCAGATGGCCTGGGCGCCGTTCAGGACGAGCTTGCCCGGGTCGTGGAAGTCCATGTCGAGGCTGTGGCCGTCGAACCGGGTGGGCCACACGTACTTCTGGACGAGTTCCAGCTTGGCGGTCTTGAGGGAACCCGTGATGCGGTACTTCGCCAGCGTCCACGAGCCCAGGGCGTACAGGAAGGAGCCGTCCCACCAGAGGCCGTGCGCGCCCGTGTACCCGATGCGGTGGACCGGCTCGGCGCCGAGCGTGGCGGGATCGTCGGCGTTGGTGGGGGCGTAGACGGACAGGTAGCCCTCGTAGGGAAAGGCGGACGACACCGGGGACGACGACGCCACGACCACGACGCCGTGGCTGCGGAGGTACTCGACCGCGTGCGGGTTCCCGCCCGGGGTCGCCGACCACAGCAGGGCGTCGTCGTCACCGAAGTTGACCATGCCGACCTTGCCGCCGCCCGCGGCCACCATGCACACCCAGCCGAAGCGGTCGGTCTCGCGGAAGCGCGCGTCGTTGAGGCGGGCCCAGGCCGCCTGGTCGGGTGCCGCCCACTCCCACCCCAGCTTCTCGGGCGTCCAGAGCTCGATGGCGCGGAACAGCATGACCTTGTTCTTGACCTGCTCCGTCACGAGCACGTCGTAGTTGCCCGCGGCCTGCGCGGGCGTCGCGGTGGCGACGGAGGCGAGCGGTGCCCCCAGGCCGATCGCGACGGCGCTCTTCAGCAGATTTCGACGGTTCACGAGTATCCCCCCCGGGATCACTGGAAAGTTCGGCCGTCAAATTAACACGCTCCGCGAGCCGCTCACCGGGCCGGGTGATCTTGCTGTCCGGAGGGTGTAACGGCTGCTCCGGGGCCTGGTGCGAGGCCGTCGGCAAGATCAAGCGGAGGGTGGACCCCGGCGCGCGTAGCCTGGGGGGAGGAGGTGGTTGCGATGCTGTCGGACTCCCCCATCGCCGCGATCATTCCGGTCAACGACATGGCCCGGGCCAAGCGCTTCTACTCGGAGACCCTCGGTCTTCCCCTCACCAGGGAGTCGGCCGAGGACACCAGGTACGAGTGCGGCGGCACCATGATCGGACTGTACGAGACGCCTTACGGCGGCAAGGCCGAGCACACCCTGGCGAGCTGGAAGGTGGCCGACCTCGACGCGGAGATGTCGGCACTGCGCTCCAAGGGCGTCACGTTCGAGGACTACGACCTGCCCGGCATCAAGACGGTCGACGGCGTGGTCGAGTCGGACACCATGCGGGGTGCCTGGTTCAAGGACAGTGAGGGCAACATTCTCTGCGTGATAGAGGAACGGTCGGCCTGACACCCGCGCGGACGCACGGGCCGTCGGCCGCGAACGGTTCGGCCGACGCCCGCGCGTGACGCGTCACCGGGCGCCGAAGCGGTCCCTCAGCTCCCGCTTGAGGATCTTTCCGCTGGCGTTGCGGGGAAGCGCGTCGACGAGGACCACCCGCTTCGGAGCCTTGAAGTGGGCGAGCTTCTCGCGGGCGTGGTCGAGGAGTTCGGCTTCCGTGACCTCCCCGCGCGGGACGACCACGGCCGTGACCGCCTCGATCCAGCGCTCGTCCGGGAGGCCGATGACGGCCGCCTCCGCGACCCCGGGGTGGGTGTAGAGCGCGTCCTCGACCTGCCGTGAGGCGACGAGCACGCCACCGGAGTTGATGACGTCCTTCACCCGGTCGACGATCGTGAGGTACCCCTCGGCATCGCGGACGGCGAGGTCGCCCGAGCGGAACCAGCCGCCCCGGAAGGCCGCCTTGGTCTCGTCGGGCTTGCGCCAGTAGCCGTCGCAGAGCTGCGGGGAGCGGTAGACGATCTCGCCGGGGGTCCCGTCGGGCACGTCCTCGCCGTCCTCGTCGACGACCCGCGCCTCGACGTGGCGGACGGGCCGGCCGCAGGAGTCCATCCGGCCCTCGTGCTCGTCGGGTCCGAGGACGGTGGCGAGCGGGCCGATCTCGGACTGGCCGAAGCAGTTGTAGAAGGCGAGGTCGGGGAGCCGGGCGCGCAGCCGCTCCAGGACGGGGACGGGCATGATCGAGGCCCCGTAGTAGGCCTTGCGCAGCGCCGACAGGTCGCGTTCGGCGAACTCCGGGTGGTTGGCGAGGCCGATCCAGACGGTCGGCGGGGCGAAGACGCTGTCCGCGCGGCCCGCCTCGATCAGGTCGAACAGGACGGCCGGGTCCGGCCCGTCGACGATCGTGTTCTCGGCGCCCACCGCGAGGTAGGGCAGCAGGAAGACGTGCATCTGCGCCGAGTGGTAGAGCGGCAGCGCGTGCACCGGCCGGTCGTCCTCGCTCAGGTCGAGGGCCTCGACGGCGCTCGCGTACTCGTGCGCGAGCGCCAGGTGGGTCATCATCGCGCCCTTGGGCAGGGCGGTGGTGCCCGAGGTGTAGAGCAGCTGGGCGAGGTCGCGGGCGTCGCGGTCGGTGAGGTACGGCTCCGGTTCGGCGAGCGCGTCGAGCAGTGAACCGGGCGCGTCCCGCAACGGCTTGACCGCGAAGCCGTCGGGGATCCGGTCGGCAAGGGCGGGGTCGGCGAGGACGAGCGAGCTGTCCGACTGCTCCAGGACGTACGCGAGGTCGTCGCCCGTCAGGTGGTGGTTGACCGGCACGTGGACCAGGCCGGCTCGGGCGCAGGCGAGGAACGCGATGAGGTAGGCGTCCGAGTTGTGCCCGTACGTCGCCACCCGGGCGTACTCCGGCTGGGCGAAGCCGTGCCGCTCGCGCAGGACGGCGGCGGCGGTGGTGACGGCCTCGTCCAGCTCCGCGTACGTCCAGGTCCGGTCGGCGTACCGCACGGCGATCCGGTCGGGGACGCGCCGGGCGCTCGCGCGGAGGAAACCGTCGACGGTACGGCTGGGGAGTCGGTCCATGCGGTGATCCTCCGCGCGGCACGACCGGAAGGTCAAGTACCGCGTCGCGCGCCGGAGATGCCCGGACCTCGGATACCGAACGGGATGTTGACACGGGGGCGCGGGACTGCGTGCATGGTCCGACCCGCAGTGCTCATCGACCCGTTGGGAGGCACGTTGCACCTCCGCACCCGTCTGAAACACCTGGCGCTCACCGGCGCCGCGCTCGCCGTCGTCACCGCCTCGCTGCCCGGCGCGGCGGCCGCCGACTCCGGCGACCGGGGCCGACACCCCTCCGACAGGGGGCTGTCGGCCGTCATCCGGTACACCGAGTACGGCATCCCGCACATCGTGGCGAAGGACTACGCGAACCTCGGCTTCGGAACGGGGTGGGCGCAGGCGGCCGACCAGGTCTGCGTCCTCGCGGACGGCTTCCTCACCGTCACCGGCGAACGCTCCCGGTACTTCGGCCCCGACGCCGCACCGGACGGCTCGCTGTCCTCCGCCGCCACGAACCTCTCCAGCGACCTGTACTTCCGCGGCGTGAAGGACGCGGGGACGGTCGAGGAGCTGCTCCGGACGCCGGCGCCCGCCGGGCCGAGCGGCGACCTCAAGGAGCTGATGCGCGGCTGGGCGGCCGGCTACAACGCCTGGCTGCGCAAGAACCGGATCACCGACCCCGCCTGCGCAGGCGCCGACTGGGTCCGCCCGGTGACCGCCCTCGACGTGGCCCGGCGCGGCTTCGCCGTGTCCGTGCTCGGCGGCCAGGGCAGGGCCGTCGACGGCATCACCGCCGCCCGGCCGCCCGCCGCGCCCCCGGCCGCACCCGTCTCCGGCGCCGTCCCCGATCCGGACGACGCCGCCACGGCCGCCAGGGAGCTGTTCGCCGCCGAGAACGCCACCATGGGCTCCAACGCCGTCGCGTTCTCCGGCGCCACCACGGCGAACGGGCGCGGACTCCTCCTGGGCAACCCGCACTACCCGTGGCAGGGCGGCCGGCGCTTCTGGCAGTCGCAGCAGACCATTCCCGGCGAGCTGAACGTGTCGGGCGCCTCGCTCCTCGGCACGACCGTCGTGAACATCGGCTTCAACGACAAGGTGGCCTGGAGCCACACCGTCGCCACCGGGGTGCCGCTCAACCTGCACCAGCTGACGCTCTCCCCCGGCGACCCGACCTCCTACCTCGTCGACGGCCGCCCGGAGCGGATGACCCCGCGCCAGGTGACCGTGCCGGTCAAGGACGGCGCCCCCGTCACCCGTACCCAGTGGTGGACGCGGTACGGCCCGGTCGTCGGCGGCCTCGGCGCACAGCTCCCCCTGCCCTGGACCACGACCACGGCGTACGCGCTCAACGACCCCAACGCGGCGAACCTGCGCGGCTCCGACACCGCGCTCGGCTTCGGCAGGGCACGCTCGACCCAGGACGTCGCCGACACCCTGCGCCGCACCCAGGGCCTCCCCTGGGTCAACACGGTCGCGGCCGACGCCGCCGGGCACTCGTTCTTCAGCCAGGCCCAGGTGCTCCCCCGGATCACCGACGAACTGGCGCAGCGCTGCTCCACACCGCTCGGCCGGGCGACGTATCCGGCGTCGGGCGTCGCGGTCCTCGACGGCGCGCGGTCCGACTGCGCGCTCGGCTCCGACCCGGACGCGGTCCAGCCGGGCGTCTTCGGTCCGGCCCGGATGCCGGTGCTGCGGGACGCCCCGTACGTCGAGAACTCCAACGACAGCGCCTGGCTGACCAACGCCGACCGGCCGCTGACCGGCTACGAGCGGATCTTCGGCACGATCGCGACCCCGCGCTCGCTGCGCACCCGGGGCGGTGTCGAGGACGTGACGGGGATGGCGGCGCGCGGCGGCCTGACGGTGGCCGACCTCCAGCGCCAGCAGTTCGCCAACCGGGCACCGGCCGGCGACCTGGCGGCGGCCGACGTGGCCGCGGCCTGCCCGGCCGCGCTGCCGGACGACCCGGAGGCCTGCCGGGCGATCGGCGCCTGGGACCGGACGGTCGACACCGACAGCAGGGGCGCGCTGCTCTTCGACCGCTTCTGGCGGAAGTTCACCGGCACGGTGAAACCGGCCGACCTGTGGCTGGTGCCGTTCTCGGCGACCGATCCCGTCCGCACCCCGCGCACCGTGAACACCGCGGTACCGGGCTTCGCGAAGGCCCTCGGCGACGCGGTCGCGGAGCTGCGGGCGGCGGGCATCCCGCTCGACGCGCCCCTCGGGGACCACCAGTTCGTGGTGCGGAACGGGCAGCGGATCCCGGTGAGCGGCGGGACCGAGGCGCTGGGCGTCTGGAACAAGACCGAGTCCGCGTGGAGCGCGGCGGGCGGCGGCTACGTCGACGTCGTCCACGGGACCAGCCACGTGCAGGCGGTGGGCTGGGACGGCGGCCGCTGCCCGGTGGCCCGCACGCTGCTCTCGTACTCCCAGTCGTCGAACCCCGCGTCAGCGCATCACAGCGACCAGACCCGGCTGTACTCGGGCGAGCGCTGGGTGACCTCCCGGTTCTGCGAGAAGGACATCCTGCGCTCGCCGGCGCTGCGGGTGGTGGTGGTCAGGGGCTGACGGAAGCCGCGACGGCCCTGGGACTCGTCACGGCCCGGGGGTCGTCACGGCCCGGGACTCGTCACAGTCCCTGGGCCGTCACGGTCCCGGGGCTCGTCACGGACTGAACGAGAGGAACACGAAGGCGGCGAAGATCGCGAGGTGGACGCCGCCCTGGAGGAGCGTGGCCCGTCCGGGCACCACGGTCAGCGCGCTCACCACACCGGTGAGGGCGAGCAGGACCATGTGCAGCGCCCCCAGGCCGAGCACCAGGGGCCCGGACAGCCAGACCGAGGCGAGCGCGATCGACGGGATCGTCAGGCCGATGCTGGCGATGGCGGACCCGTAGGCGAGGTTGAGGCTGGTCTGCACGCGGTCGCGGCGGGCCGCCCGGACGGCGGCGAGCGTCTCGGGGAGCAGCACCATCAGGGCGATGACCACACCGACGACCGCCTTGGGCAGGCCGGCCGACTGGACGCCGTCCTCGATGGTGGGCGAGATCAGCTTGGCGTTGCCGACGACGGCGACGAGGGCGAGCACCAGGAGACCGAGGCTGATCCAGGCCTCCCTCTTGCCCGGCGGGTCGGCGTGGTCGTCCACGGAGTCCTCGCCCGGACGCGGCACCGGGAGGAAGTAGTCCCGGTGCCGGACGGTCTGGACGCCGACGAACACCCCGTACAGGCAGAGGGAGGCGACGGCGGCGAAGGCCAGCTGCGCCGGGGAGAACTCGGGGCCGGGGTGGCTCGTGGTGAACGTCGGCAGGACCAGCGTCATCGTCGCGAGCGTGCAGACGGTCGCGAGCGCGCCGCCCGAGCCCTCGGCGTTGAAGACCGCGACGCGGTTGCGCAGGGCCGCGACGAGGAGCGACAGGCCGACGATGCCGTTGCAGGTGATCATGACGGCGGCGAACACGGTGTCGCGCGCGTACGTCGCCGTCTTCTCGCCGCCGCCCACCATCAGCGCGACGATCAGTCCGACCTCGATGACGGTGACGGCCACGGCCAGGACGAGCGACCCGTAGGGTTCGCCGACCCGGTGGGCGATCACCTCCGCGTGGTGCACGGCCGCCAGGACGGCGGCGAGCAGGCAGAGTGCGATGAGCCCCACGGCGAAGCCCGGCAGGTCGCGGCCCCACGCCGCGACCAGGACAAGCCCCGCCACCACCGGCCCCCACGTGGTCCACTGCCGTGTCAATGCGGTCGAACTCGAACTCATGATCCGTATCCTGCCACATCGGACCTTTCGCCCCTTTCGTTCGATCCTCGTGGCCGGAGCCCCCGCACCTGTGCGCGCGGCCGTGTCAACGACCCGTCACACGACCGGCGGCCAGGTCCATGAGCCGGGCGAGGACGCGGCCGCCCGACGCCGACAACCCGTCGTGCTCCCACTCGTTCGTCACCCAGACACGGGCCGCGCCGATCTCCCGGGCCGTGCGCAGCGAGAGGCCCGCGTCCACGTACATGTCGTCGTGGTAGACCACCGCGGCCAGCGGGACCTCGTTGGCGGCGAGGCGCCGCGGGTCGTACAGGGCCGGCCAGTCGGTGCGGGCGGCGAGCAGGTCCGCGGCGTCCGCGAACGGACGCAGGCCCCTGATCTCGCGGAACATCCAGGGGTACATCATCTCGCCGGTGAGCAGCAGCGGGTCGGCGTCCTCGGCGAACTCGGGGAAGCCGGCCATGGCCCGGGAGGCCGCCCAGCCGGTCGGGCCGGCCCCCTGCCCGTACAGGGTCTCCTGCAGGACGGCGAACAGCGGGTTGTCGACGAACCCCGTCAGGGCCGCCACCTGCTGGAGGAAGGTGTCCGTCAACGCGCCGTCGGCGTCAACGGACTCGTCGAGCAGCCAGTGGAGCCGCTCGAAGCCGTCCCCCATCCCGAGGACGAGCCCGAGCGTCCTGAGCCGGCGCGGGGTCAGCCGGTCGCCGTCGGGCAGGCGGACGTCGCCGACCGCGAGGAGGTCCGCGATCCTCCGCAGCCGGCGCGCGTCCTCCGGGTAGCGGGCGTGGAAGTCGAGGACCCGGTCGCGGACGCGGGGGTAGGTGCGGGCGTACACGTCGTCGGCGGTGGCGGTCAGGCCGGGCAGTCCGCCGGTGACGTAGCAGGCGCGCAGGCCCTCGGGGGCGGTGGACAGGTAGCTGAGGGTGATGAAGCCGCCGTAGCTCTGCCCGAGGGTCTCCCAGGGGGTGTCGCCGCAGAGTTCGCGGCGGATGAGCTCCGCGTCGGCGACGATCGCGTCGGCCCGGAAGTGGGCCAGGTACCCGGCGAGCGCCTCGGGCGAGGCGAACCGGGCGGCGGACCGCGCGGTGACCGGGGTGGAGCGGCCGGTGCCGCGCTGGTCGAGCAGCAGCACCCGGTGGGTCGTCAGGGCGTGCGCCAGCCAGCCGGGCGAACCCGCCGACGGGCGGGGCGACTTGCCGCCGGGTCCGCCCTGGAGGTAGAGCAGCCAGGGGAGTTCCTCGCCCGCGCGGGCCGGGTCCGCCACCTCGCGGGCGAAGACCTCGATGGTGGGTCCGCCCGGGACGGCGTGGTCGAGGGGGACGGTGAAGGTGTGGTCGACGGTCGCGTACGCGGGGTTCACGAGGGTCCTAACGGGTGAGGTGTGACATGGCGTGGTCCGGCGACGCGCACGACCCTCACCCCACCCGTGCGACACGCGGGCCGGGACCGGGGACCCCTGGGGGTGTCCCGCCCGACCGGCGGGACCGGACAGGACCTAGGACGGGCCGTCGTCCTTCGCCCACAGGGAGCGGACGTGGCCCAGGTGGCGGGTCATGCAGGCCTCCGCGGCCGCGGCGTCGCCGGCGAGCATGAGGTCGAGGAGTTCGAGGTGCTCCTCGGCGGAGGGGAGGAGGTCGCCGCTCTCGTCGAGGGCGGTGAGGCCGTACAGGCGGGAGCGCTTGCGGAGGTCGCCGACGGTCTCGACGAGGCGTTCGTTGCCGGCGAGGCCCAGCAGGGTGAGGTGGAAGAGGCGGTCCGCCTCCAGGTAGCCGATGAGGTCGTGCGCGCGGGCGGCGCGCACGATGTCCTCGGCGACGGGGCGGAGCGCTTCGAGGTCCTCGCGGGCGGCGATTCTGGTCACCTTGCCGACCGTGGGGATCTCGATGAGCGCCCGGATCTCGTTGTACTGGTCGAGGTCGCGCTCGTCGACCTCGGTGACCCGGAACCCCTTGTTGCGGACGGGCTCGACCAGGCCCTCCCGGGCGAGGTCGAGCATGGCCTCGCGGACCGGGGTGGCGGAGATGCCGAAGTCCTCGGCGAGCGTCGGGGCCGAGTACACGACCCCGGGTCGCAGCTCGCCGGAGATCAGGGCGGCGCGCAGGGCGTGGGCGACCTGATCGCGCAGCCGCTCCCGGGAGGCGTTGAGGTCGCGCTGGGTCAGGTGCCCCATGACGGTGGTGATCCCTTCGTTCCGGTTGTCATCACCACCGTACGATGTCACGCTCCCGGGCCCGCGGGGGCCAGGGTGTACGTCCGTCCCGACGTGTAGAAGTCCAGGGCCGCCGCGCCCTGCTCGCGCGGCCCGTGGCTGGACGCCTTGGAGCCGCCGAACGGCAGGTGGAAGTCGACGCCGGTGGACGGGGCGTTGATCCGGATCATGCCCGTGTCGAGCAGGTCGAGGCCGTGCAGGGCCGTGTTCAGGTCGGCCGTGTGGACGGAGGTGACCAGGCCGTACGGGACGGAGTTGGTGATCCGGATCGCGTGGGCGAGGTCGTCGGCGGCCAGCAGCGAGGCCACCGGGCCGAAGACCTCCTCGCGGAGCAGCCGGTGTCCGGGCGAGACCTTCTCGACCAGCGTCGGCGTCGCGTACCAGCCGACCCGGTCGGGTGCGGTGCCGCCCACGAGGACCGGGAGGCCCCGCGCGGCCTCGACGACCTGGTCGCGGGCGTGCTCGTGGACGAGGGGCCCGCACACGGTGGCCGGGTCGGCGGGGTCTCCGACGGGGACGGCCCGCAGGGCTTCGGAGAGCGCCTCGCGCAGCGGGTCGAGGGCGTCGCCGACGGCGATGACGCGGCTGGTGGCGGTGCACTTCTGGCCGGCGTACCCGGCGATGGAGGCGGCGATGTGGGCCGCCGCCTGCTCGATGTCCGCGTCCGGGAGGACGAGCGCCGCGTTCAGTCCGCCCATCTCGGCCTGGGCCGGGATGCCCCGGGCGGTGGCGGCCCTGGCCACCGCCTGGCCGACGGGGGTGGAGCCGGTGAAGGAGACGACGTCGGCGGCGGAGACGAGCGCGTTGCCCTCGGTCGCGCCGCCGGGGAGGACCGTGAAGACGCCCTCGGGGAGGACCGCTCGGACGATCTCGGCCAGCCGCAGGGCGCAGGCGGTGGCCTCGGGCGCCGGTTTCAGGACGACCGTGTTCCCGGTCGCGAGCGCCGGGGCGGCCTTCCAGGTCGGGATGGCGAAGGGGAAGTTCCAGGGGGTGACGAGTCCGGCGACGCCGTGCGGGCGACGGCGGCTGAGCAGCAGCCCGGCTCCCGCCGCGGTCTCGTGGACGGCGCCGGTGGGCTCGAAGGGGGCCTGGGCGTAGTAGCGCCAGATGGCGACCGTGCGGGCGACCTCGGCCCGGGCCTCGGCGAGCGGCTTGCCGACCTCGCGTACGGCGAGGGCGGCCAGTTCGTCGGCCGCCGCCTCGATGCCGGCGGCGACGGCGCCGAGGGCGGCCGAGCGGGCGGCGGCTCCCGCGCGCAGCCAGCCGGGCTGGGCGGCGCGGGCGCGTTCGACGGTGTCGACGGCGGCGAACGCGCCGGGTGCGGAGATCCGCAGGAGCACGTCGGTGGGGTCGGCGGGGTTCCGGGACGTGAGGAGGGGAAGGGCGTCGGTCACAGGAGGAAGCCTCCGGGGAAGGGGTCGTCGGGGTCGAGGAAGTACTGTGCGGTGCCGGTGATCCAGGCGCGGCCGGTGACGGTGGGGATGACGGCGGGTCGGTCGCCGACACGGGTTTCGGCGGTGATGCGGCCGGTGAACCGGGTGCCGATGAAGGATTCGTTGACGAAGTCGGTGTGCAGGGGGAGTTCGCCGCGGGCGTGGAGTTGGGCCATGCGGGCGCTGGTTCCGGTGCCGCAGGGTGAGCGGTCGAACCAGCCGGGGTGGATGGCCATCGCGTGGCGTGAGTGGGTGGCGGTGGAGCCGGGTGCGGTGAGGTGGACGTGTTTGAGTCCGGAGATCTCGGGCCGGGTGGGGTGGACGGGTCGGTGGGGTGAGGCGTTGATCGCGTCCATGACGGCCAGGCCGGCCGTGAGGAGGTCGTCCTTGCGGGTGCGGTCGAAGGGCAGGCCCAGGGTGTCGAGGTCGACGAAGGCGTAGAAGTTGCCGCCGTAGGCGAGGTCGTAGGTGATGGTGCCGTGGCCGGGGACGTGGGTCTTGAGGTCGAGTCCGGCGCTGAAGGCGGGGACGTTGGTGAGGGTGACGGCCTTGGCGGCGCCGTCTTGGACGTGGACGTCGACGGCGACCAGGCCGGCGGGGGTGTCGAGGCGGACGGTGGTGACGGGTTCGACGACGGGCACCATGCCGGTCTCGACCAGGACGGTGGCGACGCCGATGGTGCCGTGGCCGCACATCGGCAGGAGTCCCGAGACCTCGATGTACAGGACGCCGTAGTCGGCGTCGGGCCGGGTGGGGGGTTGCAGGATCGCGCCGCTCATCGCCGCGTGCCCGCGCGGTTCGTACATCAGCAGGGTCCGCAGGTGGTCCATGTGCGCGAGGAAGTGCGTCCTGCGCTCGGCCATGGTGGCGCCGGGGATCACCCCGACACCCCCGGTGATCACCCGGGTGGGCATGCCCTCGGTGTGCGAATCGACGGCGTGGAAGACATGACGCGTACGCACGGAGCTCCTTTCGGTGGAGGGTCGGGGCGGCCGTCAGCGGTGGCCGTCGGCGACGGCCTTCTCGGTGGCGGTGCGCACGGCGGCCTCGATCGCGCCGGTGAGGGGGTGGCGGGGCGGGCGGGTCGGACCGCCCTGGCGGCCGGCGAGGTCCATGGAGAGCTTGATGGACTGGACGAACTCGGTCTTGGAGTCCCAGCGCAGCAGCGGGTGCAGGGACCTGTAGAGGGGAAGCGCGGTGGCGAGGTCGCCGGCGACGGCGGCGTGGTACAGCTCGGCACAGCTGCGCGGGAGGGCGTTGGGGTAGCCGGCGATCCAGCCGACCGCACCCGCCACGGCCAGTTCCAGGAGGACGTCGTCGGCGCCGATCAGCAGGTCGAGTTCCGGGGCGAGTTCGGCGATCTCGTAGGCGCGGCGGACGTCACCGCTGAACTCCTTGACGGCGACGATGCTGCCGTCGGCGTGCAGGCTCGCCAGGAGCGCGGGCGTGAGGTCGACCTTGGTGTCGATCGGGTTGTTGTACGCGACGACGGGCAGTCCGGCGGCGGCGACCTCGGCGTAGTGGGCGCGGACGGCGCGCTCGTCGGCGCGGTAGGCGTTGGGCGGCAGGAGCAGGACGGATCCGGCGCCGGCCTCGGCGGCCTGCTCGGCCCAGCGCCGGGACTCGGCACTGCCGTACGCGGCGACACCCGGCATCACCCGCGCCCCGTCCCCCGCCGCCGCGACGGCCGTACGGACGACCTGGGCCCGCTCCTCGTCGGTGAGGGTCTGGTACTCCCCCAGGGAACCGTTGGGGACGACGCCGTCGCAGCCGTTCGCGATCAGCCACGCCACGTGCTCGGCGTACGCGTCGTGGTCGACGGAGAGGTCCTCGCGGAAGGGGAGGGTGGTGGCGACCATGATGCCGCGCCAGGGTCGGTCGGTGTTCCAGGTGGTGGCGGTCATGTCGACGACCTTTCTGTAGTGTGTGACATTTTATAGAAACCTGAGAGAGAGGCCCGATGGACCTCTCCCCCTGGTGGGTCTAGGGGGCTTCCTCGGGGTGCGGCGCGGTCGTCCCTTCGAGCGCGGCGAGCGTCGAGAGGCGCACGGGCACGGCGAACGGGCGGCGCTCGGCGGGTGGTTCGGGCGTGCCGTCGGGCGCCGCGAGGCAGGCGACGGCCGTCCCGCACATCCGCCCCTGGCACCAGCCCATGCCGGCCCGGGTGAGGAGCTTGACGGTCCGGGCGTCCCGTGCGCCGAGGTCGGCGACCGCTTCGCGGACGCGTCCGGCGGGCACCTCCTCGCAGCGGCAGACGTCGGTGTCGTCGTCCAGCCAGGCGGGCCACCCGGGGCCGGGGGCGTGGGCCGCGGACATCACGTCGGCGAAGGCGCGCATCCGGTCCCGGCGGCGCCGGAGTCCGGCGGCCCGCCGCGCGTCCGGCCGTCGGCCCCGCAGCCGGGCGACGATCGCGTGCGCGGCCAGTTCTCCTTCCGTACGGGCGAGTTCGGCGCCTCCCACACCGCCGGTCTCGCCCGCCGCCCACAGGCCGGCCACCGAGGTCTCCTGGAGGGCGTCGAGGGCGAGGCCCAGGGTCCCGTCGGGCAGCGTCCGGGTGGCGCAGCCGACGGCCGTGGCCAGTTCGATCTGCGGGACGAGGCCGTGTCCGACGGCCAGCGCGTCGCAGGCGATGCGGCGGTCCGTCCCCGGCACGGGCCGCCAGTCGGCGTCCAGCCGGCTGACGGTGACGGCCTCCACCCGGTCGGTGCCGTGCACTTCGGTGACCGCGCTGCCCGGCAGCACCCGCACGCGGTGCCTGAGCAGTGCGGCCCCGTGCACCAGGGCCTCGGCGGCCTTCCGGGGGTTGGTCAGGAGCGCCCGGGGGCTGCGGGCGTACCGCAGGTAGCCGGCGGCCTCGACCACGGCCGGGACCCGTGCGCCGGCCGCCGCGAGGGACGAGGCGACGGCGAGGAGCAGCGGTCCGCTGCCGGCCACGACGACGCGGCGGCCGGGCAGGACGAGGCCGGACTTGAGCATGGCCTGCGCTCCCCCGGCGCCCACGACGCCGGGCAGGGTCCAGCCGGGAAAGGGCAGTTGACGCTCGTACGCGCCGGTGGCCAGGAGCAGGGTCCGGGCCCGGACGGCGACGGGTCGCTCCGCGGCGTCGTCGACTCCGGCGACCGCGTGCACGGTCCACGTCCCGTCGGCCTCCTTCGCGACGGTCCACACGTGGTGCCCCGGCAGATGGGTGACGCCGCTTCCGGCCAGGCGCCGCCGCAGGTCGGAGAAGGCGGACCAGTCGTGGTGCAGGGCCTCGGGCCGTACGGCGCCGAGGGCGGGCGCCGGGTGCCGGTAGAACTGTCCGCCGGTCCGGTCGGAGGCGTCGACGAGGGCCACGGAGAGTCCGCGCTCGGCGGCGGTGACGGCACCGGCGAGTCCCGCGGAACCCGCGCCGACGACGGCGAGGTCGTGGATCCCGTCGTGCGCGGCCCGTGTGCGCGGCGCGACCGGTTCAGACGGTGAGGCGGTCATGGCCGTTCCCCTCCTGGGTGGTGATCGCGTCGCCGGGGCGGGCGGGGACGAGGCAGGCCCGGCGGTTGGGTTCGCCGTTGACGGTGGCGAGGCAGTCGTAGCACTGCCCGATGCCGCAGAAGGCGCCGCGCGGCCGCCCGCCGTCCCGGGTGGTGCGCCAGGCGAGGATGCCGGCGCCCCAGAGGGCGGCGGCGACGGTCTGGCCCGGCAGGGCGGTGACGCGCCGGCCGTCGAAGGTGATCTCGAACGGCGGATCGGGCTGTGCGCCGACGAGGTCGGCGGGGGTGCGGGCCACGGGCCCTCTCCTCTCGTGACGGGGTGCGCGTGCCTCAGGGCGCGGGCGCGGGCGTGGACGCGGGTGCGGGGAAGCGGTCGGGGCGGAACGGGTGGATGTCGAGGGGCGGTGCGCCGCCGGTGACGCAGGCCGCGACGATGAGGCCGGTCACCGGGGCCAGGCCGATTCCGGCGCCTTCGTGGCCGCAGGCGTGCAGTAGTCCGGGGACGCGCGGGTCGGGGCCGATGGCGGGCAGGTGGTCCGGCAGGTAGGGGCGGAAGCCGAGGTAGGTCCGGATCGCCCGTACGGTGCCGAGGACGGGGAACAGCGCGGTGGCGCCGGCGGCGAGGCGGCGGAGGACCTCGGTGGACAGGGTGCGGTCGAAGCCGACGCGTTCGCGGCTCGCGCCGATGAGGACGGGGCCGGCGGGAGTGCCCTCGACGACCGCCGAGGTCTGGAGCGCGGCGGAGCCGCTGGCGACGTCCGCCACGTAGTCGGCGGCGTACACCTTGTGCCGCACCACGCGGGGCAGCGGTTCGGTGACGAGGACGAAGCCCCTGCGGGGCAGTACGGGGAGGTGCACGCCCGCGTGTTCGGCGAGGGCGCCGCCCCAGGTCCCGGCGGCGTTGACCACGTGCGGGGCGTGGAGGTCACCGGCCGCGGTCCGCACACCGCGGATCTCGCCGGCGGGGCCGGTGAGCAGTCCGGTGACCTCCTCCCCCAGCCGCAGCGCGATCCGGTCGCCACCGGCGCGCAGCAGCTGGGCGGCGGCGTGGGCGGGCATCACCTGGGCGTCCTGCGGGTAGAG
Organism: Streptomyces sp. NPDC093089; assembly: GCF_044754405.1. Taxonomy (NCBI): domain Bacteria; kingdom Bacillati; phylum Actinomycetota; class Actinomycetes; order Kitasatosporales; family Streptomycetaceae; genus Streptomyces; species Streptomyces sp. NPDC093089. The sequence continues at coordinate 270,731 of NZ_JBIVPA010000008.1, forward strand.
GAAGCCTCCCGCCAGTCCGGGAGCGAGGTGGGGCTCCAGGTCGTGGAGCCGGTCCCCGTGGACCTCCTGGGCGGTGACGCCCGCCTTCTCCTGACGGGCCGCGAACTCCCGCAGGGCCCGCATCCCGGACTCGCCCGAGGCGACGACGAGGCCGCCCTTGGCCTCGTACTCGACCCGCGGCGGGAGCAGGTCGGCCAGTTCCCGCCACAACGCGGTGGCGAGGAGGGCGAGTTCGAGTTCCGGTCCTGGTTCCTTGTCGGAGACCAGGAGGTTCCCCTCACCCGCTCCGGTCGTGCCACCGGCGACGGGACCGCGGTCGACGACGGTGACGGAGAGGCCGGCGAGGGCGGCGTAGTAGGCGCAGGCCGCGCCGACGACGCCGGCGCCGACGACGATGACATCCGGGGGTTTTCTCGTGGGCACGGCAGTAATATTTCACATGGCACTAGAGTTGCCAAGCCCCCACGGCGGAGCATCGCAGCCGTCGCGGGTCACCCCCGAGCACCCGCCGGACACGGATGGATAACGGAGCCCCCGACACCTTGTCAGTGCAATTTCACATTACTATGTTACCGGTCACATTCCAGTCGTCGCCGGCTGGCCGACCCGCTGCTCCCGGAGTGACCACCCATGAACAAGCGCACGTACACCTTGGCCACCGCCCTGGTGGCAACCCTGGCCCTCGGCGCGACCGGCTGTGCCGACGGCAAGAAGTCCGACGGCTCCCGGGACCGCAAGAACCCCGCCACCTCCACCAACGGCTCGGTCCTCGGCGGCACCCCGCAGAAGGGCGGCACCCTCACCGTCCTGTCCAACCAGGACTTCACCCACCTCGACCCGGCCCGCAACTGGGTCATGCCCGACATGGACTTCGGCACCCGGCTCCTCTACCGCACCCTCGTCACCTACACGGCGCAGCCCGGCGCCAAGGGCAGCGAGCTGGTCCCCGACCTCGCCGAGGACCTCGGCACCCCCTCCAACGGCGCCAAGACCTGGACCTTCCGCCTCAAGCCCGGCCTGAAGTACGAGGACGGCACCCCGATCACCTCCCGGGACGTCAAGCACAACGTCGAGCGGTCCTTCTCGCCCGACCTGCCCGGCGGCCCCGACTACGCGGCCCGCTACCTCGTCGGCGGCAAGGACTACCGGGGCCCGGCCGAGGGCAAGCACCTCGACTCCGTGAAGACCCCGGACGACCGCACGATCGTCTTCGAACTCCACACCGCCTTCGCGGAGTTCCCCTTCGCCGCCACCCTCCCGACCTTCGCCCCCGTGCCGCCCTCGCGGGACAAGGGCCCCCAGTACGACAGCCGCCCGTTCTCCTCGGGCCCGTACAAGGTCGAGACCTACGCCCGCGACAAGCAGCTCGTCCTGGTCCGCAACACCCACTGGGACGCGAGGACCGACTCCGTCCGCAAGGCGTACCCGGACCGGATCGTCGTCACCATGGGCCTCAAGGGCAACCAGATCGACGACCGGCTGATCGCCTCCTCCGGCGCCGACGCCTCCGCCGTCTCCTGGGCCCAGCTCCGCCCCGAGTCCATCTCCAAGGTGCTCACCCGGGCCGACGTGAAGGCCCGGCTGCTCGCCGAGTCCAGCAGCTGCACCGAGATGGTCCAGATGCACACCGGCCGCGCCCCCTTCGACGACCTGAAGGTCCGCCAGGCCGTGCAGTACGCCCTCGACCGGGAGGCGATCGTCACCGCGGCCGGCGGGCCGGCCGTCGTCGACGCCTCCACCGCCGCCATGCCCGGCGCCCTCTTCACCGGCGGCAAGCAGCCCGACACCCTGAAGATCCCGCTCTCCGGCGACGTCGAGAAGGCCAAACGGCTCCTCGAGGAGGCCGGGAAGGCCGACGGCTTCTCCACCCGCCTCACCGTCTCCATGAACGACAAGCGCATCGGCGAGGCGATCCAGGAGTCCCTGGGCCGGGCCGGCATCGAGGTCACCATCGAGACCGTCGACCCGTCGGCCTTCTACGACACCATCGGCGACACCAAGAGCCGCACGGACCTCGTCTACACCGGCTGGTGCCCCGACTACCCCTCCGGCTCCACCTTCCTCCCCTTCGTCTTCGACGGACGGTTCATCAAGGTGAAGGGCAACTCCGGAAACCACTCCCTCTTCAAGGACGACGCCACCATGAAGCGGATGGACGAGATCGCCGCCCTCTCCGAAGGCGCCGAGGCCAACAAGGCGTGGCAGGAGCTCGACGGGCAGATCCTCGCCAAGGCGCCGGTCGCCCCCGGCGCCTCGAAGCGCCGCACGCTCCTCATCGGCACCAACGTCGCCGGAGCCTTCGGCCACACCTCGTGGAGCGGCCAGCTCGACTACGCGACCGTCGGTCTCAAGGACCCGTCGAAGAGCGCGAACTGAAGGACGCCCCTCCCATGACACTCACCACCACCTCCTCCCCTCCGGTGTCCGGGGGCGGCGGGGCCTGGCGGGCGGTCCGCGCGGAACTGCGCCGCCGCGCCTCCCTGAAGGTCTCCCTCGCCGTCGTCGCGTTCTTCGCCCTGATGACCGTCGCCGCGCCGCTGATCAGCGCGCTCGGCGGCTGGGGCCCCGAGGAGTTCGACAAGGACGCCGTCGACCCCTACCTCGGCGGACTGCCGATCGGGCCGCTCGGCGGGGTCTCCGCCGAGCACTGGCTCGGCGTCGAACCCGTCACCGGACGCGACCTGTTCGCCCGCGTCGTGCACGGCGCCCAGGTGTCGCTGCTGATCGCCTTCGCCGCCACCGCGATCGTCGTGGCGGCGGGCGTCGCCGCCGGCGTCGCGGCCGGCTACTTCGGGGGCCGCACCGACACGGTGCTGTCCCGGCTGATGGACCTCACGATGTCCTTCCCGTCCCTCATCTTCATGATCGCGATGATGTCGGTGGCCAGGGACGTCGACCGGACGCTCCTGATGATCCTGGTCATCGGCCTCTTCGGCTGGCCCGGCATCGCCCGGGTCGTGCGGGGCCAGACCCTCTCGCTCAAGCACCGCGAATACGTCGACGCCGCCCGCGTCGGCGGCTCCGGACCCTGGCGGATCCTCGCCCGCGACATCCTCCCGGGCGTCGCCGGACCCGTCATCGCGTACACCACGCTGATGATCCCCGGCATGATCGCCACCGAGGCCGCCCTCAGCTACCTCGGCGTCGGGGTCCGCCCGCCGACCCCGTCCTGGGGCCAGATGATCGCGGAGAGCGTCGCCTACTACGACACCGACCCGATGTACTTCCTCGTCCCCAGCGTCTGCCTCTTCCTCACCGTGCTCGCGTTCACCCTCGTCGGCGACGCCCTGCGCGACGTCCTCGACCCGCGAGGGGGCCGTTCGTGATCCTCTACCTCGGCCGTCGGCTGCTCGGGGTGATCGGCGTCCTCCTCGCGATCGCCGCCGTCACCTTCGTCATCTTCTACGTGCTGCCCTCCGACCCGGCCGCCGCGGCCTGCGGCAAGGCGTGCAGCGACGAACGCCTGGAGGCGATCCGCGCCCACATGGGCCTCGACGCCCCCCTGTGGCGCCAGTTCGGCGACTTCGTCACCGGCATCTTCACCGGTCGCACCATGGGCAGCGGACAGTACGCCCTGCGCTGCGACTTCCCCTGCCTCGGCTACTCCTACGAGAACAGCGAGGGCGTCTGGGACCTGCTCGTCGACCGGCTTCCGGTCTCCGCCTCGCTCGCCGTCGGCGCCGCCGTGCTGTGGCTGGTCCTCGGCCTCTCCGCCGGTGTCACGGCGGCGCTGCGCAAGGACACCCTCACCGACCGGGCCCTGATGGTCGGCGCGGTCGCCGCCGCCTCCCTGCCGGTGTACTTCACCTCGGTGCTGCTCATCTACGGGTTCATCCGGCTCACCGGACTGCTGCCCTACCCGCAGTACGTGGCCTTCACCACCGACCCGCTGTCCTGGGCCGCCAACCTGCTGCTGCCCTGGCTGGCCCTGGCCGTGCTCTACGCGGCCATGTACGCCCGGCAGAGCCGCGGTTCGATGATCGAGTCCATGGCGGAGCCGTACATCAGGACCGCCCGCGCCAAGGGCCTGCCGCGCCGCACCGTCGTCGTCAAGCACGGGCTGCGGGCCGGCATGACCCCCGTCCTCACCATCTTCGGCATGGACCTCGGCGGGCTCCTCGCGGGGGCCGTCATCACCGAGTCCCTCTTCGGACTCCCCGGCATCGGGCGCCTCTTCTACGGCGCCCTCAGCACCGGCGACCAGCCCGTCATCCTCGGGGTGACGCTGCTCGCCGCCGCCTTCATCGTCGTCGCCAACCTGGCCGTCGACCTGCTGTACGCCGTCGTCGACCCGCGAGTGAGGTACTGATGGCCGCACCCGAACCCCTGCTGCGGGTCCGCGACCTCACGGTCACCTTCCCGACCCCGCGCGGCCCCGTCCGTGCCGTGGACTCCCTCTCCTTCGACGTGCCGCACGGGCGCACCCTCGGCATCGTCGGCGAGTCCGGCTCCGGCAAGTCCGTGACCTCGCTCGCCGTCATGGGACTGCACACCGGCGCCGAGGTCTCCGGTTCCGTGGCGCTCGACGGGCGCGAGCTCGTCGGCCTGCCGGAGCGCGACCTCAACCGGCTGCGCGGCCGGCGGATGGCGATGATCTTCCAGGACCCGCTGTCCAGCCTCCACCCCTACTACACGGTCGGCGAGCAGATCGCCGAGCACCACCGGGTGCACTTCGGCTCCCGGCGGGCCACCGCCCGCGCCCGCGCCGTCGAGGCGCTCGCCGAGGTCGGCATCCCCGAGCCGAAGCGGCGGGCGGGCGAGTACCCGCACCAGTTCTCCGGCGGCATGCGCCAGCGGGTGATGATCGCGATGGCGCTGGTCTGCGAACCGGACCTGCTCATCGCCGACGAGCCGACCACCGCGCTCGACGTCACCGTCCAGGCCCAGATCCTCGACCTGCTGGCCCGGCTCCAGCGGGACCGGCGGCTCTCCGTCGTGATGATCACCCACGACCTGGGCGTGGTGGCCCGGGTCGCCCACGAGGTGCTCGTGATGTACGGCGGCCGGGCCGCGGAACAGGCCCCGGTGGACACGCTGTTCGCCGAGCCCGCGCACCCGTACACGCGCGGCCTGCTCGACTCGCTGCCCCGGCTAGACGACCCCGACGACGTACCGCTGCGGGCGATCCCCGGCAGCCCGCCGTCGCTCCTCGACCCGGCGCCCGGCTGCGCCTTCGCCGCGCGCTGCGCGCGGGCCGCCGCCGGCACCGAGGAGGAGCGGGAGCGCTGCGCGAGCGAGCGCCCCCGGCTCGGCGGGCCCGAGGGCCACGCCGCCGCCTGCCACTTCCCGTCGTTCCCGGCGCGGTCGGCCGCGCCCTCCCCGTACGAAGGGGTCGACTCATGACCACCGCCCACGCGGCACTGCCGCACCCGGCGCCCGCGCCCGACGACGCCGCGCCGCCGCTGCTGCGGGTGCGCGACCTGGCCATGTCCTTTCCCGGGCGCCGTCGTTCGGCACCGGTCCGGGCCGTCGACGGCGTCGGCTTCGACCTGGCCGAGGGCGAGACCCTGGGCCTGGTCGGCGAGTCCGGCTGCGGCAAGTCGACCACCGGCCGCATGATCGTGCGGCTCCTGGAGCCGACCTCGGGGTCCGTCGCCTACGCGGGCCGGGACATCACGCACCTCTCGCAGCGGGCCCTCAAGCCCCTGCGACGCGAGATCCAGATGGTCTTCCAGGATCCGCACTCCTCGCTCAACCCGCGCCAGTCGGTCGCCCGCATCATCGCCGATCCGCTGCTGGTGCAGGGCGGTTCGGCGGCGGACGCCCGCAAGCGGGCGCGGGAGCTGATGGAGCTCGTGGGGCTGATCCCGGAGCACGCCGACCGCTTCCCGCACGAGTTCTCGGGCGGCCAGGCCCAGCGCATCGGCATCGCCCGCGCGCTGGCCACCGGCCCCCGGCTGGTCGTCGCCGACGAGCCCGTCTCGGCCCTGGACGTCTCCGTGCAGGCGCAGATCGTCAACCTGATGGAGCGGCTCCAGCGCGAACTCGGCCTCGCGTACCTCTTCATCGCCCACGACCTCTCGGTCGTGAAGCGGGTCTGCGACCGGGTCGCCGTGATGTACCTCGGCCGGATCGTGGAGATCGGCGCGAAGGAACGGGTGTACGCGGCTCCCGCCCACCCGTACACCCGGGCGCTGCTGTCCGCCGTGCCGCTGCCCGATCCGGCGGCCGAGCGGGCCCGGGAGCGGATCACCCTGCTCGGCGATCCGCCGAGCCCGGCCGCTCCCCCGCCGGGCTGCACCTTCCACCCGCGCTGTCCCAAGGCCCGGGAGATCTGCCGCACGGAGGCGCCGCTGCTGCGGATCGCCGCCCCGGGCGAGGCCCGCCAGGTCGCCTGCCACTTCCCCGAGGCCGCCTGAGAAGGGGAGAGGCCCCGGTCCCGCGCGTGCGGGACCGGGGCCTCTCGGTGCGGTCAGGCGGCGAGCGCCGCCTCGTACAGCGCGACGGCCACCGCCAGGTCCTCCCAGGCCATGCCCACGCTCTTGAAGAGCCGCGGGCGGTCGGCCGAGGGGGTGAGGCGGCCGGTCACCAGATCGGCCAGGTTGCCCGCCACGTGGTCCTCCTCGATCGCCCCTTCGGCCGTCGGGACGAGCAGGTCGCCGGCCTCGCGCAGGGCGGCGGTGCGCGCCTCGACGTACACCTCGGCGCGCGCCACGAGCGCGGTGTCCGTCTCGCGGACGGTCGGTTCGTGCGAGCCGACCGCGACCACGAGGGCGCCGGGCGCCACCAGGGTCCCGTCGAAGAGGGGTTCGCGCGCGGTGGTGCAGCAGACGACGAGGTCGGCCCCGGCCACGTCGGCGGGGGTGCCGGCGCGGGCGGGGACGCCGAGGCTCCGCGCGTATCCGGCGAGGGCGCGCGCGCCGATCGCGTTGCGCCCGACGACGACCGCCTCGGCGAGCTCGCGGGCCGCGAGGACGGCCTCCAGGTGGCCGTACGCCTGGGGGCCGGTGCCGAAGAGCACGAGGCGCAGCGGTCCGCCGTCCGGTGTCAGGCGGCGGACCGCGAGCGCCGAGACGGCCGGGGTGCGCAGCTCGGTGAGGGCCGCGCCGTCGAGGAGGGCGAGCGGCCGCAGGGTCACGCCGTCGAGCAGCAGGTAGGAGCCGGTGATGCGGGGCAGGCCGAGGGCCGGGTTCCCGGGGGCCACGCCCGCGATCTTCACTCCGGCGTACGCGCCGAAGGCGGCGGGCATCAGGAGGAGTTCGCCGGCCGGGACGGGCACGGCGGTGCGGGCCGGTGCGGCTTCGGGGTCGAAGCCTGCGCGCAGCACCTCGGCGAGGACGTCGGCCGTGGCGGCCGGCGTCAGGAGGCGGCTCATGGTCGGGGCGTCGATCCGGAGCGGGTCGGTCACAGCAGGAACCCCGTCCCCAGGTCGTCGTGGGGGTCGAGCTCGAAGGTGTGGGTGCCGGTGCGGTACGCGGTCCCGGTGACCTCGGTGACGCCGCCGGGCAGCAGGCGGCCGGTGAACACGGTGCCGGCGACCGACTCGTGGGTGAGGGTGCGCCCGGGGCCGAGGCGCCCGTCCTCACCGAGGAGGGCGAGCCGGGCGGAGGTGCCGGATCCGCAGGGCGAGCGGTCGATCTGGCCGTCGGCGAAGACGGTGACGTTGCGCTGGCGCGGTCCTTCGGGGGTGTCGGGCAGGTCCTCGTACAGGATGACGCCGTACACGTCGTGGGCGGGCAGGGCGGCGCGGATCTCCCGTCCGGCCCGGACGAGTCCGGGCAGGGAGGCCGGGGTCGTGTCGAGCCCGAGGGCGTGTGCGGGGACGGAGACGTAGCAGGCGCCGGAGTCGGCGATGTCGACCTCGACGGTGCCGTGTCCGGTGGTGTCCACCGGGACCTTGCGGGCGAGGACGCGGGTCGGGACGTTGCGGAAGGTCACGCCGGTGGTGCGGCCGCCCGCGCGGTGCACTGTGGCGGAGACGCGCCCCGAGGGCACGTCGACGCGGACCACGGCGTCGCCGTCGTCGGGGGCGTGGACGCGCCCGGTGTCGACGGCCCAGGCGCCGAGCGCCATCGTGCCGTGGCCGCAGGCGGTGGAGTAGCCGTCCTTGTGCCAGAACAGCACGCCGAAGTGGGCGCCGTCGTCGTCGGGCGGGACGACGAATCCGCCGTACATGCCGGAGTGTCCGCGGGGTTCGCGGACGAGGAGGCGGCGCAGTTCGTCGAGCGGTCCGAGCCGGAGCGCGAGGGTACGGCGCTCGGCGACGGTGTCGCCGGGGACCGGGGGGAGGTCCTCGTCGACGATCCGGAAGGGTTCGCCTGCGGCGTGGTAGTCGGTGGTGCGGACCGGGTGCGGGGTGGTGCTCACGTGAAGCCTCCGGGGTGTGGTGTCGGGGCGAACGGAAGCCGGGCCGGTCACTCCCCCCGTGGAGTGACCGGCCCGGACGGTGGAACGGTCAGCTGCGCAGGGGACCCTCGCAGCTGTAGCTCGACGTGCCCGCGACCCTGCTGGACCAGATGTCGACGGGTCCGAAGGAGCAGTTCATGTCGGCGAGGTTGTTGGCGGCGGCGCCCGCGCGGTCGAGGATGAAGTAGTCGACGGTCTCGGACATGTCCTTGAAGACCTTGTCGGCGTTGCCGGCGTCCGACAGGTTGGCGGTGATGCGTCCGGTACAGACGAAGCGGCGCTTGCCGTACTCGCCCGCCTCGACGCAGTCGGGGTTGTTGTAGGTGGCGTTGGCGAAGGCGGCGCGGACGGCGGAGACGTCGGCGTCGCGCAGGTAGCCGTTGGCCGTGTAGGTGGTGTTCGGCACGAACAGGGTGTCGACCTTGGCGATCTGCGCGTCGAGGAAGCGGTCGTAGGCCTGCTGGAGGCCGGCATCGGCGCTCAGCCGCTCGCGCCACGCGTCGTAGCCGCTGACGTCGTTGTTCCGCAGGTTCGTGTACATCTCGCGGAGCAGCGAGGGGCGTTCGGTCCACAGGAACTCGAAGAAGGTGCCCGCGTAGTTGTAGAAGCGGAAGCCGTCGCCGTCGTAGGTGGCGTGGAGGAGCTGGCGCACGCTCATCCGCGGGCCGCCGCGCGAGGTGTCGTTGATGATGCCGCGGACGAGGGACTTGCGGACGGCGATGCCGTCGTCGCGGGTGGCGCCGTCGAAGAACTCGGCGGTGCCCTCGTCCATGGCGGTGGTGCGGTCGCCCTGGTACCAGGGGCCCTGCCCGAAGAAGCCGGGGACGGCGAAGCGGCCGTTGAGGTAGTGGACGTACTCGTGCCGGAAGAGCTCTTCCAGGGTGAGGCTGGAGTCCTGGGGGACGCGGCGCTGGTACGTGTAGAAGGTGGCGCCGTTCTCGATGTAGATGCCGCCGTTGTTGGTGCCGTACCCGGTGAGGATCGGGTGGTAGTTCTCGTAGTCGGCGCGGGAGGCGTACAGGACGATGTTCAGGGTGGTGTTGGGGTCGCCCGCGAGCGGCTGGTCGGCGCCGATGACGCGGTGGTACTGCGCCTTGACCTGCTTGCTGGCGTAGTAGAGCTGGTCGACGGTGGCCCGGTCGAGCCCGGTGCGGACCTTGATGGCGCCGTTGTCGTAGGTGTACGTGTACGGGAAGAGCTGCTTCTCGATGTCCTCCTTGCACACGCCGTACGGCTTGCAGGCGCCGTAGTAGTTGAGCCACGAGACGACCTTCGCCCACTGCTGGCTGCCGCGGCCGAAGGTGTTCACGGTCTGGTCGAGCACGGGGCCGAGGTCGGCGACGATGCCCGTCCGGAGGGCGGCGACCTCGCCGAAGCGGCCGTACTCGCTGAGGGCGTCGCGGGCGACCCAGTCGTTGGCGGTCCCCTTCAGGTGCCCGTAGCCGGCGAAGGCCCTGAAGAGCGCGCGGTACGCCGGGTCGGCGGCGACGGCGGCGTGGAAGGCGGCGTCCTGGTTGCCGGGGTAGACGCCGAGGTAGTTGACGGAGAGCGCGGCGAGCGCGGCACCGGCCCAGGCGGTGTCGAGGTGGGTGGCGGTGTGCGCCGGGTCCATGGTGGCGAGGACCCGCTTGATCAGGCCGAGCTGGTGCTGGCGGAGGCCGGGCGCGCTGGCGGCGTACAGCGCCTCGCGCAGGGTGTTCGCGTTGCTCTTCGTCACGTCGAAGGTGCGCGGGGCGGCGCCGAAGTCGGCGACCGCCTGCCGTATCGCGTCCACGGTGGGCGCGTCGGTGGTGTCGATCTCGCCGCGGGAGTAGTCGTGGTAGGCGACGGCGTGCAGGTACGTGAACATCCCCTCCAGGTTGGAGGAGTTGTTGCCGTCGTGGGACGCGGCGAGGCTCGATATGCGGCGGGCGACGGCCTGGACGTGGGCGTCGGACATGACGGGGACGAGGCGGGCGTCCCAGGTCCAGATCAGGGTGTTGACGCAGTCGGTGGTGACGGCCGGGTCGGCGAGGAAGGCGGCGAACCGGTCGGCGCCGAGGCCGGTGATGCCGTCGAGGGTGCAGGGCACGCCGGCCGCGGTGGTGTCGGCGGCCGCGGCGAGGCTCGGGGCGGCGGTGCCGGACTCGGCCTCGGTCCCGGCCCGGTCGGCCGTCCCGGTCTTGGCGTGGCCGGCGGCCTCGGCCTGGTCGGCGGTCTTGGTCGAGCCGACGGCCTTGGCCTTTCCGGCGACGCGGCCGGCGGCGAGGCCGCCCGGGGCGGGCGCGGGCCCGAAGGTCTTGGCGGTGGCGGTGGCGCGGTGCTCGACCTCGTCGAAGGGGTTGGTCCCGGCGGCGGCCTGCGGGGCCGCGGGGCCGGCCACCGGGGTCGTCGGGGCGGTCTCGTTCTCGATGTCCGAGGCCGAGACGGCGGACTGGCCGGCGGAGGCCAGGAGGGTCACCGCGATGGCGGAGGCGAGCAGGGACGAGCGCACACGTCTGTGGAGGGACAACAGAACTCCTGCTGTTGAGGGGGGTTGGCGGGGATGGGTACGCGAACTGGCCCGGTTCGCACGGCGTATGACGGACGTTCATCGAGCCGTGTGCGGTGTAACATAGTAATGTGAAATTGCACTGACAAGCCCTCTGGCGGCACCACTTCACCGAGCGGCCGCGCAGTTACCCCCTCATCGGGACCAAACGGTCACCGGAACCGGAGTACGGGGTCCTCGATCGGGGCCCGGCGCAGGGCCCGGCGGTCGTGGTAGTAGTCGTTCCGGATCCGCCACGGGTCCCGGGTGCCCTGCCGGGGCATGACCGCGTCGCCGCGCGCGATGTAGCCGGAGGACAGCGCCTCGCCCATGAGGGACACCGAGGAGCGGTCGGCCTCGGCCGCGACGGGCGTGACGCTGGTGAGACCGCGCCGGTCCAGGTGCGCGACCAGCCGGCTGACGTAACCGGCGGCCAGGTCGGCCTTCAACGTCCAGGACGCGTTGGTGTAGCCGATGACCATCGCCAGGTTGGGCACGCCGTCGACCATCACGCCCTTGTAGAGGAGCCGGTCGCGCAGGACGACGGGACTCCCGTCGACGGCCAGCTCCATGCCCCCGGCCAGCCGCATCCGCAGCCCGGTGGCCGTCACGACGATGTCGGCCGGGATCTCCTCCCCCGACCCGACCCTGACGCCCGTCTCGGTGAACGTCTCGATGTGGTCGGTGACCACGGACGCGCCGCCGCTCCTCAGCGCGGCGAAGAAGTCGCCGCCCGGCACCGCGCACAGCCGCTGGTCCCACGGCTTGTACGCCGGGGTGAAGTGGCACATGTCGGCACCGTCCGCGAGCTGCGCCCGCACCGCGCGCAGCAGCACCCTCCGCATCAGGCGGGGAGCCTTCCGGCACAGGATGTACAGGGCGCGCTGCAAGGCGATGTTGCGGGCGCGCCCGACGCGGTGGACCGACCCGGCCGGAACCCGCAGCCCGCGCAGGACCCGCGAGAAGGCGTCCTCCGCCGGGAGCGTCAGCAGGTACGTGGGCGAGCGCTGGAGCATGGTGACGTGCGCGGCCTCGGCGGCCATCGCGGGGACCAGGGTGACGGCCGTGGCGCCGCTGCCGACGACGACCACCCGCTTGCCCGTGTGGTCGAGGTCCTCGGGCCAGTGCTGCGGGTGCACGAACGTCCCGCCGAAGCGCTCCTCCCCCGGGAACTCCGGGCGGTGACCGGCGTCGTAGTCGTAGTAGCCGGTGGCGCCGACGAGGAAGCGGGCGGTGTACTCCTCGCTCTCGCCGGTGGCCTCGTCCACGGCCTCGACGGTCCAGCGCCCCCGCTCGCTCGACCAGTCCGCCCGGACGGCCCTCCGGCCGAACCGGACGCGGTCGGACACGCCGTACGCGTCGGCGGTCGTCCGGAGGTAGCGGCGGATGTCCGCGCCCCTGGCGAGGACCTTGGTGTCGCGCCAGGGACGGAAGCGGTAGCCGAAGGTGTACATGTCCGAGTCCGAGCGCACCCCGGGATAGCGGAACAGGTCCCAGGTGCCGCCGACCCCGGCGCGCCGCTCCAGGACCGCGAACGTGACGCCCGGGTTCCCGGCGAGCAGGTGACAGCCGGCGCTGATGCCGGACAGTCCCGCGCCGATGATCAGCACGTCGACGTGCCGCTCCGCCATCTCCGCCCTCCTCCTCCACCGCCGGTCGTTCCGGTGCGCATTCTGCCCCAGGCCCGCACCTCGCCGGTCGGGCGGGCGGTCACTCCGGCGGCCGCGGCCGCCGGCCGGCCCGATGCGGCGCCGGCCCCGGAACCGCCGGGGTCAGTCGCGCCAGGTGTCGCAGTACTGGATGTGCAGGGCGCCGGGCACGTTCCGCCGGCTCCGCGGGCGTGACCACGGGCCCGAGGTGAGCTCGACGCAGTAGTGGCGGGCCCCGGGATTGCGGTGCCCGTGGGACGGGGCCTCGTCGACGAGGCCGCGGAGCTCGGCGCCGTACTCGCGGAACGCGGTGGCGCTGCCGACGACGAAGAGCGTGTGGGCGGCGATGTCGAACCCGAGGTGGTCCCGGAACGTCGGGTGGTACCGGCGTCCGTGATCGACGGTCCCCGGATCGGGGAAGTCGGCGTCCGGAGTCGCCCCGGTGCGCGGCCTGCCGGCGCCGAGCCGCGCCCGGACGCCCTTCCACGAGGCGGCGGGGAACCGCAGGCTGTGGTGGGCCAGGACCAGGTCCAGGGCGACCGGCACGCCGTCGCCGCCGACGGCGTCGGGCGCCCGGTTGGCACGGATCGGCAGGTGGATCAGGGATCGTGCCGACCGGGCGGCCAGCGCCCACAGGGCGGTGAGCCGCTCGGCGCCCTCCCGGTCGACGTACATCGACAGCCAGTGGCCGTCGTCGCGCAGCACCAGCCGTTCCGGGACCGGCTCCGGCCGGACGACCCTGATCTCGCCGTCCCCGAAGCGGACCTCGTGCACCCGCACCCGCTGTTCCACACGCCTCCTCGAACCGATGACCCGCCGCACCCTAACCCGGCACGCCCCGGTCGTCGGCGGAATTTCGCGCGGCGTCCCGAGCGCCGCCCGCCCGTCACACCGGACGCTGCCGGCCTTCCCAGTAGGGGTCGCGGAGGCGGCGCTTGTAGAGCTTGCCGTTGGGGTCGCGGGGCATGGCGGCGACGAAGTCGACGGACTTGGGGCACTTGAAGCCGGCGAGGCGGTCCGCGCAGTGGGCCAGGACGGCGGCGGCGAGGGCGGGGCCGGGCTCGTGGCCCTCGGCGACCTCGACGACGGCCTTGACCTCCTCGCCCCAGTCGGCGTGGGGGATGCCGAAGGCGGCGGCGTCCGCGACGGCGGGGTGGGCGAGGAGCGCGGCCTCGATCTCGGCCGGGTAGATGTTGACGCCGCCGGAGATGATCATGTCGATCTTGCGGTCGCGGAGGAAGAGGTAGCCGTCCTCGTCCAGGACGCCCAGGTCGCCGACGGTGAAGAAGTCGCCGATGCGGTTCTTCGCGGTCTTCGCCTCGTCCTTGTGGTACTGGAAGCCGCCGGTGTTCATCTTCAGGTAGACGGTGCCGAGTTCGCCGGGCGGCAGCCGCTTCCCGTCGTCGTCGAGGACGGCGAGTTCGCTGATGGGCCACGCCCTGCCGACCGTGCCGGGCTTCTTCAGCCACTCCTCGGCGGTGGCGAACGCGCCGCCGCCCTCGCTGGCCGCGTAGTACTCCTCGACGCACCGGCCCCACCAGTCGATCATCGCCCGCTTGACGTGCTCGGGGCAGGGCGCGGCGCCGTGGATGGCGTGCCGCATCGAGGACACGTCGTACCGCCCCCGGACGTCCTCGGGGAGGGCGAGCAGGCGGTGGAACTGCGTGGGGACCATGTGCGTGTGGGTGCACGCGTACCGGTCGATCAGGCGGAGCATCTCCTCCGGCGTCCAGCGGTCCATGAGGACGAGCGGGTGGCCGATGTGGAGGGCGGCCGCGGCGAACTGGAGCACGGCGGTGTGGTAGAGCGGCGAGCAGACGAGATGGACGTTGCCGTCGGCCGGCCGTATGCCGAAGATGCCGAGGAATCCGCCGAGGTGGGTCTCCTCGGGGAGCTTCCCGGGGAGGGGGCGGCGGATGCCGCGGGGGCGCCCGGTGGTGCCGGAGGTGTAGTTCATGACCCAGCCGAGGGTGCGGTCGGCGGGGGCCGAGTCGTCCCGGCCGTCGAGGAGTTCGGCGTACGGGCGGAAGCCGGGGACCGCGCCCACCGCGTACCGGTGCGTGGGGGCGAGGCCGGCCTCGTCGGCGGCCTGGGTGACCGCCTCGGCGAACCGCTCGTGGGCGAGGAGCACCTTGGCGCCGGAGTCGGCGACGATCCAGGCGATCTCGGGGCCGACGAAGTGGTGGTTGACCGGGACGAGGTAGAAGCCGGCCTGGGTGGCGGCCAGATGGGCCGTGAAGAACTCGGGGCCGTTCGGCAGGGCGACGGCGAAGGCGTCGCCGCGCTCCAGGCCGGCGGCGCGCAGCCCGTGGACGAGGCGATTGGCCTCGGCGTGCAGCCGCCCGGCGCTCCACTCCTCGCCGTCGGGCGCGACGAGGACCGTACGGCCGGGGTCGGCGGCGGCCTGGGACCAGAATCCGGTGGGACCGTTGCTCACTGGGTGCTCCGTCCGGCGATGCGGTTGATGCGGTCGACGGCCTTCTCGAAGCCGCGGGTGAGGTCGTCGACGACCTGCTGGACGCTGCGCTCGGAGTTCATCCGGCCGACGATCTGCCCGACGGGCGTGCCGAGGAGCGGTTCGACCTCGTACCGCTGGATGCGGGAGACGGCCTCGGCGACCAGGAGTCCCTGGAGCGGCATGGGGAGCGTGCCGGGGCCCGCGGGGTCGTCCCAGGCGTCGGTCCATTCGGTACGGAGCTGGCGGGCGGGCTTGCCGGTCAGGGCGCGGGAGCGGACCGTGTCGCCGGAACCGGCGGCGAGGAGCTTGTCGGTGAGGGCGCGGGAGTGCAGTTCGGCCTCGGTGGTGGTGAGCCAGATCGAGCCGAGCCAGACGCCCTGCGCGCCGAGGGCGAGTCCGGCGGCGATCTGCTCGCCGCTGCCGATGCCGCCGGCGGCGAGCACCGGCAGGGGGGAGACGGCGTCGACGACCTCGGGAGTGAGGACCATGGACGCGATCTCGCCGGTGTGTCCGCCCGCCTCGTACCCCTGGGCGACGACGACGTCGATGCCGGCCTCGGCGTGGTGGCGGGCGTGGCGGGCGCTGCCGGCCAGCGCGGCGACGAGCACGCCGTGGTCGTGGGCGCGGGCGACGACGTCGGGCGGCGGTGAGCCGAGGGCGTTGGCGAGCAGTTTGATGGGGTAGTCGAAGGCCACGTCCAGCTGGTTGCGGGCGACCTGCTCCATCCAGCCGGTGATCCGCCAGCCGGAGGCCTCGCCCTCGGCGAGTTCGGGGACGCCGTGCTTGGCGAGGGTGGCGCGCACGAACGCCCGGTGCTCCTCCGGGATCATGGCCTCGACCTCGGCCTCCGTGACGCCTTCGACCTTCTTCGCCGGCATCACGACGTCGAGGCCGTACGGCAGGCCGTCGGTGTGCGCCTGCATCCAGTCGAGGTCGCGTGCGAGGTCGTCGGGTGCGGTGTAGCGCACCGCGCCCAGGACGCCGAACCCGCCGGCTCTGGTGAGTGCGGCGGCCACCGCGGGGAAGGGCGTGAAGCCGAAGATGGCGTGCTCGATCCCCAGGGTGCGACTCAGCTCCGTCTCCATGGGCGGCAGGATGCCGCAGCCGTCCGGCGGAGGGAAGACCTTTTCTGATGCGTCGTCAGATTCTTTGCGGGCGGCACGCCGGAGTTTCGCCGCGGCCCTCCGTGGGAGAGGGTGGACATGACGAACGACGGGGCGAAGGGCAGGGGGCCGAGTCGGCGCGCGTTCGGCGGCGGCCTGCTGGTCCTCGGAGGTGCGGTGATGATCGGTGCGGTGCCGGGCGCGGCAGCGTCCCCGGGGCGGGGGACGGGCGCCCCGGCCGACGGCGGCGGTGACGGCACGGGAGGCGGGACCGGCCGCTTCACGGCGGCACGGCGGACCACGCTGCGGCGCGGTTCGGCCGAACGGGCGGGACTGCTCGCCCCGCACCTGGACCGGCTGGTGACGGAGGCCGAGACCTTCCTCGGCCCCTCCCCCGTCCATCCCTGGTACGCGGGCGCGGTGCTGCTCGCCGGGCGCGGCGGGACCGTCGCCCTGCACCGGGCGATCGGTTCGGCCGTGCGGTACGCGGCGTACGACGAGCAGACGGACACCGGCGTCGAACTGCCACCCGATCAGCAGGTCCCCATGACCGAGGACACCGTCTTCGACCTGGCGTCGGTCTCCAAGCTGTTCACCTCGATCCTCGCGGTGCAGCAGATCGAGCGGGGCGCACTGGAGCTGGAGGCGAAGGTCACCGCGTACCTGCCGGAGTTCGGGGGCGGCGGGAAGCAGGACGTCACGGTCCGTCAGCTGCTGACGCACACCTCGGGGTTCCGGTCGTGGATCCCGCTCCACCGGGAGCCGACGCGGGAAGGGAAGCTGCGGCTGCTGTGGGGCGAGAAGCCGGCGAACCCGCCGGGCTCCACGTATCTCTACTCCGATCTGAACCTGATCTCGCTCCAGCTGATCCTGGAGCGGATCACCGCTCGCGGTCTGGACACCCTGCTCCACGACGAGATCACCGCTCCACTCGGGATGCACCGCACTCGCTTCAATCCGCCGCTCTCGTGGCGGCCCGGCATCGCCGCCACCGAGGACGCCCGCCCACCCTGGTCCGGGCTCGACCGGGGCATGGTCCACGGCGAGGTCCACGACGAGAACGCCCACAGCCTCGGCGGGGTCGCGGGCCACGCCGGGATCTTCTCCCGCGCCTGGGACCTCGCCGTCCTCGCCCGCACCCTCCTCAACGGCGGGGCCTACGGCACGGCACGCATCCTCTCCCCCGCCTCCGTCGAGCTGATGTTCACCGACTTCAACACCGCCTTCCCCGGCGACGCGCACGGCCTCGGCTTCGAACTCCACCAGCACTGGTACATGGGGGCGATGGCCACCCCGCACACGGCCGGACACACCGGCTTCACCGGCACCAGCCTCGTCCTCGACCCGACGACCGACGCCTTCCTGATCGTGCTCGGCAACTCCGTCCACCCGGTGCGCTCGTGGCGCTCCGGCTCCGCACCCCGCGTCGCGACGGCGGACGCCCTGGCGCGCGCGGTCCCGGTGCGCCCCGCGCGGGGCCGTACCTCCGCCGAGCCCTCGGATCCGCCCGGCCAGGGACGACCCCCGTGGTTCGCCGGCATGACGAGCGCCACGACCGCAACCCTGACGCTCCCTCACATCGCCGGAGCCACGCGCCTGGAGTGCGCGCTGTGGTGGGACACCGAGCCCGGCACCGACCCCGTCGTCCTGGAGGCCTCTGCCGACGGCGGCACCACCTGGCAGCCCGTGCCCTTCACCACCGACGGCCGCCTCCCGCACCCGACGGGCTCGGTCGACGGCTGGTCCGGACGCCGCTGGCACACCGTGTCCGCGCCCCTGCCCGAAGCGCCCGGGCCGCTGCGCTGGCGGTACACCACGGACCGGCGGTACGTCGGGCGCGGCGTGTACGTGGACGGGCTGCGGCTCATCGACCCGCTGGGGCGACCGCTGTTCGACGAGACGCGGCCCGCCGACGGGGCGCGGATCGAGGCCAGGGGGTGGGAACGCTCGGCGGACTGAGCCGGGCACGCCGTCCACAGCATGGACGGCGGCCTGACCTGGCCGGCGAGCGTGCCGCAGCCCCAACTCGACGACCCCGCCTGGTTCTGGGTCTCGACCGGTCCCGGGCACGGCATCCAGCTCAGCCGCGCCGGCCACCACGGCCGACTGGTGGTGCCCGGCGACCACCGCGGCGGGGGCAAGGCCGGCGGCCAGCTCTACTACAGCGACGACGGCGGTCTCACCTGGCGGATGGGCGCCGTCTCCGAGACGCCCGACACCGGTTCCTACCCGGCCGAGCTGACGGTCGCCGAGACCGTCGACGGCGGCCTCCACGTCAACGCCCGCAATTCCGAGATCACCCGCTGCACCACCGACGAGCACCGGCCGGCGGCCACCAGCACCGACGGCGGCGCCCAGCTCGGGACGCGCCTGTCCGGCAAGGCGAGGGAGTTCGACGGCCAGGACGATCACCTGCGCCTCGCCTGCTCGCCGACCCTGCGGGTCGACAGCCCCGACAAGGCAGGGGACTTCACGGTCACGGCCTGGTTCCTGCCCAAGGCCGCCACCGGCACCCTGCCGATCGTCTGGGCGTACGGGATGCCGGGCTCCGAGCCCCCGAAGAAGGGCCGCCACTTCTCGGTCCGCGCCGAACCCGAGGCGGGCGTGCTCCGCGCCACCGTCGGCACCGACATCGGCTCCACCGAGGTGACGCTGCCCGCCGTGTACGACGACGACGCCTGGCACCACGTCGTGTTCACGCGCAAGGGACCCACCCTCAGCCTGGCGATGGACGGCGGCACCCCGGCCACGGCGGTCATGCCCGCCGGCGCGAAGGCCACCGACACGGTCGTCACGCCGAACGGCCAGTTCAACGTCCACATCGGGGCGCGGCCCGACTTCCCGAACCAGCCGGTCGGGGTCGGGCAGCTCTTCCACGGCACCCTCGACGACGTGCGGCTCTACGGCCGCGCCCTGGACCCGCTGGAGGCGGGACGGGTCAAGGACGGCTCCCTGGATGCGGCCGAGGCGGACGAGCGGCTCCGCCTCGGCTTCTCCGCCATCCGGTAGCCGTTCCGTCCGGGAGCCGCGCCATCAGGGACGGCACGGCCGGCAGCGCACCCGTCAGAAGCTGAGGGCCGCCACCGCGGCCGTGCGGGCGCGCAGCTCGCAGGCGTTGCCGTAGGTCTCCGACCAGGAGACCCGCCGGCCCTGCCAGACGCCGTCGCCGGTGACCGTGACCGGGGCCCACTCGCGCGTACAGGGGCGGCCGCCCGCTAAGACCGTCAGGGCGCCCAGGTCGCCTCCGGTCGCGGCCAGTTCGGCGCACGCGGACTCGGGGCTGGGGTGGGTTCCGCCGGGGACGGGGGCGCAGCTCAGGGTGACGGCGCGGACGATCGTGGCCGTCTCGGGGCTGTCCCCCTCGCCGACGGCGAGGACGAGTGCCGACGGCGCGTAGAGGGATGCGGGTGAGGCCACGGCCGCACCGGTGCAGGCGGTGCCGATGAGGGCGAGGCCGGTGGCGGTGGCGAGCACGGTGGCGCCGAGGGTACGGAAGTAACGCACGGGGGTGTCCCTTCGCGAGGGGATGAACGGGGGTGCGAGCCGATCGGCTGCGGAGTGGAGTCTTGTCGACGCGCAGCGTGATCGCACATCCGTCGCCCTTTTCCGGCCGCGCACACGCATCCGTACCTACCGACTGGTCGTTCGGGGAGCTGAGGAGGGGTACGGACCGAGACCCGACGGCGGGCCGACCCGCCCGGCAGCCGGGCCGTACAAGCTTGCACGACCGCTTCACCTGCGGGAATCCGAAAGACGTTCGAGGTTGGAGCACTTGCCCAGGTGCTTGATCGTCCGGAAGTCTGCCGTGGGCGACGGCGGGGACGCCTGCCCCGGGGACGACGGCGCCGGGGACGACGGCACCGGGGCGGCCGGCCCCGTCGGGCGCCGGCCCCTTCGGGCGCCAGGCCTGTCCGGCGCCGGGCCTGTCCGGCGCTGATCCGGGGACGCTCGCTAGGAGCCGGCCGCGTCGCCGAGGGCCGCGAGGACCGGGCTGATCAAGGGGTGTTCCTCCGCGCCGCGCCGGACGGCGGCGAAGACGCGGCGGGTCGGTGCGACGCCGTCGACCGGGCGGACCTCCACACCGGTGAGCTCCATGCCGCGCAGGGCGGAGCGCGGCACCAGCGCCACGCCGACGGCGGCCGCCGCCAGGGCCACGACCGCGCGGAAGTCGTCGGACGCGTGCTCCAGGCGCGGGGCGAACCCGGCGTACTCGCAGGCCAGGACCGTCACGTCGCGGCAGGGGTTGCCGACCGACTGGCCGATCCAGGTGTCCTTGGCGAGGTCGGCGAGCGCGACCCGCTCGTGGGCGGCCAGCGGGTGCCCGGGCGGCAGGACCGCGTCGAAGGGCTCCGCGTAGAGGGGGACGCGGGTGAGGCGGGCGTCGTCCTCGCCCGGAGCGCCCCGGTACTCGACCGCGACGGCCACGTCGACCTGGCGGTCGAGGACCATCATGAGGCTCTCGTCGCCCTCGGCGTCCTGGACCCGGACCCGGATGCCGGGCGCGGAGTCCGCGAGCGCCCTGATGGCGGGGGCCACCACGAGGCCGATGCCGGTGGCGAAGGCGGCGACGGTGACCGTACCCGCCTCGCCCGAGCCGTAGGCGGCGAGTTCCGACTCGGCCCGCTCCAGCTGGGCCAGGACGGCGTTGGCGTGGTTCAGCAGGATCTCGCCGGCCGGGGTGAGGCGGGCGCCGCGGGCGCTGCGGTCCACCAGGCGGTGGCCGGTCTCCTGCTCCAGGGCGGCGAGCTGCTGGGAGACGGCCGAGGGGGTGAGGTACAGCGCGGCGGCCGCCGCCGTGACCGTGCGGTGGTCGGCCACCGCTCGGAGGATGTGCAACCGCCGCGCTTCGATCATGTTCCTAGTCTCGCAGGACGGGAGCCCTGCTCAGGCCGTCGGGGCTCCCGTCCTCCGCCGTCAGGCGTCGAGGGCGGCGCGCGCGTCGACGAAGGCGTCGACGGCCCGGTTCACGTCCTCGGCGGAGTGCGCGGCCGAGAGCTGGACGCGGATGCGGGCCTGGCCCTGCGGCACGACGGGGTACGAGAAGCCGATCACGTACACCCCGCGCTCCAGGAGCAGCTCGGCCATGCGGCCGGCGACGGCGGCGTCGCCGATCATGACGGGAGCGATGGCGTGGTCGCCGGGGAGGATGTCGAAGCCCTCCTCGGTCATGCGGGAGCGGAACAGCGCCGTGTTGGCGTTGAGGCGCTCGCGCAGGTCGCCGGCGGACTCCAGGAGGTCGAGGACCTTGAGGGAGGCGGCGGCGATGACCGGGGCCAGGGTGTTCGAGAAGAGGTACGGGCGCGAGCGCTGGCGCAGCAGGGCGACGATCTCGGCGCGGGCGGCGACGTAGCCGCCGGAGGCGCCGCCGAGGGCCTTGCCGAGGGTGCCGGTGATGATGTCCACGCGGTCCATGACGCCGTGCAGCTCGGGGGTGCCGCGGCCGCCGGGGCCGACGAAGCCGACGGCGTGCGAGTCGTCGACCATGACCATGGCGTCGTAGCGCTCGGCCAGGTCGCAGATCTCGGCGAGGGGGGCGACGTAGCCGTCCATCGAGAAGACGCCGTCGGTGACGATGAGCTTGCGCCGGGCGCCGCCCTCGGTGGCCTCCTTCAGCTGCTGCTCCAGGTCGGCCATGTCGCGGTTGGCGTAGCGGAAGCGGCGGGCCTTGGAGAGCCGGATGCCGTCGATGATCGAGGCGTGGTTGAGGGCGTCGGAGATGACCGCGTCCTCGGCGCCGAGGATGGTCTCGAAGACGCCGCCGTTGGCGTCGAAGCAGGAGGAGTAGAGGATCGTGTCCTCCTGGCCGAGGAAGGAGGAGAGGCGCGCCTCCAGCTCCTTGTGCACCTCCTGCGTGCCGCAGATGAAGCGGACGGACGCCATGCCGTAGCCCCAGCGGTCGAGCGCCTCGTGGGCGGCCGCGACGACGTCGGGGTGGTCGGCGAGACCGAGGTAGTTGTTGGCGCAGAAGTTGAGCACCTCGCCGGGGCGGCCGCCCGCGGTGACGGCGACGGTGGCCGACTGCGGGGTGCCGATGACCCGCTCGGGCTTGTGGAGCCCGGCCTGCCGGATCTCTTCGAGGGTGGTGCGGATGTCGTCGCGCACGGAATCGAACATGGGTCAGGCTCCCGTAGTCCAGTCGAGGATGATCTTGCCGCTCTTGCCGGAGGCCGCGTCGTCGAAGGCGGCCTCGAAGTCGGTGTACGCGTACCGGCCGGTGATGACCGGGGAAAGGTCGAGACCCGCCTCCAGGAGCACCGACATGGCGTACCAGGTCTCGAACATCTCCCGGCCGTAGATGCCCTTGATCGTGATCATGGACGTGACGATCTTCGCCCAGTCGACGGCGAAGTCCTCGCTCGGCAGGCCGAGCATGGCGATCTTCCCGCCGTTGGTCATGTTGGCGACCATGTCGCGCATGGCGTGTGGGTTGCCCGACATCTCCAGGCCGACGTCGAAGCCCTCCTTGAGCCCGAGGATGCGCTGGCCGTCGGCGATGGTCTGCTCGGCCACGTTCAGGGCGAGCGAGACGCCCGTCTTGCGGGCCAGCGCGAGGCGCTCCTCGCTGACGTCGGTGA
Organism: Streptomyces sp. NPDC093089; assembly: GCF_044754405.1. Taxonomy (NCBI): domain Bacteria; kingdom Bacillati; phylum Actinomycetota; class Actinomycetes; order Kitasatosporales; family Streptomycetaceae; genus Streptomyces; species Streptomyces sp. NPDC093089. The sequence goes on from NZ_JBIVPA010000008.1 coordinate 293,371, forward strand.
TCACCACGTTGCGGGCGCCGGCGTGCTTGGCGACGGCGGCGGCCATGATGCCGATCGGGCCGGCGCCGGTGACGAGGACGTCCTCGCCGACGAGCGGGAAGGAGAGCGCCGTGTGCACGGCGTTGCCGAACGGGTCGAAGATCGCGGCGACGTCGAGGTCGACGGGGACGCGGTGCACCCAGACGTTGGACGCGGGCAGGGCCACGTACTCGGCGAAGGCGCCGTCGCGGCCGACGCCGAGACCGACCGTGGCACGGCAGAGGTGGCGGCGGCCGGCCAGGCAGTTGCGGCACTTGCCGCAGACGAGGTGACCCTCGCCGCTGACCAGGTCGCCGACGGCGATGTCGGTGACGTCACGGCCGACGGAGACGACCTCGCCGACGAACTCGTGGCCGATCGTCAGCGGCGTGGCGATCGTCTTCTGCGCCCAGCCGTCCCAGGAGCGGATGTGCAGGTCGGTACCGCAGATCCCGGTCCGCTTGACCTTGATGAGGACGTCCCCCGGGCCGGTCTCCGGCTCGGGCACGTCCGTGAGCCAGAGTCCCGGCTCCGCGTTCAGCTTGACCAGCGCCTTCAATGCAACGGCTCCCGACGTGCGTGTCCTGTGATGTGGGGGTGCGGGCACGACTGAGCGCCCATGATCCCTGGAAGAGAATCTTCCGTACGTCGCGCTCCCGGTCCATCGAGGATTTCTTAAGCGCGCTCGCAGATCAGCTTCACACCGCCGGTGGGAGGGCGCCACGCGTCAACGTCCGAGCACCGCCATCGCCGCGTTGTGGCCGGGGACGCCGCTGACGCCGCCGCCCCGGATCGCCCCCGCCCCGCAGAGCAGCAGGTTGGCGTGGCCGGTCTCGACGCCCCAGCGTCCGGTGCCTTCCCCGCCGTACGGGAACGAGAGGTCGCGGTGGAAGATGTGGCCGCCGGGCAGGCGCAGTTCGCGCTCCAGGTCGAGAGGCGTCTTCGCCTCGATGCAGGGCCGGCTGTCCGCGTCCAGGGCGAGGCAGTCGGCGATCGGCTCGTCGAGGTGGGCGTCGAGCTGGTCGAGGGTGGCCTTGAGGAGCGCGGCGCGCGTGCCGTCGTTGTCGGCGGCGAAGAGCCGGGCCGGCGTGTGCAGGCCGAACAGCGTCAGGGTGTGGTGGCCCCGGGCCGCGAGGTCGGGGCCGAGGATCGTCGGGTCCGTGAGGGAGTGGCAGTAGATCTCGGACGGTGGGGCGCTGGGCAGGTGCCCGGAGGCCGCCTCGGCGTGGGCGGCGGCCAACTGCTCATACCCCTCGGCGATGTGGAACGTCCCGGCGAACGCCTCGCGCGGGTCGACGGACCGGTCGCGGAGCCTCGGCAGCCGGGTCAGCAGCATGTTCACCTTGAGCTGGGCGCCTTCCGCCGCCGGCGGGGGCGTCTCGCCGAGCAGCGCCGCCAGTTCCCGGGGGGACGCGTTGACCAGCACGTGGCCCGCCTCGACCGTGCCCTCGCCGTCGGCGGTGCGGTAGGTGACCGCGGCGCGGCGCCCGTCGGTCTCGATCCGGGTGGCCTCGTGGCCGGTGACGATCCGCGCGCCGGCGGCGCGGGCCGCGTCGGCGAGCGCGTCCGTGAGCGCGCCCATGCCGCCGACGGGCACGTCCCAGTCGCCCGTGCCGCCCCCGATGACGTGGTAGAGGAAGCAGCGGTTCTGGAGCAGCCCGGGGTCGTGGGCATCGGCGAACGTGCCGATCAGGGCGTCCGTGAGGACGACTCCCCGCACCAGGTCGTCGGCGAAGTGCCGCTCCACGGCCACGCCGATCGGCTCCTCGAAGAGCATCCGCCACGTCTCGGCGTCGTCGACCCGCGTCCGCAGCGCCGCGCGGGTCGGGAGGGGCTCAGTGAGGGTGGGGAAGATCCGGCGGGCGGCACGGGCCGTACGGGCGTAGAAGGCCTCCCATGCCTCGTACTCCCGGTCGGACCCCGTCAGCGCCGCGAACGACGCGCGCGTACGGTCGGCTCCCCCGCCGACGAGGAGACCCCCGTCCCCCCTCGGCGTGTACGACGAGACGGACCTCTTCCGCACCTCGAACCGCAGCCCGAGCTCCCGCACGATCTTCTCCGGCAGCAGCGACACCAGGTACGAGTACCGCGACAGCCTGGCGTCCACTCCGGCGAACGGCCGCGTCGACACGGCGGCCCCACCGGTGGAACCGAGCCGCTCCATGACCAGGACGCTCCGCCCGGCACGAGCCAGGTACGCGGCGGCGACGAGGCCGTTGTGGCCCGCCCCGACGATGACGGCGTCGTACGAACGGGGTGCGGCCGGGGCGCCGTGCAGCGCGTCGAGGGCGGTCATGGCTCATGCTCACACGGGAGCGACCGCCGGGAAAGAGCGCGTGGTGAGCGTGGCCGGGATGCGACGGGGGTCTGGCGGGGCGGGTCCGGCTGGTGGGGCGGCGGTGAGGGGCGGTGCGGCCGTCCGCGCGGGTGCGGTCGGCGGCCGGCTCGGGCCGGTCGCGCCGACCGTGCGGGCCCTGCAGGTCCGGCCGGCGGCCGGTGCGAGTCGGTCGCGCAGGTCCGGCCGGACGTGAGCGCTGTCCGCCCGGGCGTCGGCGCTGGTCCGTCCGGGTGTCGGCGCAGGCCCGTCCGGGTGTCGGTGCAGATCGGTCCGGCGGCCTGCGCAAGTCCCGTCCGGACATCAGCGCGCGGGCCCGTCCGGGTGTCGGTGCAGATCGGTCCGGCGGCCTGCGCAAGTCCCGTCCGGACATCAGCGCGCGGGCCCGTCCGTATGTCAGCGCCGGGCTGTCCCGACGGCAGCGCCGATCCGTCCGGCCGACCGGCACCGATCCATCCAAGTCGGCGGTCAGGCCGGGGGCTGGGTGGCCGCTCTCAGGTGGAGGTCGGCGGCTTCGGCGTGGCGGCCGAGGCGCTCCAGGCAGTGGGCCTCGGCTTCGAGGGCGGCGAGGGTGTCGGGGTGGGCGGGGCCGAGGAGGCGGGTGCGGGCGTCCTCGATCGCGCGGTGCGCTTCGAGGGCCTCCTCCCAGCGGCCCAGCCGGCCGAGGGCGACGGCGGCCTCGCGGCGGCTGAGGAGGGTGTCCGGGTGCTCCGCGCCGAGGACCCTCGCCCGGTCCGCGTGGACGGTCCCGGACTCGGCGAGCGCCTCCTCCCAGCGGCCGAGCCGGCCCAGGTTGACGGCGAGGGCGTGGCGTACCCGCAGGGTCTCGGGGGCGTCGGCGCCCTGCGCGCGGGTACGGGCGGCCACGAGGTCGCGGCAGACTTCCAGGGCGTCCGCGGCCTGGCCGAGGCGGCCGAGGAAGACCCCGGTCTCGTAGCGGGCGGTGAGGGTGTCCGGATGCTCCGGGCCGAGGGCGGCGGCGCGGGCGTCGGCGAGCGCGCGGTACTCGGTGAGCGCCTCCTGCCCGCGCCCCATCTTCCCGAGGGTGTAGGCGACCTCGTGGCGGGTCACCAGGGTGTCGGGGTGGTCCTCGCCGAGCAGCCGGGCCCTGGCCTCCGCGACCGCGTGCGCCGTCCGGTACGACTCCTCGAGCCGGCCCAGGCGGCCGAGCGTGAACGCCAGGTTGTGCCGGCAGCGCAGCGTGTCGGGGTGGTCGGGTCCCACGGTGCGCTCGCGGGCCGCGAGCACTGCGGCGTACAGCTCGTACGCCTCGGGGTGCCGGCCGAGCCTGCCGAGCGCGTACGCCCGTTCCTGGCGTGCCGCCAGCGTGTCGGGGTGGTCCTCTCCGAGGACCCGGGCGCGCGCCTCCGCGACCAGGCCGAAGGCCCGCAGCGCCTCGGCGGGGCGGTCGAGCCGGGCGAGGGCGAACGCGACCTCGTAGTGGCTGGCCAGCGTGTCCGGGTGGTCCTCGCCGAGCGCCCGCGAGCGGTCGTCCGCGACGGACCGGTGGACGGACTCGGCCTCTTCCCACCGGCCGAGCCGCCCGAGGCCCAGTCCGGCCCGGTAACGGCCGGCGAGCACCGCGATCAGCTCGGCCGACGCGGCGGGGGCCGCGGGCCCCGCCGGGAGCATGGCCGCGTGCGGGGACGGGTCCGGCGCGGGCGTCGGGGCGGACGTGGCGGCGTGCGGAGACCGGCCGGGCGCATGGGTCGGAGCGGGCGGGGCGTGGGTGGGGACGGCGGGCGTGTGCAGCGGTCCGGCGGGCGTGTGCGACGGTCCGGCAGGGGTCTGCGGCGGTCCGGCGGGCGCCTGGCCGGCGGTGGTCCACTCGGTGGTGAGCACGGCCGCGGCGGAGTCGTGGGCGGCGGGGCGCGGCGGGGCGGCGGCGCCCGATTCGGCGGCGGGCCGGTGTCCGTCGCCGATCGCCCGCGCCCACGCGGGCACGGGCCCGGGAGGTGCCGCGGAAGGGGTGGGGGTGGGGCTCGCGCCCGGGCCGACGGGCGGGTGGCCGGGGACGGGGTACGGGGCGGTGTCCCCGGGCCAGGGGCCGAGCGGAGGGGGCGTGGAGCCCGGATGGAGGACGGACGACGACACGCGGCCCACGGCGATCCGGCGCCGCAGGTCGCCGGCGTGGGAGGGCCGCTCGTCGGGGACCTTGGCGAGGAGGTGGACGACGATCTGGTCGAAGAAGTCCGGGAGTTCGGCGCGGAGGGCGCGCGGGGGCTCCGGCACGGTGTCCCGGTGGCCGATGAGGATGGCCCAGGAGTCGCCGAGGTCGAAGGGCGGGGTCCCGGTGGCCAGTTCGTACAGGACGCAGCCGAGGGAGTAGAGGTCGCTGCGGTGGTCGACCTCGGTGCCGCCGATCTGCTCGGGGGACATGTAGTGGGGGGTGCCCATGGCGATGCCGGTGCCGGTGAGCTTCGAGGTGAAGCCCATGTCGGCACCGAGGCGCGCGATCCCGAAGTCGCAGATCTTCACGGTGCCGTCGCGCAGCCGCATGATGTTCGCGGGCTTCAGGTCGCGGTGCACGATCCCCTGGCCGTGGGTGTACGCGAGGGCGTCGGCGACCTGGTCGGCGATCTCGACGACGTCCTGGACGGGCAGCGGCCGCTGGGCGTTGGCCGTGAGGAGCTGGCTGAGGTTGCGCCCCTCCAGGAGCTCCATCACGAGGAAGAGGACGCCGTCGTACTCGCCGAAGTCGTGCACGACGGTGATGCCCCGGTGCTGGAGCGCCGCGGCCACCCGGGCCTCGCGCCGGAAGCGCTCGCGCACCACGGTGAGGACCTGGGGGTCCTGCTGCGGGCCGAGCGGCTTGAGGCACTTCACGGCGACGCCGCGCCCGAGCGCCTCGTCGGTGGCGCGCCAGACCTCGCCCATGCCTCCGCGACCGATCACCTCGTGCAGGCGGTACCGGCCCTGGATCAGTCTCGAGTCCCCCATCGTGTGCCGTCGCCCCCGTCGATTTCCGTACTGCCTCCTCGGCTCCTCCAGTATGGCCGCCGGGTCGGACAGTGAATACGGGGCGGGGTACGCCTACGGCGCGCGTCGCGCGAACGGGTCGGGCCGGGTCTCGGGGCCGAGCCGTTCGACGGCCCGCAGGATGTGCCGGGGAGGGAGCCGCCAGCGCACCCGGGCGGGGATGCGGCGGAGGACGCCGGCCGTGGTGACCAGGCGGCGGGTGACGGTCCCGGCCGGCGGGGCGGGGTGGCCGTAGAGCGCGTGGGCGTAGGGGGGCAGGGCGTCGTATGCGAGGGTGGCGACGCGCCTCCAGATCACCTCGCGCGCCGGGACGAGCGCCGGTTTCACGGGCGGGCGCCGGAGGAAGTCCTCGACGGTCCGCGCGTCCGGTCCCGCGGCGAGCCGGGGGCGCACTGCGTCGAAGTAGTCCGCGAGCTCCGCGGTGGACGCGGGGACGGCGTCCGGGTCGAGGCCGACGAGCTGGGCCGAGGTGCGGTGCTCGTCCACGTACCGGTCGGCCTGCGCGTCGGTGAGCGGGATGCCGGAGCGGCGGGCGACCGAGAGGTACGAGTCGGTCTCGGCGCAGTGCACCCAGAGCAGGAGTTCGGGGTCGTCCACGCCGAGCAGGCGATGGATCTTGCGGACCCGGGCGCCGGCCGCCTCGGCGGCCTCGGCGGTGCCGTAGCTCAGCGTGCCGACGAAGTTCGCCGTCCGCATGAGGCGCCCCCAGGGGTCCTCGCGGAAACTGCTGTTGATCATGACGCCGCGGACGGCGACGGGATGCAGGGCTTGGAGCCACAGGGCCCGGACCCCGGCGATCCACATCACCGGGTCGGAGTGCACCTGCCACGTCACGGAGCGGGGGCCGAAGAGCCCCGGATCGGCGTCCTGCCTCATGCCGCTCAGGCTACGCCGCGCCCCGCCGCCCGGGCAGCGGTCGCGCCCCCGGCGCCGGCCGGGGGGTTCCGATCAAGGGCCTCACCAGGGCGGGGGCACCCCTGCCGGCGCAAACCCTCGCCGGTAAGGTCGACTTGCCGGTGGCCGGCCAGCGAAGTCCTGGTCACCCCTTTGTCCCGCTTCCCCCGAGGATGCCCATGTTCACGGTCAACGAGTACTTCGACGGCTCGGTCAAGTCGATCGCCTTCACCCAGGAGCAGGGCCCGGCGACGATCGGCGTCATGGCCCCCGGCGCCTACGAGTTCGGCACCGCCAACCCGGAGGTCATGCACGTCGTCAGCGGGGCCCTGACGGTGAAGCTGCCCGGCGCCGACGAGTGGCAGACCTTCCCCGCCGGGACGCGGTTCGAGGTCCCCGGCGACAGCAAGTTCCAGCTCGAGGTCGCGGTCGACACCGCGTACCTCTGCGAATACCGCTGACCCCGCGCTCGGCATCATCGACATGATCAAACGGGGGCCGAGCGACGGGCGCGCGGCGGGCCGGAGGCCGGCCCGCAGCGCGCCCTCTTCACCGCCGTCTTCGTCAGCAGGGTCGGCAACGGCCTCTTCAACACGGCCGCCGTCCTCTACTTCACGTTCGTCGTGCACCTGCCCGCCACCCACGTGGGCCCGGGCCTGACGATCGCCGGCCTCAGCGGCCTGGCGGCCGGCATACCCGCGGGGAACCTCGCCGACCGGTACGGGCCGCGCACCGTCTGGCTGACGAGCCTCGTCCTGCAGGCCGTCACGATGGCGGCCTTCGTCCTCATCGACAGCTGGCTCGCGTGCGCCGTCGTCGCCACCCTGGACCGGCTGGCCGCCACGGGCGGCGGCGCCGCGGGCGGCGCGCTCGTCGCCGGGGTCGGCGGCGAGCACCCGGCCGCCTTCCGCGCCAGGCTCCGCACGTTCGTCAACCTCGGCGTCGTCGTGGGCACCCTGGGCGCGGCCGTCGCCATCCAGCTCGACACCCGCGCCGCCTACACCGCGCTGATCCTCGCCAACGCCGCCGGCTTCGCCGTCGCCGGACTGGTCGCCTTCCTGGGCCGAACGCACCCGTCCCACCCACCCGAATCCGGAACCCACCCGGACGACCCGACTCCGGTCGGACAGGGGTCCTAGGCCCGCCCGGCGTGTCGATCGACGGTTCCCTCCCCGTCGACTGGGCCGACCGCTGCCGCCGCCAACTCGACGCCGGGAAGCCGGCCGAGGCGTTCCTGACGTTCGTCCAGGGCGTCGACCCCGAGACCAGCGGCAAGGCGCCGCGCCGGCTGCTGCGGCTGATCCGCCCCCTCGCCCTCAAGAAACCCGAACGCCTGCAGAAGCACGCCCTGTTGCCCGCCGCGATACGCGAACACGCCGGGATCGCCGCCCGGGACACCACCTTCCGCGAGTACGGGCGGCTCACCCAGCCCGTACTGCTCATGGCCGGCAAGGAGGTCCGGAGCACCGGTGCGGGACGCGCGGCCCCGCGCATTCACGAGATCCTCCCCGGCTCCGAGCTGAAGCTCTACCCCAAGCTGGACCACTTCGGCCCCGAGACGTCTCCCGCCGCCGTCGCCCCTGCGTTGGCCGACTTCTTCCTGAAGGCACCTGCCGGTCTCCGGTCGCACGAAACCGTTGACCTGGATCGGACCTAGCTGTCGCCGCGTACGGATGTCGCCGTGGCCACGAAGGCGGACGCCGCCGCGAGGCCGGCAAGCACTCCGAACAACTCCGGGTATCCGCCCAGAGTTGAGGCGAGGGTGGCTGCTGCGAAGGGGGCGAGAGCTGAGGCTGTCATGGCTGGGGCGCTGAGCGTTGCGGAGAGCCGGCCGTAGTGGTGGGTGCCCCAGCGGTCGGTGATCGCGGTCGCCTGGAGGAGGGTGAGGTTGCCGCGGACCGTGCCGGCCGCGATCGACGCCGCGATCACCAGGCCGTACGGGCCCGGGGTGACGGCGAGGGCCGCCGTGGTCAGGGCACCGAGGGCGATGAGGGTCGCGGTGCGGACCGTCGGGCCGGTGTGGCGGGCGAGGGGGGCGTAGAGGGTGCGGCCGAGGGTCTGGCCTGCGCCGCCGAGGCCGAGGGCCCAGGCCGCTTGGGTTGTGGTGTAGCCGCGTTCGAGCAGGAGGGGGACGAGAGTGACGACGACGGCGTACATCGCGAAGGCCGAGAGGGTGAACGCGATCGCGAGCAGGAGGAACGGGCGGCTTCGGGCTACGGTGCCGGGGCTCGCGGCCGTATCGGCTGGGGAGGGTACCGCCTGTGGCCAGGGGGCTTTGAGGGCGATGGCGTGGGCCGGGATCGTGACGGAGGCGAGGATCGCCGCCAGCACCAGGTAGGTCTCGCGCCACGACAGGTGGTCGGCCAGGGCGGCGGTGAGCGGGGCGAAGACGGTGGAGGCGAGGCCGCCGGCGAGGGTGACGATCGTGAGGGCGCGGACGTGGTCAGGGGCCCACCAGCGGGTGAGGGCGGCGAACGCGGGCTGGTAGAAGGTGGCCGCCATGGCAAGCCCGCCCAGCAGCCAGCCGGCGAAGAACACCGGCAGGTTCGGGGCCAGGGCGACGGTCACCGAACTCAGGACTCCGACCACGGAGCCCGCCGTCATGACCGTGCGCGGGCCGCGGCGGTCGATGATCCGGCCGACCCGGATTCCGGCGAGGCCGGAGACGATCAGGGCGAGCGAGAACGCCGCCGTGGTGGCGCTGGTGGACCAGCCGGTGTCGGCGGTGATCTGCGGGTTCAGGACCGGGAAGGCGTAGTAGACGATGCCCCAGCTGGTGATCTGGGTGGCGCAGAGCGCAGGCAGGACAGCGCGGGGCCGCGACCGGTCCCCTGTTCCGGTCGCGGCTCCGCGGGTGTGAAGGTCGGCCATCGAGGGGTCAGCAGCATCCGCCGGCGGCGACCGGTTCACTCGCATCGCTGTCGGTGGTGGCAGCCGTGCCGGCGCAGCACGCGCTGCCCTGCTGCTTGGTCAGGGTGTCGGCGTCGGCCTTGACGACGTACACCTCCCACGGTTCGCGGCCGGGGCCGTGGACCCACACCTTGTCCTGGAGGGCGTAGCAGCAGGTGGTGTCGTTCTCCTCCGTCGTCGACAGGCCCTCCTCCCCCAGGCGGGTGGCGGCCGCGTGGACGGCCTCCGTGGTGTCGACCTCTACACCGAGGTGGTCCATGCGGGTGTCCTCGTTCTCTGCACCTTCGATGAGGACCAGCTTGAGGGGCGGTTCCGCGATGGCGAAGTTGGCGTACCCGTCGCGGAGTTTGGCGGGCCCGGTGCCGAAGAGTTTCGTGTAGAAGGCGACGGAGGCCGCCAGGTCGGGAACGCGCAGGGCGAGTTGTACGCGGGACATCGTGTTCCTCCGGTTGCGGTGGGGTGGACGGGGCGGGATCAGCAGCCGCCGGAGGCGGCCGGGGCGCCGACGCCGATCCGGAGCACGGTCGGCGGCACGGTCACGCTCGCGCAGCACCCACCCCCGGTCTCGGCTTCGACGGGCTCGTCGAAGAGGCCCGCGCCGCCGCAGACCCCGGTTTCGGGCAGTACGAGTTCGACGCGTTCGGCGGACTCACGGTCGCCGGCGAGGGCGGCGACGACCGAACGGACCTGTTCGTAGCCGGTGAGGGCGAGGAAGGACGGAGCGCGGCCGTAGGACTTCATCCCCACCAGGTACACGCCCTCCTCCGGGTGGGAGAGCTCCTTCACGCCGTGCGGGTAGACGGTGCCGCAGGAGTGCTGGTTCGGGTCGATGAGCGGGGCCAGCGCGAGGGGGGCCTGGAGCCGGTCGTCGAGACCCAGACGGAGTTCGTCCAGGAAGGCGAGGTCGGGGCGGAAGCCGGTCAGGACGATGACCTCGTCGACGGGATCGAGCTCGCGGCCGTCCTCGGCCACCAGGACCAGCCGCTCGCCGTCGCGTTCGATCCCGGCAGTCCGGAAGCCGGTGACCGCCTCCGCGTACCCCTCGTCGACCGCCGCCTTCGCCGCGAGGCCGAGGGCGCCGCGGGCGGGGAGCTGGTCGGATCCGCCTCCGCCGAAGGTCGCGCCCGAGATGCCGCGCCGCAGGATCCAGGCGGCATGGGTGCCTTCGCCGCCCTGGGACTTCGCGAGGGCGGCGAGCGAGGCCAGAGCGGTGAAGGCGGAGGCGCCTGAGCCAATGACTGCGGTGCGGCGGCCTGCGTATCGGGCCCGTACCCCGGAGTCCTTGAGATCGGGGACCCGGTAGGAGATCCGATCTGCGGCCGCCCGCTCCCCGAGCGCCGGCAGACCGTCGGCACCGGCCGGGTTCGGGGCGGACCACGTGCCCGAAGCGTCGATCACGGCCCGGGCGAGGACGCGCTCCTCTCGTCCATCGCCGTGCCGGACGTGAACAGTGAAGGGCTGCTGCTCCCGGTCGGAGTCGACCACGCGGTCGCGGCCCGTGCGCGAGACGCCGGTGACCCGGGCGTCGAGCCTGATCTTGTCGCCGAGGAGGTCCGCGAGCGGCTGAAGGTAGCCGTCTGCCCAGTCCCCGCCCGTCGGATAGGCGTCCGGTTCGGGCTTCACCCACCCGGTCGCGACCAGCAACCTCTCGGCGACCGGGTCGACGACCTCGCCCCAGGCGGAGAAGAGCCGCACGTGCGCCCACGCCCGCACTGCCGCTCCCGCCTGGGTTCCGGCCTCCAGGACCAGCGGTTCCAGACCCTGGTCGACGAGGTGCGCGGCAGCGGCCAGGCCGGTGGGGCCGGCTCCGATGACCACGACAGGCAGCTGGTCGATGGTGGTGACGCTCACGACTCTCCCCTTGCTGATTCGACGTTTGCCGATCCCTTGCGTCACCCAGCGTGGCACTTGATTAGACAGACGTCAACATAGACATTCATCGAATTCGCGATCGTGGAAGCCCGCACTCGGGCAGACACCACCCGACCATCTCGGGAGCGCGCGACCGGCCGGGGGCGCGCGACCGGCCGGGAGTGGGCGACCGGCCGGGAGTGGGCGACCGGCCGGGAGTGGGCGGCCGGCCGGGAGTGGGCGGCGACGCCACGCCCTGGGCGTCTAGTTCGACATGTGTCAACATAGACAGATGTCGAACGTGAAGCTGCTGCCGGTGCTGGAGTCCGAGACAGCGCCCTGCTGCCCGCCTCTGAACGAGCGGCCGCTGACCGCGGGGGAAGCCGAGCGGACCGCCGTGATGTTCAAGGCACTGGGCGACCCGGTGCGGCTGCGGCTCTTCTCCGCCGTCGCCTCACACGAGGGCGGCGAGGCCTGCGTCTGCGACATCTCCGACGTCGGCGTCTCGCAGCCCACGGTCTCCCATCACCTGAAGAAGCTGAAAGAGGCCGGCCTGCTCTCCTCGGAGCGGCGCGGCACGTGGGTCTACTACCGCGTCGAGCCCGCGGTCCTCGCCGCCATGGGCGCCCTCCTCACCAAGGCAGCCACCGCCTGACCCGGGCCGGCACCCCGGCCTTTCGCCCCCTGCTCGGGACGGATGCCCAGGCAGGCCCCCCCGCATAAGCCCTCACCCGAAAGACTCCGTCCCGTGACCCGATCGACCACCCGCGACACCACCGTCGCACCCCTCACGGCCGACCACGCCACCGAGGTGATCGCGATCTATCAGGCCGGCATCGACGAGGGCAACGCCACCTTCGAGACCGCCGCTCCGACCTGGGAGCAGTTCGACGCCGCCAAGCTGCCCGAGCACCGGTTCGTCGCGCTCTCCGAGGACGGCCGAGTGCTCGGATGGGTGGCAGCCACGAAGGTCTCCGACCGGTGCGCGTACGCCGGCGTCGTCGAGCACTCCGTGTACGTGCATCCCGATGCGCGGGCGCGCGGCGTCGCCTCCGCACTGCTGAAGGCGCTCGTCGACTCCACCGAGGCGGCCGGGATCTGGACCATTCAGTCCGGCATCTTCCCCGAGAACGCGGCCAGCCTCGCCGTTCACACCCGCATGGGATTCCGGGTCATCGGCACGCGGGAGCGAGTCGGGCGTCATCACGGAGTGTGGCGCGACACGGTACTCGTCGAACGACGCAGCCCACTCATCGACTGACCGCCGGCGGGACCGAACCCCGCCGATCCGAGCGGCGCACCGAGCACCCCGAAGCCCCGGCCCGGAGGGCTCGCCTACCGACCGGCGCTCTCGGCGTCGGCGAGAAACGCGCCCAACGAGGCCAGGACCCCGGGCGCCGGACGGTAGTACACCCAGGTGCCGCGGCGTTCCGAGGTGAGCAGGCCCGCTTCCCGGAGCTTCTTCAGATGGTGGCTGACGGTGGGCTGGGAGACGCCGACGTCGGCTATGTCGCAGACGCACGCCTCGCCGCTGGGGTGCGAGGCCACCCGGGACAGGAGGCGGAGCCGGACCGGGTCGGCCAGCGCCTTGAACATGGCGGCCATGATCTCGGCGTCCTGTTCGGACAGCGCGGCGGCCACAAGGGGCGGGCAGCAGACGGCGTCGGCCGCAGTTCGGCCGACCGGCTGGAGATTCTTGACACCGCTCATGATCCATCGATGGTATTCGATGGCCAATCACGACGACAAGGCCCCCGCACGCGGCCTGGACTCACGGAGGCGAGCCCCTGACCCGCGGCCACGGCAGGGGCTGCGGCGCGGGCACCACTTACTCCGACCCCGAGCAGCCCGGCACCGCACCAGGACACGGCATCCCCATTGCCCAGCCTCTCTTTAATCGTCTATCATCGATATTCGATAAAGCGGATGCCGGACGGTCCTCCCCACACGGCTCGCCACACCCCTGCACTCCCCTGCACGGCGCCGCTCCCTCCGTGTGTCACCGTCTCAGAGAGGTTCACCTGTGGACGAATTGCGGGCCCTTGGCCTGTTCATCCTGTTCGAGGTGCTGCACTATCTCCCGTGGTTCCTGGTAGCCATCGTCCTGGGGATCGCCGTACAGCGTCTGTCGATCGACGTGGTCGCGCGCCGCAGTTTCGCCCAGGGGCGGAGGGGCGTCCTCGGCATCGCCATCGTCACGGCCATCGGAGCGTTCAGCCCCTTCTGCTCCTTCACCGTGATCCCGCTGATCCGCCGTTTCCTGATAGCCGGTGTCCCTCTCTCGGCGGTCATGTCCTTCTGGATCGCATCGCCGTCCATGGACCCGGAGATCTACGCACTGTCCGCCGCCCAGCTCGGGATCCCCATCGCCACCGCCCGCCTGATCGGTGCGTTGGCGCTGAGCTTCGGCGCGGGCCTCATCGTCCTGGCGCTCGAACGTCGCGGGCGGTTCGCGGATCCGCTGCTCGACTCCACCGAGGAGAAGGCGCCCGCGAAGTCCTGCTCGCAGGAGACGGTGACCGTTCCCGAGACGGCGTGCTCGGCGGCCAAGGCGACCGTGCCCGCACCCGTGGCGGTCGGCGGTGGTGCCACCGGAGCCAGTATGCCCGCGAGCGGCTGCGGCGGCGCTGCGCAGGACCCGGCGCCCGAGGCCGGTGGCTGCTCCACCGCCGCGCAGAACGACACGGACGACGACGGCACCCCGTGGCGGGTGCTCGTCCGGCGGGACATCAAGAACCTCCGCGCCGGCGAGATCCTCAAGGAGATCGTCAGCGACTCCCTGATCCTGGGCAAGTGGCTGTTGCTGGCCATCGTTCTCGAAGCCCTGATCGTCCGCTACGTGCCCACCGACGTCGTGTCGGGCGTCCTCGGCACGGACGGCGTCGTCTCGGTGCTGGTCGCCGGGCTCATCAGCGTCCCGCTGTACCTCAACGGCGTCGGCGCCATCCCGGTCGTCGAAGGCCTCCTGAACCAGGGCATGGTCGCGGCCGCGGGCGTCACCTTCCTCCTCGGCGGCGCCCTCACCACGATCCCGGCGATGGTGGCCGTCAAGAGCGTCGTCAAGGCGAAGGTCTTCGTCTTCTACCTCGCCGTCGGACTCCTCGGCAGCGTGGGCATCGGGCTCGTCGCACTTCCTCTCCTCTGACCCGAGACCTCTCCCCACACCCCCCACCACGCTCCTGTGGCGGCCCGGGCCGCCACAGGAGCGTCGCCGTACCCGAAGCCAGTACGCCGCGTCCTGAAGCGCGCCTCGGAAGGAGCACGCGTGAGCACACACACGCGCCCCGACATCGTCCTCGCCCCCATGACCGACGACCACGCGCCCGCCGTCATGGCGATCTACCAGCAGGGCATCGACGAAGGAAACGCCACGTTCGAGACGGCCGCTCCCCCGTGGAGCGCCTTCGACACCGCCAAGTTGCCCGCGCACCGTCTGGTGGCCCTCGACCGGCAACGACGGGTCGTCGGATGGACGGCGGTGTCACGCGTCTCTGCCCGCCCTGCCTACGCGGGGGTCGTCGAGCACTCCGTTTACGTGTGCCCCACGGCGCGCGGAGCGGGTGTGGGGCACACGCTGTTGGAAGCGCTGATCAGCTCCACGGAGAAGGCGGGCATCTGGACGGTTCAGGCGGGCATCTTCCCGGAGAACGCGGCGAGCCTTGCTCTGCACGAGTCCGTGGGCTTCCGTGTCCTGGGTCGAAGGGAGCGCGTGGCCCGCCACCACGGCGTCTGGCGCGACGTGTTGCTCGTGGAACGCCGTAGCCCGGTGGTCGAATGACTGATGCCGGTCACCATGGTGACCGGCATCAGTCCGGGTGGTGCCTGCCGGTGCGGATCAGCGCCGCACCGGCCGCCGCCTCAAGGAAGGTCGAACGGCAGGTCCATCCCGTCGAGCGCCGCCGCACACGCGCAATCCCGGGCGCGGTCCATGACGGGGACTGTTCGCAGGACCAGCTCCTTGAGGCGTTCGACGTTCGCCGCGAAGACGCGGAAGACCTCGTCCTGCGAGACGCCGTCACCGTGCTCGACGCCGGCGTCGTAGTCGGTCACCAGCGCGAGGGAGGTGTAGCAGAGGGCGAGTTCGCGTGCGAGGACGGCCTCGGGGTGTCCGGTCATGTTGATGAGGGACCAGCCGGCGGACGCGTACCACTGGGACTCCGCGCGGGTGGAGAACCGGGGTCCCTCGACGACCACCATCACCCCGCCGTCGTGGACGTCGGCACCGGCCTCGCCGGCGGCCTTCAGCACGGCCGCCCGTCCCGCGACGCAGTACGGGTCGGCGAAGGAGACGTGCGTCGCGCCGTGGTCGTAGTACGTCTGGACGCGTCCCGCGGTCCGGTCGACGAGCTGGTCGGGAAGGACCAGGCTGCCGGGGCCGAGGGAGTTGCGCAGCGAGCCGACGGCGCAGGGTGCGAGGACCTGCCGCACACCGAGCGAACGCAGGGCCCACATGTTGGCGCGGTAGTTGATGCGGTGCGGGGGAAGTTCGTGGTGGCTGCCGTGCCGGGGCAGGAAGGCCACTCGGCGATCGCCCACCGTGCCGACGGAGACCGCGTCGGACGGAGCGCCGTACGGGGTGGCGACCTCGACGCGCCTCACCGACTCCAGGAGTTCGTAGAAGCCGCTGCCGCCGATGACGGCGATGTCCGCCTGCGCCGTCTCCTCCGATGGGTCACTCATGGTTCCGGTCCTCCTGCGTGTCCGTGGGATCCGGCGTCCCCGGTATGCCCGGGCGCGGTCGGGAGAGAAGTGGGGTGAGGGAGGCGACGACGTCGTGCCCGGGCACCGGGGCTCGTTCGTCGTCGGGGCGGCGCACTGCCACGGTCCGCCAGCCGGCGTCGGCGGCGGCGTCGAGCTCGGCGCCGACGTCACTGACGAAGAGCAACTCGCAAGGTTCGTCACCGAGTTCCGCCGCGATGGCACGGTAGGAGTTCGCGTGCCCCTTGGGTCCGGCCGTCGTGAGGTCGAAGTAGCCGTCGAGCAGCGGGCGCAGGTCGCCGTGCGCGGTGTGGCCGAACCAGTCGCGCTGTGCGGCCACGGAGCCGGACGAGTAGATGTAGCGGCCTGTACCCCGTGCCTTCCAGTGCTCCAGGGCGGGCGGTACGTCCGGGTACACGTGACCGGACAACTCGCCGGCCTCGTAGCCGCCGGACCAGATGAGGCCCTGCAGCGCCTTCAGGGGTGCGGCCTTCACGTCGGCGTCGGCCCACTGCTCCAGGAGAGCGAGAGCGCTCGCCTCGTCGTGGACCGTCCCGGTGTGGGCGGTGACCGCGTCGAGGATCTGCCGCCATGGTGCGGTGTCGCGGTGCTCGGCGAGCCAGGGGGCGAGCCGTGCCCGGGCGTAGGGGAAGAGGACGTCACGTACGTGGTCGAGGGAGCCGGTGGTTCCCTCGATGTCGAGGACGACGGCACGCGGCTCGCCGTCGGCGATGCGGACGGGTCGGCTGTCCGGCATCAGGCTTCCCGCAGGAGTGCGTCGAGGCGGGGGAAGCCTCCGGCGATGGGCTCCCGGGTGAAGTCGCCCACCCAGCCGTCCTCCTTCTCGAAGAACCGGATGGCGCAGAAGTCCGGTACGGGTCCCATGTCGAACCAGTGTCGGGTGCCGGCCGGCACCGACAGCAGGTCCCCTGCCTCACAGACCACGGCGTACACCCGGTCGTCGAGGTGGAGGTAGAAGCAGCCGGTGCCCTGGGCGAAGAACCGGACCTCGTCCTCGGCGTGCCGGTGCTCGTCGAGGAAGGTCGACCGGGCCTTGGCCGCACGCTCCTGCCAGTCGGCTCCCTCCTCGGGGTGGAGCCGGGCGACGTCGACGAGTCGGAGTCCCCGGTCGGCGCAGAGCTCGTCGATCTCGCGGCGGTAGGCGTCGAGCAGCTCCTCGGACGACGTCTGGGGCGTCACCCGCGCGTGCAGCGGCCAGCGTGTGAAGGAGACCGACTTCCCCCGCAGCGCTTGTGCGATCGCGGCTTCGTCGCGCGTGCGGAGCAGGACGGTGTCGGGTGCGTCGTCCGGCATGATCTGGAGCAGTGTCATGGTGGGGTCCTGTCGTCGGGTCCTTCAGGCACGCGAGACGTGCGGCTCGGACTGGGAGAGCACGAGCAACTGGCAGATCGATTCCAGGCATTCGAGCCTGTTCCTGGCCTGGTTGAGCGAGTCGCCCCACGTGGTGATGCCGTGATCCGCAAGGAGGAGCCCGGGCGGGCCTTCCGCGTACGCCGTGAGGTGGGCGGCCACGTCCTCGGCGATCCGGTCCACCTGCGGCCAGTTGGGGAACACCGGCAGGTGCGTCGCCGCCGGGTTCTCGAGCCCCAGTCCCTTGAGCAGCTCGAAGCGCTCCAAGCGGAGCATGGCCACCGCATGGTGGGCACCGACGCGGTGGGCGATCACCGTGGCGTACGGAGAGTGCACGTGGATGACGGCCCGGGCTCCGGTGACGCGGTAGACCGCCGCGTGGATGGAGGTCTCGGCCGAAGGGCGAGCCTGACCGGTAAGGGCCGCCTCGCCGGTGTGCGTGTCGACCTCGACCACGTCCCGGGCGGTCAGCTCGCCCTTGTCGCGGCCGCTCGCCGTGATCAGCGCCCTGTCGGGATCGTCGGGCAGCCGCATGGACAGGTTTCCGGAGGTGCCCGGCATCCAGCCGCGCTCGTACAGGGTGCGGGTGAGGTCGGCCAGTTGCTGGGCCGTCTGCTTGCCGACGGCGGTGGACGGCGCGTAGGTCATGCGCTCACCTCGGAGGCGTGGTGCACACCGTGTTCGGAGACGATGGCGGTGATCAGGGAGGCGGGGGTGACGTCGAAGGCCGGGTTGTACGCGCGCGTACCGACCGGGGTGGTGCGGGTCCCTCCGTAGGAGGTGACCTCATCGGTGTCGCGTTCCTCGATGACGATGTCCCGCCCGTCGGCGAGGGACCTGTCCCAGGACGACTCGGGGGCCACCACGAGGAACGGAATGCCGTGGTAGGCGGCGGCGATGGCCAGTGCGTAGGTCCCGATCTTGTTGGCTACGTCGCCGCGTGCGGTGATGCGGTCGGCGCCGACCAGGACGCAGTCGACGAGCCCGCGGCTCATGGCCGCGGCTGCCGCGCTGTCCACGCACACGCGGTGCGGCACGCCGGCTTCGGCGAGTTCCCAGGCCGTCAGTCGGGCGCCCTGGAGGAGCGGCCGGGTCTCGTCGACGAGGACCTCGGCGACCTCGCCCGCGTCCGCGAGGGCGAGGATCGTGCCGAGGGCGGTTCCCACGGCGGCCGTGGCGAGTCGGCCGGTGTTGCAGTGCGTCAGGATGCGCAGGGGGCGCCGGGGGCAGCGGTCGCGTACGGCCCTGACCGCGTGGTCGACCATCTGCCGGTTGACCGATCGGTCTTCGTCGATCATGGCGTTGGCTTCGGCGAGGACCGCGTCCGGACCGTCGGCGAGCTTCGCGAGAGCCCGGTCGACGGCCCACGCCAGGTTGACGGCCGTGGGCCGGGCGGCCACGATCCGTCGCGCATCGGCGCTTACGGCTTCCCGTCCGCCGCCGGTGGTGCCGGGCAGGCAGTGGGCGTACGCGGAGAGGACGACACCGAGGGCGCCCGCCAGCCCGATGGACGGGGCGCCCCGTACCGCCAGGGTCGTGATGGCGGTGATGACGTCGTCCACGGTGGTCAGGCGCAGGAGCCGGCGTTCGTGGGGCAGTGCGCGCTGGTCGAGCGTAACGATCGCGTCGCCGTCCCAGCGCAGTGACGGCTGATCGGAGGGCATGCTCACGGTCGGCTGCTCCTTCGGTCCGAACGGTGGGAGGAGTCAGTCGGCCAGGGGACGCGAACGCAGTTCGACGAGCGTGGGCGCGGCATCCGCGTCGGCGGTGACCTGGTCGTGGTCCTCGCCGACGGCTATGACGTATCCGTAGCGGTTCATGTACGCCCGGGGCGGCAGTGCCAGTCGGGTGCCGGGGCCGGCCGTCGCGATCGCGCTGTGCACCGTGGGCCCGAAGAGGTCGGCGCGCACGGTCAGTTCGACGGCCTCGCAGTCGTGCTCGGGGTAGAGGAACCTGATGGCAGCGGTCTTCTGTGTCTTCGGCGCGGTCTCGGGGGTGAGGCCGGCCGCGACCTGGGCGGCGGCGACGGCGGGGTCCGTACCGGTGGCGAGCATCCCGATGAGGGGGATGAAGTCGCCCCCGAGGCGCGCGTTGACCTCGACGAGTCGGGGGCCCTTGGGGGTGAGCTTGAACTCGGTGTGGGTGGCGCCGCGCCGGAAGCCGAGCGCCTGGTGGATGCGGTGCAGTTGGTCCAGCAGCTCCGGGTCCTGGAGGAGCGGGTCGGCGGCGTCGACGGTGTGGCCGGTCTCTTCGAAGTAGGGGTCCATGCCGACCTGCTTGCGCGCCACGACCATCGGGGTGCACACGCCGTCGACGACGACGGCGTCGATGCTGATCTCCGGGCCGGTCAGGTACTCCTCGACCAGGACGTCCGCCTCGTACCGGGGCACTCCCGGCCAGTTGGCGGAGCCGGCCGCTTCGAAGGCCGCCTCGACGGCGTCTCCGTCGTCGGCGCGGACGACGCCGAGGCTTCCGGCGAGGCCTCGGGCCTTGATCACGACGGGGTAGCCGGTCTTGTCGGCCGCGTCGCGGGCCTCGGCGGCCGTGGCGACCGGCGTGCAGGCCGGCTGCGGCACGTCCGCGGCCGTGAGCAGCGCACGGGTGGTCGCCTTGTCCCGGCACGCGAGCACCGCGTCGGGTGCGCTCCCGGGCAGGCCGAGTGCTTCGGCGAGCCGTGCGGCGGCGTGCACGAGCGACTCGTCGTAGGTGAAGACCCCTACCACCGGCAGCTGTTGCATGACCTCGCGCGCCTCGACGAGGAGCTCGTCGAGGTTCTTGGTGTCGAGGAGCGAGGTCCCCTCCACGTACGGCAGCTGCCAGCTCGGCTCGTGGGCGTCGAGGAGCCACAGCCGGAAGTGACGGGAGACGGCCGCCACGATGTACTCCCGGTAGCGGCGGTCACCGCTGCCCATGAGGAGCAGGACAGGCGCCTCGGTGGTGGACGAGTGCGGGTGGGACGTGGCGGCCATGGTGGGGAACCTTCGTGTCGACATGTGGTCGGGGCCGGGGCCGGCCGACGGGGGCGGGGTCAGAGCCCGGGTCGGCGATTACGCCGACCAACGGCCGGAACCCTGCCAGCATTGAGCGATGTATGTCAATAGATCGATGAATGGTTGACGTGGTTTCCCTGGTGCTGCATGGCGTACCCGACACAGAGTGGAATTCGATCGGCGATCATCGATGGCCCCGGAACCGGAGACACTCTTGGGGTGATCTGCCCCGGCAAGGCTCGGACGTGATCGATTCGCCGCCGCAAGGGTCGCGCGCGAGACGGGAGAAGGAGTAGCGTTCGCGCACGGATCACGAGCCGCGCACCACTGCCGGTGGCGCAGTCGCCGTCGAGGTCCGAAGGCGCCCCGAAGGAGTGGTGTCCGCGCTCTCAGCCGCAGGGACGTCGAGCCGGGGCCGTCTCACGCCCCTCTTCGGCCAGGCCGCCGAGGAACGCCGCGAGATCGACCAGCACCTCGGGACGAAGCCGGTAGTAGGTGAAGCGCCCGCAAGGCTCGGTCACGACGACGCCGGCTTCCCGGAGGACCCGGAGATGGTTCGACAGGTTCGTCTGCCGGGCACCCGTCTCCTCGACGAGATGAGTCGTGCACAGCGACTCACGGGCGAGCAGGCACACGATGCGGAGCCGCAGCGGGTCCGCAAGGGCCCTGAGCAGTTCCGCGTTCACCGACGTCAGCATGGCCCGATCGTGACACACCGAACGCAATCAGTGTCAACCGACTGATCGCGAACCCCCTTGTACACCAACCTACTTGAGGAGTCACAGATGTCCCGGACGCCCTCCGTCCTGTTCGTCTGCATTCACAACGCGGGCCGGTCCCAGATGGCGGCCGCGTGGCTCCGCCACTTGGCCGGCGACCGGATCGAGGTCCGCTCGGCGGGCTCCGCCCCCGCCGCGACGGTGAACCCGGCAGCCGTCGAAGCGATGCGTGAGGTCGGCATCGACATGTCCGCGGAGGTCCCCAAGATCCTCACCACGGAAGCCGTCGCCGAGTCGGACGTGTGCGTCACCATGGGCTGCGGGGACACGTGCGCGGTCTTCCCCGGCAAGCGCTACCTCGACTGGAAGCTGGACGATCCGGCCGGGCAAGGGGTGGAGGCGGTGCGGCCCATCCGCGACGCCATCAGGGAGCTCGTCGAAGACCTCGTCGCGGAGATCGACTCGACGCCGTAGCGCCGAGTAGCGGCGGTCAGCAGGCCGAGGTCTCCGCGGCTCGCGGGAAGGCCCGGCCCTTGAGCTCCTGGAGGGCCTCCCACCGAATGGAGAACCAGGCCCAGGTGCCCCGCTGTTCGCGCCGCAGCAGCCCGGCGGTGGCGAGGATCTTCAGATGGCGGCTCACCGTGGGCTGTGCGAGGTCGAGCGACTCGGTCAGATCGCAGACACAGAGCTCTCCGGCCGGCGACTGGTCGATGAGGTGAATGATCTGGAGGCGGGTCTGGTCGGCCATCGCCTTCAACTGGGCGGTCAGCGTCTCGACTTCGTCGCGGTCGATCAGCGTCCCCGGGGAGCAGGGCGCACAGAGGTCCCTGCTCACGTCCTCGATCGGTATACCCGCCGGCGGAATTGACATCCGGACACCATACGAGTCGACAAGATCGTACGGCGAATCCGGACGGCGCTTTCTGTCAGGCGTTCACCTTCTGTTCACCCAGACCTCCTCAGCGCACGAGGAGGGCGGCGATGGCCCGGGCGGCTTCGCGTGCCGGACGGCCGACGCCGATGAGGGTGGCCGAAGCGGGGCCGGTCCAGTCGCCGTACCCCAGGAGGTGGAGGCGCGGCTCCCCGTCGGCCTCCGTTCCGCGGGTGAGGACGTGTCCGCGCGTCCCCCTGAGCCCGAGCGGAGCAAGATGGGCGAGTGCGGGACGGAAGCCGGTGCACCAGATGATCGCGTCGGCGTCCGCCCTGGTCCCGTCGGCCCATTCGACGCCTGTCGGGGTCAGCCTCGTGAACATCGGCTGCGCCTTGAGCAACCCGGCGTCACGGGCCTCGCGCACGGGCGGAACGGCGACGATGTCGCCGAGCGAGGCCACTCCCCCACCGTCGGCGCGGCCCTCGTCCAGCGCGCGGCGGCGTGCGGTGGCGTGGTCGAAGAGCGCACGGCCGTCGATGTCGTCGGCGAGGAATCGCGCGGGGCGCTGGGTGACCCAGAGGAGGTCGGTCCCGTGTGCGAGGTCGGCGGCGATCTGCGCTCCGGAGTTCCCGCCCCCGACGACGATGACCCGGCGTCCGGCGAACTCGTCGGGGCCGTCGTATTCCACGGTGTGGAGCTGACGCCCTTGGAAGGTGTCACGGCCGGGGACCGCGGGGAGGAACGGTCGTGACCACGTTCCGGTGGCGGTGACGACGGCACGGGCGCGCCACGTTCCGGAGTCGGTCTCGACGCGGAGGTGCCGGCCGTCACGGTGGACCGCCCGTACCCGGACGGGTCGATGGACGGGAAGGCCGTAACGCTGTTCGTAGTCGGTGAGGTAGTCGACGACGTGGGCGGCGTCCGGGTACGTCTCCCCCTGCTGGGGCGGCATCAGCCGGCCGGGCAGGGAGGAGTACCCGGCCGGGGAGAAGAGGCGCAGCGAATCCCATGTGTGCTGCCAGGCGCCGCCGGGTGTGGGCTGGGCGTCCAGGACGGCGAAGTCCAGGCCGCCGACGCGTCGCAGGTGGTACGCGGCGGCAAGGCCCGCCTGACCGCCGCCGATCACGACGACGTCGAGTGAGCTGCTCATCTCTCCGGCTTCCCTTCGTGCGACGGCGCCCCGCCCGAAGGGACCGGGGACATGATGGGGCTACTGCGGGGTGGAGGTGAACCGCTTGCGCCAGGCCAGCGACACGTACACGAGCGCGACCAGGACCGGGACCTCGATGAGGGGGCCCACGACTCCGGACAGCGCCTGGCCGGAGGTGACTCCGAAGGTGGCGATGGCGACGGCGATGGCGAGTTCGAAGTTGTTGCCGGCGGCGGTGAAGGCGAGGGTCGCGGTCCGGTCGTAGTTCAGGCCGATGGTCTTGCCGAGCGCGAAGGTGCCGAACCACATGACGGCGAAGTAGACGAGGAGCGGGAGGGCGATCCTCGCGACGTCCAGCGGCTGCGAGGTGATCGTCTTTCCCTGGAGGGCGAAGAGGATCACGATCGTGAAGAGCAGGCCGTAGAGGGCCCAGGGGCCGATCTTCGGCAGGAAGTTCTGCTCGTAGGGCTCGCGGCCCATCTTCTTCTCACCGATCCGGCGGGTGAGGAAGCCGGCGACCAGCGGGATGCCGAGGAAGATGACGACGTTGAGGGCGATCTTCCCCATGGAGATGTCGAGCGTCTCGCCCTCGCCGAGACCAAGCCAGCCGGGGAGGACCTCGAGGTAGAACCAGCCCAGCAGGCCGAACGCGATGACCTGGAAGACGCTGTTGAGGGCGACGAGGACCGCGGCGGCCTCACGATCGCCGCAGGCGAGGTCGTTCCAGATGATCACCATGGCGATGCACCGGGCCAGGCCGACGATGATCAGACCGGTGCGGTACTCGGGCAGGTCCGGCAGGAAGATCCACGCGAGCGCGAACATGAGTGCCGGGCCCACGACCCAATTGATCACGAGCGACGAGAGCATGAGTCTGCGGTCGCCGGTGACGGCGTCGAGGCGGTCGTACCGGACCTTGGCGAGCACCGGGTACATCATGATCAGCAGACCGACGGCGATGGGCAGCGAGACGCCTCCGATCTCGACCTCGGCCAGCGCGTCGTTCAGCCCGGGAACCAGTCGGCCGAGACCCAGCCCGAGTCCCATCGCGAGGAGGATCCAGACGGCGAGGAAGCGGTCGAGCGTCGACAGCTTCGCGACGACGGAGGATGGATCCGCCGCGATGGGTGCTTGGGTGGGGGTCATGGACAAGCCCTCTTGTTCGCGGCGGCGGTACGTGCGGACTCGGCCAGGTCGGCGAACTGACCGGCCAGCTGGGCGATGACGTCCGGCTTCAAGCGGTAGTACGTGAATCGCCCGCACGGCTCGGTCTCCACGACGCCTGCCTCGCGCAGGACGCGCAGGTGGTTGGAGAGGTTGGTCTGCTTGGCACCCGTCTCCTCGACGAGATGGGTGGTGCAGAGGGTCTCGCGGGCCAGCAGGGTCACGATCCGGAGCCTGAGCGGGTCGGCCAGAATCCGGATCAGATCAGCATCGACTGACGTCATCATGGACTGATACTGTCACATCACCAGCCACTGATACTAGCCAGAGCTGACCTCTCGGCGGCAAGGAAGACCTACCGATGCCCTCTGCTCCGCTCGCCTCCGTGCTCTTCGTGTGCGTCCACAACGCGGGCCGCTCCCAGATGGCCGCCGGATTCCTGAGCCACCTGGCCGGCGACCGCGTCGAGGTCCGCTCCGCCGGTTCGGCTCCGGGCGACCGGGTCAACCCGGCCGCGGTCGAGGCGATGAAGGAGGTGGGCATCGACATCTCCGAGCAGCAGCCGAAGATACTGACCACCGAGGCCGTCGAGGCGTCCGACTACGTCATCACCATGGGCTGCGGCGACACCTGCCCGATCTTCCCCGGCAAGCAGTACCTCGACTGGACCCTGGAGGACCCGGCCGGCCAGGGCGTCGAAGCCGTCCGGCCGATCCGCGACGACATCAAGGCCCTCGTCGAGGACCTCATCTCCGAGATCGTCGCGAAGCACGAGGACGTGACCCCGTGACCGATCCGACCGACGCCACCGACGACGTCCGCGAGGTCGTCGTCATAGGCTCCGGCCCCGCCGGATACACCGCCGCCCTCTACACCGCGCGCGCCCAGCTGAAGCCCCTGCTCTTCGGCAGCTCGATCTTCGTCGGCGGATCGTTGACCACCACCACCGAGGTCGAGAACTTCCCCGGCTTCCCGAGGGGCGTCGACGGCCCGGACCTCATGGACGACATGCGGGCCCAGGCCGAACGCTTCGGCGCCGAGATGGTCGACGACGACATCACCGCCGTCGACCTCACCGGCGACATCAAGCTGCTCACCGATTCCACCGGCACCGTCCACCGTGCGAAGACCGTGATCATCGCGACCGGCTCCGGCTACCGCAAGCTCGGCCTCCCCAACGAGGACGCGCTCTCCGGTCGCGGCGTCTCCTGGTGCGCCACCTGCGACGGCTTCTTCTTCCGTGACCGCGACATCGTCGTGGTCGGCGGCGGCGACACCGCCATGGAGGAGGCCACCTTCCTCACCCGCTTCGCCCGCTCCGTCACCGTCGTCCACCGCCGCTCGACCCTGCGCGCCTCCCGCGTCATGCAGAACCGCGCCTTCGCCGACGACAAGATCTCTTTCGCCTTCGACACCGAGATCGCCGAGCTCAAGGAAGAGGACGGCATGCTCGCCGGACTCGCCCTCCGTGACCGCTTCACCGGCAAGACCCGCGACATCGACGCCACCGGCCTGTTCATCGCCATCGGACACGATCCTCGCACCGAACTCTTCACCGGCCAGATCGACCTCGACGACGAGGGCTACATCAGGGTGGAGGCCCCCTCCACCCGCACCGGTGTCGCCGGTGTCTTCGCCGCCGGCGACGTCGTCGACCACACCTACCGCCAGGCCGTCACCGCAGCCGGCTCCGGCTGCCGGGCCGCGCTCGACGCCGAGCGGTATCTCGCCGCTCGCACCGACGCGATCCACAAGACCGTGAGCGCCCCCGTCACCGTTTGACGCCAAGGGCGAGACCTCACCCATGAACACCAGGTCCTGCCCGTCACGTTGGCGGACGTGACGGGCAGGACCTGGCCCCCACCCGAAGCTCGACCGGCAGTACGTCCCACGGGGACCAACGAAAAAAGGATCCGCCACGGAGAGTGGCGGATCCATCGCGATCCGACTGTCCTCACACCGAAGCGGCAGGGCGCCCCATGACGGCGTCTGCGGCACTGGGGAAGCAGGCCACGCAAGCGACGTTGATCGAGTACAGCATGGAAGTGCCCTGGCGTTCACGAAGGACGAAGCGCACGTCCGCGAGCAGCTTCAGATGGTGGGACACCGTGGACTGCCCGATGTTCATCCGGTCCACGATCTCTCCGACGTTCATCGGTTCGGAGGCCAGCGCCAGAAGGTTCAGGATCTGGACACGGGTGGGATCGGAGAGGGCCTTGAACCAGGTCGCATAGGACTCGGCGGTCTCTCGGTCGATCAGCTGGGCATTCATCGTACCGCTCATGATCCATCGATGATATTCGATGACGATGCCATTCAGCAAGGCTCTTGACGATCTCCCCGCCCGGACGCCACGACGCCCCGCCCCAAGACAGCGAAACCCTTCACCGCCCCGACCTTCAGTCGCCTTCGTTGGGTGATGAGGCATTTTCGTTTACCTCAACCACGCCACCCCACCGACACCAGCCCTAGAAACACTCCTGTCCACCTCTCCTTCCCCTATTGTTCACCTTCGGGGCCAAGTCGTGACCGCGCCATGAGTTCATCGCCAATCATCGATTCTCGATGGGCGAATGAGGAAGCGTCAGCTGGAGTCGGGCTCCTGGCAGGAGCGGCTCGGGGCGCCGATGAGGATGTCGGCGGCACTGGGGAACTCGGTGATGCAGCGGGGGTTGACCGCGTATCGCATGCTGACTCCGGCGCGGCGCCTGGTCAGGAATCGGGCGGTGTGGAGGATCTTCAGATGGTGGGAGACGGTCGACTGGTTGAGCCGAAGGTGGGCGACGATCTCACCCACCGGGACGGCCTCCGGGCGGTCGCTGAGGAACCGCATGATGAGAATGCGCGTGGGGTCTGCCAGTGCCCGGAACCAGCGGGCGTACTCCTCGACGGTCTCCCGGTCGAGCGAGGTCTCGGACATGGGAATCCTTTGTGGACCACATCCAGCCCCGGCGTCACGCCGAACGAAGGCGAACGGAGGGGCTGGCATGCGTGCGAGCACGACGGTACGGGCTGCGGCCGGAGACTCCGGCCGCAGCCCGGGGGCCCGGTCAGCAGCAGCTGCCGCCCGGGGCGCACTCGGACGCGGCAGCCGCGCCGTCGACGGGCTTGCTGGCACGGATGATGGCGGCGTGGAGGCCGTCGGCCGCTTCCTGCGTGAAGACGACCTCCGCGTCCTTCAGGCCGACCGCGTCGAGCAGTTCCTTGTACTCGGCGACGGACAGCGCGCCGGCGATGCACTGGCTGTGCCCGCCGCGTTCGGCGCGCTCGGCGGGGCTGAGCCGGTCCTCGGCGACGACGTCGCTGATGCCGAGGCGGCCGCCGGGGGTGAGGACGCGGGCCATCTCGGCGAAGACGGCGGGCTTGTTCAGCGACAGGTTGATCACGCAGTTGGAGATGATCACGTCGACGGTGTCGGCCGGCAGCGGGATGGACTCGATCGTCCCCTTGAGGAGCACGACGTTGTCGACTTCGGCGTCCTCGACGTTGCGGGCGGCGAGGGCGAGCATCTCCTCCAGGAAGTCCAGGCCGAAGACCCGTCCGTCCGGGCCGACGCGCCGGGCGCTGAGGATGACGTCGAGGCCGCCGCCGGAACCGAGGTCCAGGACCGTCTCGCCCTCGCGCAGTTCGGCGACGGCGGTCGGGTTGCCGCAGCCCAGGCTGGCGAGAAGGGCCGTGTCGGGCGCGGTGCCGGGGCCGATCTCGTCGTACGCGGCGGGGCCGAAGGTCTGCGGGTCGGGCGAGCAGCACGCGCCGCTGCTCTCGGCCTCTTCGGCCTTGGCCTTGTAGTACGCGCGGACCTCGTCCTGGAGGGTGCTCGTGGTGTTGTCGCTCATGAGCGGTGGTCCTTCTCGGTCAGGCGCCGGCGGGGGCGAGGCGGTGCACGGGGCGCGGGTAGGAGGGCTTGAACGACACCGGAGTGGTGGCCGAGGAGGTGACGGAGGTGGCACTGTCGGCCGCCGCGACCGCCTCGGTGACGGCCGCGTCGAGGGCGTCGGGCTCGCAGGCGACGCGCGCGTTGACGACGGCGCGGCCGGTCGGTGCGTGCGCGGCAGCGGCACGGTCGAGAGTGGGCTCCGCGCCGGACTCGGTGAGGCTCAGCTTGGCGAAGTCCCCGTCGGCCGTCTCCACGGTGATCTTGGCGTGGCCGATCACGGCGTCGTTGGCCGCGGCCCAGGTGGAGAGCGCCTGCAGGACGGTGCGGGCCCAGGAGGTCGCGTCGAACACGTCCTCGGCGGCGGTGAGGTCGAGCTCCTGGTTCATCCAGGCGAGCTGGGCCTCGGCGGCCGCGTAGCGGTCGTAGTCGATGTCGAGGACGACGTCCTCGTTCGTCGCCGGCGCCTGCCAGGCGTCGAGGAGTTCCGGAAGGTGGTCGCCGGTGGTGGCGCTGTAGCCCACGACGGTGGCCTTGGGGTTGCCGGTGCGCAGCGAGGCGAGGAGCGCCTCGGCCTGTTCCGCCTTGATGGTGTCGAGCTTGTTCACGGCGATGACGTCGGCCTCGGTGACCTGCTGGCGGAACAGGTAGGAGAGGTCCGACTCGGGCTCGCCCCGCTCGGCGGCGCGGGCGAAGGCCAGGTGTCGCAGCGGGTCGACCACGGTGGTCAGAGGGGCGACGACCATGTCGTCGCCGTAGTACTGGCGCAGCGGGCGGACGACGGTGGCCTGGAGGTCCGTGCAGCTGCCGACCGCCTCGGCTATGACGGTGTCGACGCTGTCGGAGGCGACCAGGGCGACGATCGCCTCGACGAGGTCCTCGAACTTGCAGCAGAAGCAGCCGCCCGTGACTTCGGCGACGCTGTCCAGCTTGCTGCGCACGAGCTTGGTGTCGACGAGCTCGACGCCCTGGTCGTTGGTGATGACGGCGACCTTGCGGCCCTGCGCCTGGAGGGCCAGCGCGGCAGCGGTCATGGTCGTGGTCTTGCCCGCCCCGAGGAATCCGGTCAGGGGGATGAAGGTGATCATGTGGTCCTTCTCGTCCTTGTCGTGGAGCCGGGCGGCGTCAGCCGCAGCTGCCGCTGTCGCAGGAGCCGCCCAGGAGGGGCAGGTTCGCGGGCCGGGCGGGGGCGGGGGACGTGGCGCCGAACGCGACGCGCCTGCTGTTCCCGAAGGCTTCGAGCCAGGCGTCGGCCTGCGGCCGCAGCGCCGGGTCGGACAGCAGCATCGAGGTGGTGACCTCGCGCGGGGTGCAGCCGCGCAGGGCCTTCGCCTGGTGGGCTCCGGCGCCGAACTCGACGGTGCGCAGGCCCTCGGCGTACGCGTCGCGGACGGGGGCGTCGAGGACGAGGGCGAAGTAGATGCCGCTCCGCTCTCCGATCGCGGCGTAGTCGAAGCCGGCCCACTTCGGGAACAGGCGGTGGTTCTTGCGGATGGTGACGCAGGTGGCGACCAGCGCGCCGTCCTTGTACCCGAGGTAGGCGCGGACGTCCGCGCCCTCGTCGATGAGGGCCGACAGGACGCCGACGATGTGCTCGGGCTCCTCGCCGGCGCCGTTCTTCTCCCGGTTGAGGCAGGTGAGTTCGGCGATGCGGGTGACGAACGGGCGGATGTCCGTGCCGTCGACGCGCTTGATCGTCACCCCGGCGGCTTCGGCCCTGCGGACGTCGCCCTTGATGCGCTGGCGCTTCTTCAGCGGGAGTGCGGCGAGGTGTCCTTCCCAGTTCGGCGCGTCGAGGCTCATGAAGTCCTCGTAGCCCCAGAAGGTGCTGGAGGCGCCGGCCGCGTTGAGGGCGTCGACGAGGGCTTCGTTGCCGCGTCGGCCCGGGATCCAGGGGGCGACGATGCATTTGATGCCGGCCTCGAAGGCGGCCGGGACGAGCTTGTCGACGATGGAGCCCATCAGGGTGGGGGTCCAGAAGTTGTAGGCGACCTCGGTGCGGTAGCCCAGCGGGGATCCGAGGAGCAGCGTCGGGAAGAAGGGCTCGGTTCCGAGGGCGTCGACCTCGGCGCTGCGCGCCGCGTCGGTCTCGGCACCGCAGCACACCTCCTCGCCGGACGGCGCCTGCCATCCGAGGTAGGTGCGCGGCTCGTGGTCGACGACCGGCGGGGTGTCGAGGACGTAGCCCGGGAGGAGGGCCAGCTCGCCGCGGGCGC
This sequence comes from Streptomyces sp. NPDC093089, assembly GCF_044754405.1. NCBI lineage: Bacteria > Bacillati > Actinomycetota > Actinomycetes > Kitasatosporales > Streptomycetaceae > Streptomyces > Streptomyces sp. NPDC093089. The sequence goes on from NZ_JBIVPA010000008.1 coordinate 323,411, forward strand.
GGTGGGCCAGGGTGTGCCAGGGCCGGACGTCGGGCAGTACCTTCTCCGTGGCGCGGAGCCAGGTCGGTCCGAGGTACGGCCACGAGTCGGTGAGGCCGGCGAGCTCGCCGCTCCAGTCCATGTCGGGGAGCGTCTGGCCGGTGGAGATGACGACGCGGGGTGATCCACCCATGTCAGTGTCCTTGTCTGTCGAGCGGGTGGGTCAGCACTTCACGCAGCAGCGGATCTTGCCCGCGTCCTCGGCGTCGGTACGGCGCTCCTGCCAGAGCTGCTCGACGCGCTTGTCGGGGTGCGTCCATTCCACCCAGAAGCCGCGGTCGACGGTGGCGATGTCCTCCATCCACGGGGAGGAGAGCAGCGGGGAGCCCTTGAACAGCAGCAGGCGGGTCTGCAGCGCGGTGGGGTCGGTGACGCGGGCCAGGCCCGTCTCGACCAGCCAGTCCTCGAAGCCGAGGAGCTCTTCGTACTCGATCCACGGGGTGAAGGGGATGAACGTCGGGTAGAGCTCGAAGCCGATGCGCTCGGCCTCGGCGATGGCGTCGCGCATGTGGTCGACGTCGATGTGCTTGTCGAAGATGCGCAGGATGCGGTTGGAGGGGAACTCGAGCGCGCAGGTCACGCGGCGCAGTCCGAGCGAGACGAGCTTCTCCAACTCCTTGGTGTAGTCGAGGACGTGGTCGACGCGCGTCGTGAACTCGAAGGTGATGGGGCCGATGGCCTCCACGAGCCGCTCGATCACGCTGACACCGATGGTGCGGGAGTTGAAGAACTCGGCGTCGATGAAGCAGAAGTGACGCACGCCCTCTTCCGCCAGCTGCAGGGCGTCGGCCAGGACGCTGTCGGCGTCGTACGCGGCGACGCCGCCGTCGTAGGCGCCGTACACGGAGCAGTAGGTGCACTTGTGGTGGCAGCCGCGGGACGCCTCGATGTTGCCCATCAGGCCGAACGGCGAGTGGTGCGCCGGGTAGTGCACGAGGGAGGGGAACAGGTCGCGGGCCGGCTTGGTGACCGAGATGCGCCGACGCGGCGGCTTGGGCTGCATGCCCGCACGCGTCATCACCGCGGGCACCGCTTCGACGGCGATGGTGCCGGCCGCGAGCCGGTACAGCTCCTCGCCGATGAGCTCGGGCTCCTCCATGGCGATGCCGTCGGCGACCTCCAGGAACTCCCGGTGGTTCATCTGCGCGTACTGGCCGAAGGTCACGACCGTGGTGCCGTACGCCTCCGACACCCTGCGCGCCAGGGCGATCCCGCGTTCGAGGCCCTCGAACTGCTGGACCGAGACGAGCGTGAGGTCGAAGGGGCCGTCCGGCATGGCGTCGGGAAGCAGGTGCGCGTCCCAGCCGACGACATCGGCGCCGTACTGCTGCAGAGCGGCTGCCGCACAGGCGGACGTCAAGGGCTGGAGCTCCGCTTCGAACGCGGAGGCGACCAGAACACGGGGACTACTCACACTTCCCCCCAGGGAGTGATCAAGGAGCGTGACGGACCGAGATGGGCCGGGCCAGAGCCCTGGCCGGGAACGACGCTGTCGCCCGACGGCCGGAACCCTGCCAGCGTTGAGCGATGTATGTCAATAGATCGATGAATGGCCGACGGGTCATCACTGCGTGGCACCGTCGTCACGGAGTGCACCTGGCCCGATTCGCCCGCGTCTGTAGCTGGTTGCGAAGAGGGGTCAGACCCCAACTGGGCTTATTCACACAGCTTGAAGCCATGGGGGTGCCGGTTTCAACGGCAACCCATGCCCCTTCGGATTTCGCAGCCGACCACAGCGGGCACACACGCACCTTCTGGGCGTGGCCCAATTCAATCGCCGATCGTCGATGATTTCGGGGGGCGAGATATCGCCAAGACGATGCTGAGGCGGTAGCGTTCGGCCACGGCATCACGGTCCGCACCTGGGGTCAGCGGGTGGACGGGGTCGATGCCTGATTCCTTGGGCCCTTCAAAGGGGAGCGGGCCGAGCACTTTCCAGTCCGGCGCTTCGACGCCCGCGACCGTCTTTACCGGTTCCTGAACGACCCGCCCAGTTCACGCGATACGGACACCGCCGGCACGCAAGGCCGTTCGGCACCTGTTTCTCCTTCCCGACGGTCGACCGCAGACCTGCAGACCACGGGCCCGGCGATCCACCGCCGCATGCCCGGATTCCCACCCTTCACCCACCGCAAAGGCACCGCCATGTCTTTCCTGTCCGCTGAAGCCCGCAGCGCAGCACCGCGCCCCGCTGGACGTCGCGTCCGCCAGGGCGCCTCCGTCGCTTCCGCCGCCCTCCTCCTCTCCGCCGCCCTGACCGGCTGCGCCGGCTCCGCGAAGGCCGGCTCGGACGCCATCCAGGCCAGCGGATCCACGACCGTCGCCCCGGTCGCCTCCGACGCCGCCGAGGCACTCAAGGCCAAGGGCCTGAACATCACGGTCGCCACCCAGGGCGGCTCCGCCGGCGGCATCTCCCAGCTCGGCACCGGCCAGATCAACATCGCCCTCAGCTCGAAGCCCCTGTCCGACAAGGACCACAAGGCCTACCCCGGCACCGACTTCGTCACGACGCAGATCGGTGCGGACGCCGTCGGCGTCATCATCACCAAGGAAGTGGCCGACGGCGGAGTCAAGGGCCTGTCCAAGGCTCAGGTGGCGGGCCTGTTCGAGGGCAGGATCACCAACTGGAAGGAGGTCGGCGGCCCCGACCTCCAGGTCTTCGTGTACGACAAGGAGCCCGGTCGCGGCACCCGTGAGGTGCTCGACAAGTTCATCTACGGCAAGGGCGAGCCGCCGGCCCCGCCCAAGTCGGCGAACTACGCCATCGTCGGCGGCAACCTGGAGACCCGCAACAAGCTGAAGTCCACGCGCGGTTCCATCGCCCCGCTGTCGACCGGCTTCATCGACGGTCACCCCGACCTGGTCGCCGTGCCTCTGGAGGGCGTCGCCCCCACTCTGGCGAACGTGGCGTCCGGCAAGTACCCGATGACCCGTCCGCTGTACATGATCACCAACGGCAAGCCCCAGGGCACCGTCAAGCAGTACATCGACTACATCCTCTCCGCCGAGGGCCAGAAGCTGCTGCCCAAGCACGGCTACCTCACGCGCGAGCAGATGGGTCTCTGACCATGGGTCTCACTCTGGAGCGCCCCGCCCGGGCGCCCGGACCCGCCGTGTCGCGGCCCTCCTCCGGGAGCGGCCGCGGCAGCCGGGCGAGATGGGTCCGGGGTTGGGCGTACAGCGGCGTCCTGTCCGTGCTGCTCACCCTCGCGGTCCTGCTCGGCTACCTGGTGTCGGGCATCACGAGCGGGACCGTCGACTGGGCCGCCCTGCTCACCTCGTCGACCTGGAGCCCGGGGAACCTCTCCTTCGGCGGCCTGGCCATGATCTACGGCTCGGCGGTCGTGTGCGTCCTCGCACTGGCACTCGCCGTCCCGGTCGGCTGGGCGGCGGCCGTCGCCCTGTCCGAGTACCTGCCGCCCCGCCTGGCCAAGCCCCTGCGCCTGAGCATCGAACTCCTGGCAGCGGTTCCCTCCATCGTCTACGGCCTGATCGGCATCATGGTGATCCGGCCGTTCGTCGCCGACCTCGGTGACGTGCCCGGCGGAGACAGCCTCCTCGCCGCCGGCATCGTCCTCGCCGTGATGATCATGCCGACGATCGTGGCCGTCAGCGTGGACGCACTGGCCGCCGTACCCGGCCGGTACCGCGAGGCCGCGTACTCCCTCGGCCTGACCCGCCGCGAGGTCGTCCGATCCGCCGTCCTGCCCCAGGCACGCCCCGGCATGCGGGCCGGCGTCCTCCTCGGCCTGGCCCGGGCGCTCGGTGAGGCCATCGCCGTCTTCATGGTCATCGGCCGCGCCGACGACCGGCTCCCCGAGTCACTCGGCGACGTCTTCTCCTTCCTCGTGCGCCCCGGCCAGACGCTCACCACCAAGCTGGCCGGCCCCGAGCCGATGCTCGCGGGCACCTCCGGCCCGTACTTCGCTGCCCTGTGCGGGCTGGGCATCATCCTGCTGACCCTGGTGGCCGCCGCCACGGTGTGGGGAACACGTGGCTCCACGGGACGGGCCGCGCGCGCTCCACGCGCTCGGCGATCCTCCGCATGGATGCGCACGCCGAAGGACCGGTTCACCACCGTCGTCCGGCTCGCGGCCCTGCTGCTTCCGGGGGCCCTCCTCCTCGGCATGCTCGGCATCCTGCTGGCGCGCGGCGGTTCGGCACTCAACCCGGTCTTCTGGTTCACGGCCTCCGAGGGGGCGGCCGGCGGCGGCATACGCGACCAGATCCTCGGCACCCTCCTGCTCCTCGCGACCACGGCGCTCATCGCCCTGCCGCTCGGCTACGGAGCGGGCGTCGTCATCGGCACGCACGCCTCCGCCAGGACCGCCCGCGTGCTGGAAACGCTGACGGTCGCGATCGGCGGAACGCCCACCATCCTGCTGGGCCTCGCCGGGTACGTACTCTTCTGTACGAACATGGGCTGGGGCCGTTCCTGGATGGCCGGCGCCCTCGTCCTGGTACCCGTGGTCGTCCCGGTCGTCGCCCTCACCACCGCGGGCCGGATCCGGAGCATGCCCGGCGAGATCACCGAGGCCGCGCTGGCACTGGGCCTCACCAGCTCCCAGTACGTCCGCTCCGTCGTCATCCCGTACACCTGGCCGGCCACCCTCACCGGCCTCCTGCTCGGCCTGGCCCGCGCGGCAGGCGAGACGGCACCTCTCATCTTCACCGCGACGGTGTTCTTCGGGGCCCCCGCCCTCCCGACCGGAATCGTCAACTCGCCGGTCCAGGCGCTGCCCACGCACATCTTCACCCTGTCCCAGGACTCGGGCGCCCCCGAGGCGATCGCCCAGGCGTGGGGCAGCGCCCTCGTCCTGGTCCTGATCACCGCGGGCCTGCTCAGCCTCGCGGTCTTCCTGCGCAACCGCTTCGAAGGAGCACGACGATGGACGACGTGAAAACCGCGGTCGCGACCCCGGACGACGCGGTCGGCAACACCGTCATCGCAGTCCGCGACCTACAGATCCTCGCCGGCACCAAGCGCCTGGTCGGACCGGTCACGTTCGAACTGGCCGCCGGATCCACCACCGGCCTGTGCGGTCCCTCCGGCGCCGGAAAGTCCACCGTTCTCCGCGCCCTGGTCGACCTGCTGCCCCACGGTCTCCGCCGTCAGGGCGAGGTGGAAGTCCTGGGCCGTCCCGTCCGGTACGGCAAGGGCGACGCCGACCTCCGCAGCACGGTCGTCCTCGTACCGCAGACCCCCGTCGTCTTCGGCGGCAGCATCCTGGACAACGCCCTGTTCGGCCTCCGCCACCTCGTACGGGCCTCCCGGACCGAGATGCACGACCGCGTCGAGCAGGCCCTGCGCGAGGCGGGCCTGTGGAACGAGGTCTCCGACCGCCTGGACACCCCGGCCCAGACCCTCTCCAACGGCCAGCGCCAACGACTCTGCCTGGCCCGGGCCCTGGCCCTCGAACCGGCGGCCCTCCTCCTCGACGAGCCGACCAGCGCCCTGGACGAGCGCAGCCGCGACACCGTCGAGGAGTCCGTCGCCGCCCTCCGCGGCAACCGCACGGTCCTGCTCGTCTCCCACGACCCCGCCCAGGTGGAACGCCTCTGCGACCGCACGGTCCGCATCGACCTGCCGAGCGCCTGCGAGCCTTCCGCAGCGGCGGTCTGAGCGCTCGTCCTGAGGAATGGGCGGGTCAGCGGCGGACGCGGGGCATGCCGAGGCCGATCCAGGAGATGATCTCGCGTTGGATCTCGTTGTTGCCGCCGCCGAAGGTGAAGATGACGGCGGAGCGGTAGCCGCGTTCGAGTTCGCCGTGGAGGACGGTGCCGGCGGAGCCCTCTTTGAGGGCTCCGGCGGCGGCGACCACTTCCATGAGGGCGGCGTAGGCGTCGCGGCGGGCCTCGGAGCCGTAGACCTTGACGGCGGAGGCGTCCTGGGGGGTGAGGGTGCCGTGGTGGACGGCGTTCACCATCTGCCAGTTGAGGAGTTTCATCGCGTCGAGGCGGACGTGGGTGCGGGCGAGGGTGCGGCGGACCCAGGGGAGGTCGATGACGCGGCGGCCGTCGGCGAGGGGGGTGGCGGCGGCCCAGCGCTGGACGTCGTGGAGGGCGCGGATGGCCATGGTGCCGTGGGCGGCGAGGGTGACGCGTTCGTGGTTGAGCTGGTTGGTGATGAGGCGCCAGCCCTTGTTCTCGTCGCCGACGCGGCGTGAGGCGTGGACGCGGACGTCGTCGTAGTAGCTGGCGGTGGTGTCGTGGGAGGCGAGCGTGTTGATGAGGGTGCAGGAGTAACCGGGGTCGCTCGTCGGGACGAGGAGCATGGTGATGCCCTTGTGGGGCGGGGCGTCCGGGTCGGTGCGAACCGCGAGCCAGACCCAGTCGGCGGTGTCGCCGTTGGTGGTCCAGATCTTCTGGCCGTTCACCGTGTAGTGGCCGGTGGTCTCGTCACCGTCCCGTACCGCGCGGGTCTTGAGGGCGGCGAGGTCGGTGCCCGCGTCGGGTTCGCTGTAGCCGATGGCGAAGTCGATCTCCCCGGAGAGGATCCGGGGCAGGAAGTACGCCTTCTGCTCGTCGGTGCCGTACCGCATGATCGTCGGCCCGACCGTGTTGAGCGCCATGAGGGGCAGCGGTACGCCGGCCTGCGCCGCCTCGTCGAAGAAGATGAACTGCTCCATCGGGGTCAGCCCGCGCCCCCCGTACTCCGTGGGCCACCCCACCCCGAGCCAGCCGTCGCCGCCCAAGCGCCGCACCGTCTCCCGGTAGAACCGCTTCTGCGCGGCCGGCTCCCCGTACCGGGCGTGGACGTCGTCCGGGACCAACTCGGCGAAGTAAGCGCGGAGTTCGGCGCGCAGGTGGTTCTGCTGGGGCGTGTACTCGAGGTGCATGGGGGCCTCCCGTGGCGGCGTCCTGCGGCGGCGTCCTGCGCCGTCCTCGGTGTGCCGCGCGCCTGGGCGTGATGCGACGCGCGACGGCGGCCACGGTAGAACGTGTTCCACAAATCCGGAAGCCTCGGGACGGGGCGGTCCTCCCGCCCGGCCGGATCCGGCCGCCCACAGGATCCGGCCGGGCGGGAGGGTCAGCCCCGCGGCGAGGACGGCGGGAGGTCGCGTACGAAGACGGGCTCGAGGTGCTTCTCCGGGAGCGCGTCGGGCAGTTGCTCCCAGTCGAGGGCCGCGGAGACGACCCGGTCGGGCGCGACCTTCCCCGAGGCGGCGAGAGCGAGGGCGTCGGGGATGTGGGCGCGCACGTCGTCGCACACGTACAGGCCGATGCCGCCGCGGGCCACGACGAGGACCCGTGCGCCGGGCCGGGCCTCGAGATGCGGGGCGACGAGGTGCCAGGACAGGGGCCAGTTGTCACCGGCCGAGGCCATCGCCACCGGGTCCAGGCCGGGCGGCAGCGGTACCAGCACGGCGTCCGCGTACGGGACGCGGACCAGGTCGGAGAAGAGTCCGCCCCACGCGCCGCCGATCGGCGCGCCGTACATGGCCATGTGCGGAACGGACGCGCAGTGGGCCGTCAGCCCGTTATCGCCGTGCGGTCCCGATGGGCCGGGACGCGGATCGGTGCACCGGCGGGCACAGCGGTCGCGACATCGGTCGGATCATCGGTCGGAACGGTCGGTCGGATCATCGGAACGGTCGGTCGGATCAATGGCATGGCGGCGACCCCTCGTCATGACGGTCGTCATGACGAGGGGTCGCGCCAGACTATGACGGTCGTCACAGTCACCGCCGGGCTCTCCGGAGGAGCCGGACGCACCTCGGCCCCGGGTCGGGAGGACCGACCCGGGGCCGACGGGGAACACGGGAATGGTGGACAGGCGCTGGGCCTGTCGGGGACACCTAGGGCAGGAGCTCGTCCATGGAGGCGCGCCCCTTCTCCGCCATGCGGCGTTCGGCCCAGGCGAGGCTCTTCGGATTCACGTCACGGCCGGAGGCGAGGACCAGGTCCTCCGCCGTGAACTCGCCCTCCGAACCGGCGTGGAGCAGCCGGTCGGGCGTCGGAACGTCCCCCGGGGACATCTTGTCGGGCTCTGCGTTCATGCCGCCTCCTACGTTTCTTCCGGCACTGGCCATTGTCGTGTCCGGCCACCCGGACCGCATCCGGGACGGAGCCCGGAGCGGCGTCACGCGGGCGGAGCGGCGTCACGCGGGCGCGGGAACGGTGTCAGGCGGGCAGAGCGACGTCAGGCCGGCGGAAGGGCGTCACGCCCGCGGTGCGGGGCGCGCGGCCGGCGGCGTCCCGGTGAGCAGTGAGGCGTCCGGTACGACGGCGTCGCGGGCCGCCTCCTCCCAGAGGTCGAGGCCCGCACGCAGCAGGGCCCACACGGCGGTGGCCTCCTCGTCGGTCCAGACCTCGCCGTCGGGTGCGCCGAAGATCCGGTCGTAGGCGGCGGCGTGGACCGCGCCCTGGACGGGAAGCGCCGCGGCGGTGTCCACGCTGCGCGCGAGGTCCTCGAAGAAGTTCCAGGCCTCCAGGAGCAGCCCCGTCGGGACCGTGCGCGTCGCGGGGACGTGGACGGCCTCCTCGATGGACTCCCGTACGTCTTCGAGGTCGAGCACCGGCTCCGTGCACGGCACGAAATGCCGGCCGTTCCGCGCGCAGTGTTCACGGAGGGTCTCCGGGTCGTGGAAGGCGAGGAGCCTGCGGCGGTCGTCGACGGCCAGCGTGTCGTGGTCGTCGCCCTCGCCGAGCCGCCAGATCACGTGGAGGTCGCCCCTCCGGGTCGCGATGCGGTAGGCGTAGTGGTCAGTGGTCATGCGGGATTCCCCCTGGATTCCGTACGAGCGACGCGGCGGTCATGAGCGAGAGCGCGGCGCCCTCGTCGTGGTGGTGGGCGTACGCCCCGGGCGCCAGAGCGGCGCGGAGCGTCTCCTCGGCGCGGGCGCGGATCGCGGCCTCCGTGCGGGCCGCGAAGGGGCGGAATCCGCCGCCGTGGGCGCCGGTGTGCTCGTCGTAGGCGCCGAGGAGCCGGGCGCCGGCCTCGGCGTCGCCGGGTCCGGCGCGTCCGCCCAGCGCCCAGGCGGCGGTCGCGAACTGGGTGACGAGCAGGTAGGGGGCGACGAGGTGGGCGAGGGTCTCCACGTCCGCGACGGCGCGGGCCAGCCGCTCGGCGGCGGCCTCGTAGGCGCCGTCCAGGCAGTCCAGCCAGGCTCGGACGCCGCCGACGAGGCCCCAGAAGAGCGCCGGCGTGACGTCGCCGAACTCGGCCTCCGCGAGGGCGAGCTGGGTGCGTGCGAGGGAGACGCGCCCGGTGTGCGCGTAGTGCTGGGCGAGCAGCAGCCGGCCGGTGCCGGCGGCTTCGGCGCCCCACTGCCCCGCCTCGTCGGCGGCCTCGACGAGGAGCCGCTCGGCCGCCGTGACGTCGTCCGGGCGGAGCCGGAGCCGCACGGCCGCGAGGCGGGCCGTGATGACGGGCACCTGGGAGCGGGCGCCGACCCGCGCGGCAGCCTCGGCGGCGCGCTCGAAGTCGGCGGCGGCCTCGGGGAGCCGCTCGGCCCGCTCGTAGGCCTCGCCCCGGGCGGAGAGGGCTTCGGCGGTGCCCCAGGAGTCCCCGGCGGCCTCGAAGAGGGCGAGTGCCTCGTCGGCGTCCGCGGGCCCGTGGCCGAGGAGTTTGGCCCGCATGAGGAGGGCGAAGCCCAGGTCCCAGCCGGTGCCGTGGTCGCGGCAGGCCGCGACGGTCAGTGCCAGGGTCTCGTCGAGGGTGCTCAGCTCTCCGGTCATGAGGCGGGCGAAGTACCACATCGTGCCCGGCTGGCGGCAGGTCTGCGGGAGGCCGGGCCGGTACGCGGCGACGAGCGCGGCGAGCCGCGCGCGGGACTCGGGCTGTTCGAGCACGGTGGCGCCCTCGCCGCCCTGCGTCGCGAGCGCGTAGAGGTGACCGCCCCGCCGGGCCTCCCTGAGCCGCTCGCCGCTCCACGGCGGCGGCACGTCCACACACCGGTCGGCGACCGGCTCGGCGGGGCGCACCGGCTCCCGGAACGGGTCGGGGCCGAGCCCGGCCGCCGCGACGGCCCAGGTCCGGGCGTCGACCGTGTGGTTGCGCAGCTGCCAGAACCAGCTGAGGCAGTGCACGAGACAGAGCGCCTCCTGCTCGTCGCCGAGCCTCACCGCCGTCCGCAACGCACCCCGCAGGTTGTCGTGTTCGCGCTCCAGCCGGGCGATGGCCGGAATCTGCCCGGCGCCGCGCAGTTCGGGGTCGGTCCGGCGGGCCAGCTCCCGGTAGTACGTCAGGTGGCGCCGTTCGGCCGCCGTCCGCTCCCCCGCCTCGTCCAACCGCTCCGCCGCGTACTCGGCGACGGTCTCCAGGAGCCGGTAGCGCATCCCGGCCCCGCCCGGCGCGGCGACGACGAGCGACTTGTCGACCAGCGCGCCCAGCACGTGCAGGACGTCGGCGGACGCGCCGCCGGGGGCCGCCTCGGGGTCGTCACCGTCGGCGGTGGTACGGGCACGGCCGGGCGTGTCCGTACCGCCGCCGTCGGCGCACACCGCCTCCGCCGCCGCCGGGTCGCACCCGCCCGCGAACACCGCGAGCCGCCGCAGCACCGCCCGCTCCGCGCCGTCGAGGAGCTCCCACGACCAGTCGACGACCGCCCGCAGCGTCTGCTGGCGCGGCAGCACGGTCCGCGCCCCCGACGTGAGCAGCCGGAAGCGGTCGTCGAGCCGGTCCGCGATCTGCCGTACCGACAGCAGCCGCAGCCGTGCCGCCGCCAGCTCGATGGCCAGCGGCAGCCCGTCCAGCCGGCGGCAGACCTCCGCCGCCGCCTCCGCGTCCTCCGCCACCGTGAACCCCGGGCGCGCCGCCGCACCCCGCTCCCCCAGGAGCCGCGCCGCCTCCTCGGCCGGCAGCGGCCCCAGCGGACGCACCACCTCCCCGGGCACCCCGAGGGGTTCCCGGCTCGTCGCGAGCACCGTCACGCCGGGACACCGCGTGAGCAGCGCCTGGGCGAGCTCGGCCGCCACCTCGACCACGTGCTCGCAGTTGTCGAGCACGAGCAGCATCCGCCGTCCCGCGCAGTGCTCGACCAGCGAGGCGTACGGGTCCCGCACGTCCGCGTCGGTGACGGCGGGACGGTGCCAGAGCTGGGTGTCACGCGCACCCAGCGCGGTGAGGACGGCCGCGGCCACCGTGCTCCCGTCGCGGACGGAGGCGAGCTCGGCGAGGTGGACCAGACCCGGGTACGTCTCCGCCGCCTCCAGCGCGAGCCGCGTCTTGCCCACGCCGCCCGGTCCGGTGAGGGTGACCAGTCGCCGGTGGCCCCACGCGCCGGCGAGCGCGTCCAGTTCGTGGTCGCGGCCGATGAAGGAGGTCAGGCGGGCGGGCAGGGGGGACGGGGAGGGCGGGGAGGGCGGGGAAGGAGGGGAGGGGGCGGCCGAGGGGGTACCGGACACGGGCTGAGCGCCCTGGGCCGAGGCGTCTGGGCCGAACGGGTCCGGGGCCTCCGGACCGGAAGGGGCCGGAACGTGCGGACCCGGGCCCCAGGTGCCTCGCGCCGCGGGTCGTGTCGCCGCCCCGGGTGCGTCCGCCGCCCCGTGTGCGTCCGCCGTCAGGAGTTCGGCGTGCAGGGACCGCAGTTCGGGGCCGGGGTCCGTGCCGAAACGGTCGGCGAGGATCGCGCGGACGGCCTCGTACACCGCCAGGGCCTCGGCGGGGCGGCCGGCGTCGCGCAGGGCGCGGATCCGGAGGGCCTGGAGGGGCTCGTCGAGCGGCTCGGTGGCGGCGAGGGCGGTGAGCGGGGCGAGGACGGCGGCGGCCCGTCCCAGGGCGAGGTCGGCGGCGAACCGGTCGCGGCGGGCCTGTGCGTGGCGTTGGGTGACCCGTACGACGAGGGGGTCGGTGTCACGGCCGGGCAGGTCGGCGAGGGCGGGCCCGCGCCACAGGCCGAGGGCTTCGTCGAGGAGGGCGGCGGCACGCTCGGGCCGGCGGTCGGCGAGGGCGGCGGCTCCCTCGGCGGCGAGGCGTTCGAAACGGTGGAGGTCGACGTCGTCCGGCCCGGCGGCGAGGCGGTAGCCGCCTCCGGGCGTCGCCACCACGGCCTCCCGCCCCAGGGCCTTGCGCAGGCGCCCGACGAGGGCCTGGAGCGCCGCCGTACGGTCCGTACCGTCGAAGGCGTCGGCCCACACCTGGTCGGCGAGCTCGCGCGGTCCCACCGCCCGGCCGCCCGCGGCCGCCAGCGCGGTGAGCAGCGCACGGAGCCTCGCGCCGCCCAGGGCGGCCTCCGTCCTGTCGTCGGCACGGAGGGCACGGCACGGGCCGAGGACGCGGTAGGGCGGCTGCACCGGCCCATTCTGCCCCGGCGGGCGCCGGGACCCCACGGGATTTCCCGGGGCGGCGAAGTCCGCCCGCCTCGTGGGCGCCCCGTGAGGCGGGCGGACCGCGCGGGTAACCCCTCATCCCCCACATCCCCCGATCCCCTGCGGCGAACTCGCGCCACGCCGTGTCGCCGCCATGGCGTCGGCGGGGTGCGGGTTCGACAATGAGGGGGATGACCGACGACGACCGGCATGCGCACAACGGCGAGATCGGGCCCGCCGAGTGGCTCGCCATGAACCGGACCGGCAGCTTCGACTGGGATCTCGACACGGGCACGATCGATGTCGACGAGTCGGGGCTGCTGGTCTTCGGGCTGACCCCGGACGCCTACGACGGGCGCCCGGTGACCCTGGTGGGTCGCCTCGCCCCCGAGGAGCGGGCGAGGCTCGAAGGGGTCGTGCGGGAGGCCGTCAGGAGCGGGGCGGTGTCGTACACCGCGCACTTCCCCATCCCTCAGCGCGACGGGTCATCCCATTGGACGCACGTGCAGGCGCGGATCCTGCGCTCGCCGGACGGGCGGGCCCGGCGGATCGTCGGCATCGTGCGGGACACGACGGCCGAGGTCACGAACTTCGCCTTCGTCCAGGAGCTGGAGAAGCGGCGCGAGAGGCAGACGAGCATCGTCGAGCGGACGACGAACGCGCTGTCCCGGGCGGTGACGGTGGACGACGTCACGGCCGCGCTGACGGGTCCCGGCGGGCTCGCCCGGCTCGGCGCCGACGGGCTCGCGCTCGGCCTCGTCGAGAACGGCTCGCTGAACGTGATCGCGTTGAGCGGCGACTCCCTCGACGTGCTCAACGACTTCCGCACCCGGCGCCTCGACCGGGGGCTTCCGCTGGCCGAGGCGGTGCTGAGCGGGCGGCCGCGGTTCGTCTCCGCCTTCCCGTCGCTCGGGCGGGACTTCCCCGAGCTCGCCCCGTACGTGGAGCGGCTTCCGTTCCGGGCGGCCTGCTACCTGCCGCTGGTGGCGCAGGCGCGTTCGCTCGGCGGCATGGCGCTGTTCTACCGGGGGCGCACCGACTTCAACCCGGACGAGCGCAACCTGGCGCTCGGTCTCGCGGCGATCGTGGCCCAGTCGCTCCAGCGGGCGATCCTGTTCGACGAGGAGCGGGAGCTCGCGACCGGGCTGCAGTCGACGATGCTGCCGCGCCGGATCCCGGAGATCACCGGCGGCGAGATCGCGGTGCGCTACCACGCGGCGTGGAGCGGCCGGCAGGTCGGCGGCGACTGGTACGACGTGATCGCGCTGCCCCGCGGGCGGGTCGGGGTCGTCGTGGGCGACGTCCAGGGCCACGACACGCACGCGGCCGCCATCATGGGGCAGCTGCGGATCGCGCTGCGGGCGTACGCGGGCGAGGGGCACGCCCCGTCGACGGTGCTGGCCCGGGCCTCCCGGTTTCTCGCCGATCTCGACACCAACCGCTTCGCGACGTGCACGTACGCGCAGGTCGACCTGGCGAGCGGCACGCTGCGCGCCGTACGGGCGGGGCACCTCGGTCCGATGATCCGGCACACCGACGGCCGGGTCGGGCAGCCCAAGCTGCGGGGCGGTCTGCCGCTGGGCCTGGCGACGGTGTTCGGGGACGAGGAGTTCCCGGAGACCCGGCTCGACCTCGTGCCCGGGGAGACGCTGGTGCTGTGCACGGACGGGCTCGTCGAGCAGCCCGACTCGGACATCGACGCGGGTCTCGCCGCCCTCTCGGAGGCGATCAGCAGCGGCCCGCCGCAGGCGGAGGCCCTCGCCGACCACCTCTCCGAGCGGCTCTGGGAGCGGTGGGGCTCGGGTGACGACGTGGCACTCCTGGTGCTGCGCCGCAGCCCGGACCCCGGCACGCCGCGGGCACCGCGCATCCACCAGTACATCCACCAGGCCGATCCGCAGGGCCTGTCGGACGCGCGGGCCGCCGTCGGGCAGGCGCTGAGCGACTGGGGCATGCCCGAGCTGTCCGACGACGCCGAACTGCTGACGGGCGAGCTCCTCGTCAACGTGCTGCTGCACACCGAGGGCGGCGCGGTGCTCACCCTGGAGGTGCTGCCGGAGCCGGTGAGGCGGGTACGGCTCTCGGTGCAGGACCGGTCGAGCGCCTGGCCCCGGCGGCGCACCCCGGGCGAGGCCGCCACCTCGGGGCGTGGACTGCTGCTGCTCGACGCGCTGGCCTCCCGGTGGGGGGTCGAACCGCGCGGCGAGGGCAAGGCCGTCTGGTGCGAGATCGGCCCGGACCCGGTGCCGGCCGATGTCACGGCGAACGGCGCCTGAGGATTCCCGGAGGGACGTCATGGACCCTGTGGCCGCGCTGAACCGGATCGCGTTCCTCCTGGAGCGGTCCCGGGAACCGGGCTACCGGGCGCGGGCCTTCCGCACGGCCGCCGCCGCGCTCGTCGCGCTGCCCGAGGGCGAGGCGGCCCGGCGTGCGGCGAGGGGCGACCTGGAGTCCGTGAAGGGGCTCGGGCCGAAGACCGCGACGGTGGTCCGCGAGGCGCTGGAAGGCCGGGTGCCGGTGTACCTGGACCGGCTGGAGCGGGAGCTGGAGGAGTCCCTGCGGCCCACCGGGTCGGGAGACGGCGGCGAGGCGCTGCGGGCGGCGCTGCGCGGTGACTGCCACCTCCACTCGGACTGGTCCGACGGCGGCGCCACGATCGAGGACATGGGCCGTGCGGCGGCGGCGCTCGGCCACGAGTGGGCGGTCCTCACCGACCACTCGCCCCGGCTGACGGTGGCCCGGGGCCTGTCGCCGGAGCGGCTGCGGGAGCAGCTGGACGTGGTGGCGCGGCTGAACGAGGAGTGGGCGCCGTTCCGGCTGCTGGCCGGGATCGAGTGCGACATCCTGGACGACGGGTCGCTCGACCAGGATCCGGACCTGCTCGCCCGCCTCGACCTGGTCGTCGGTTCGGTCCACTCGAAGCTGCGGATGGATGCCCGCGCGATGACCCGGCGTCTCGAACGGGCGGTGCGCGACCCGCTGATGCACGTCCTGGGGCACTGCACGGGGCGGCTCGTGGCGGGCGGGCAGCTGCGGCCCGAGTCGGTGTTCGACGCGGAGCGGGTGTTCGCCGCGTGCGCCGAGTCGGGCACCGCCGTGGAGATCAACAGCCGCCCCGAGCGGCTCGACCCGCCCCGCCGGCTGCTGCGGCAGGCGGTGGCGGCGGGCGCGTACTTCGCCGTGGACACGGACGCCCACGCGCCCGGTCAGCTGGAGTGGCAGATCCTGGGCTGCGCGCGGGCCGAGGAGTGCGGGGTGCCCGAGGACCGCGTCATCAACACCTGGACGGCGGACCGGCTGTCGGAGTGGACGCGCTGCTGACCGACGGACCGGGGAGGGCCCGTCGGTGGTCGGCCGCACGGCTGACCCGCGTACCGTTGCGGCCCGCCGGTGGTCGGACGCGCCGCCGACCCGCGTACGCGTACGGGCACGGCCACCGGCACGGGCGACGGGCACGGGCCGACGGCCGTCAGGCGCGCTGCCAGACCGTCGTCGCGTTGCAGAACTCGCGGATGCCGTGCCCGGAGAGCTCGCGGCCGTAACCGGAGCGCTTGATGCCGCCGAAGGGGAGCGCGGGGTGCGAGGCGGTCATGCCGTTGACGAAGACGCCGCCCGCCTCCAGGTCGCGGACGAAGAAGGCGACCTCGTCCGGGGAGCGGGTCCACACGTTGGAGCTGAGGCCGAACGGCGAGTCGTTGGCGACGGCCACGGCCTCGTCGATGTCGCGGACGGGGTAGACCGTGGCGACCGGGCCGAAGGCCTCCTCCTGGTGGATGCGCATCTCCGGGGTGATGCCGGTGAGGACGGTGGGCCGGTAGTACCAGCCGTTCCGGAGCGCGGGCTCCTCGGGCCGGTGGCCGCCGCAGAGGGCGGTGGCGCCCCGGGCCACGGCGTCGTCGACGAGCTCCTCCAGGTCGGTGCGGCCCTGCGCGGTGGCGAGGGGTCCGATGTCGGTGGACTCGTCGAGCGGGTCGCCGACGGTGAGGGCGTTCATGGCGGCCGTGAAGCGTTCGGAGAAGTCGTCGTACACGTCCTGGTGGACGATGAAACGCTTGGCGGCGATGCACGACTGGCCGTTGTTCTGCACGCGCGCGGTGACGGCCGTCTTCACGGCGCGGACGATGTCCGCGGAGGGCATGACGATGAACGGGTCGCTGCCGCCGAGCTCCAGGACGGTCTTCTTCACCTCGTCGCCCGCGACGGCGGCGACGGCGCGCCCCGCGGGTTCGCTGCCCGTCAGGGTGGCCGCGACGACCCTGGGGTCCCGCAGGACGCCCTCGACGTCGCGGGAGCCGATGAGGAGGGCCTGGAAGCAGCCTTCGGGGAAGCCGGCGCGGCGGAACAGGTCACCGAGGTAGAGCGCGGTCCTCGGCACGTTGGAGGCGTGCTTGAGGAGCCCTGTGTTGCCCGCCATGAGGGCGGGCGCGGCGAAGCGGACCACCTGCCAGAGCGGGAAGTTCCACGGCATGACGGCGAGGATCGGGCCGATCGGCCGGTAGTGGACGCGGGCCAGGTCGGCGCCGGAGTCCTGGACGTCGCTCTCGGCCGGGTGCTCGTCGGCCAGCAGTTCCTCGGCGTTGGCCGCGTACCAGCGCATGGCCTTGGCGCACTTGCCCGCCTCCGCGCGGGAGGCGGCGATCGGCTTGCCCATCTCCAGCGTCATGGTGCGGGCGATGTCCTCGGTGTCCTCGTCGAGGAGCGTGGCCGCGGCGCGCATGAGCCGGGCCCGCTCGGCGAACGGGGTGGTGCGGTACTGGCGGTAGGCCTCGTGCGCGGCGGCGATCCGCCGCTCGACCTCCTCGGGCCCGTGGGCCTCGTAGGTGCGCAGCGTCTCGCCGGTCGCGGGGTTCACGGTGGCGATGCCCATGACGTGCCTCCTCGTGCCATCGGCCCCCTCTGCAACCATCCGCCATGAACGGCCCCGCGCAACAGGGGCGCGGCCGGTCGGGGGGCGCGATCCGGTCAGGCCGCGTCCACGGCGGGCATCTTCATGAGGACCCGGTGGTGCACCCTTTCGAGTACGAGGACCAGCGTGACCAGGATGGCGTCCAGGACGAGTACGGAGACGAGCGGCGGCAGCCACACCGCGCCGGCGACGGCGCGGGCCGGGCACGCGATCAGCCGGACGCCCCAGGCCTGCCGGGTGGACGTGTAGTACCACCGGGCCTGGGTGATCACGTAGAGGACGGGGCCGCCGAACAGGAGGATGCCGACCTCGGCGCTGCCGTGGCCGGTGGGGTGGCTGATGGCGAGTTCGGCGCCGACGGCCAGGGCGACGAGGCCGGCCGGGGTGGTGTACTGGCCGCTGACCGCGTGGCGGACCGGCGGCAGCGGGTCGGGCGTGGTGGCCACGTGCCGCGCGAGGACGTCCTCGCCGCCTTCGCCGACTAGCACCGCCCCGCGGGCGCCTCGTCACGGCCCCGCCGCAACCCCGGGCCCGGGTACGCGCGCGCCTACCCGGGCCCGGGGGTTCTCACGGCACGGCGGCCGTCCGTGGCGTCAGGCCGACAGGGCCTGGTGCAGGGCTTCGAGGCCGTCGCGGTAGATCCGGGCGAACAGGTCCTCGGTCTCGGCGTCGGTGGCGCCGTCGGGGGTGAAGCGGCCGGACCACTGGACCTCGGCGACGTCGTCCCGCCCGGCGACCGGGTGGACGCGCAGGGTGGAGAGGTAGCCGGTGACGGGGAACGGGGCTTCGAGGATGGCGTAGGTGTAGGAGCGTTCCGTCTCGCTGAAGTGGACGAGGCGCTCGACGATCACGTCGCCGTCGGGGTTCGCCAGGCGGCGGACCCGGCCGCCTTCGAGCGCGGTGCTCTCGGGGATGTACGGCAGCCAGTCGGGGAGGGCGTCGAAGCCGCCGACGAGGTCCCAGACCTTCTGGGGCGAGGCGGGCACGACGCGGCTGACGGAGGTGGAGGCCATGATCGTTTCTCCTGGCGGTGCTGGTGTGTGTGTGGGGGGGGTGCGGGGGGGTGCGGGGGGGTGCGGGGGTGCGGGGAGGGCGCCGGGACGGGGTCAGGCGTTGCTCGGGAGCGGGGCGGCCGGGCTGACCAGGCCGGCCTCGCGCAGGTCCGTCCAGAACGCGGCGGGGACGGTCTCGGCCAGGGCCGCGGTGTCCTCGGCGATGCGGCTGGGCCGGGTGGCGCCGGGGATGACGGCGGCGGCGGCCGGGTGGGCCAGGGAGAACTGCAGGGCGGCGGACTTGATGCCGATGCCGTGCTTCTCGGTCAGCGCCTTGAGCTTCGCGACGCGCTCGACGATCTCGTCCGGCGCCTGCTGGTACTCGAAGTGGGTGCCGCCGGCCAGGATGCCGGAGCTGTAGGGGCCGCCGACGACCATGTCGACGCCCTGCTCCTGGGCCATGGGCAGGAGGCGCTGGAGGGCGTGGCCGTGGTCGAGGAGGGTGTAGCGGCCGGCGAGCAGGAAGCCGTCGGGGCGCGGCTCGTCGAGCGCGAGGGTCAGCTCGATCGGCTCCGTCTTGTTGACGCCGAGGCCCCAGGCCTTGATGACGCCCTCGTCGCGGAGGCGGGACAGGACGCGGAAGGCGCCGGTACGGGCTTCCTCGAACTTCGCCAGCCACTGGTCGCCGTGGAAGTCCTGGGCGATGTCGTGGACCCAGACGATGTCCAGCCGGTCGGTGCCCAGACGCTTGAGGCTGTCCTCGACGGAGCGCTCGGTGGCCTCGGCCGTCCACTCATGGACGATCTTGTTCGGGTTGCCGTGCTCGAACAGGCCGCCCTTCTCGCCCAGGTCGCGGGCGGCGGTCTCGTGCTCGTCGAGGATGACGCGCCCGACCTTGGTCGACAGGACGTAGGAGTCGCGCGGCTTCGCGGACAGCACCTCACCGAGCCGGGTCTCGGCCAGGCCCGCACCGTAGAACGGAGCGGTGTCGAAGAAGCGGATGCCCTGGTCCCACGCCGCCTCGACGGTGGCGCGGGCCTCCTCGTCGGGGATCGCGCGGAACATGTTGCCGAGCGGGGCGGTGCCGAAGCCGAGGCGGCCGGGGAGGATTTCCTTGAGCGACATGACTGTGCCTTTACGGGTGAGGGTGGGCCCACGGGGCGCGACGGCCGCTGCGAACGAGCCGGGGCGCCGGGTGGAAGGGGTGACCCACCGGTTGCGCGTACGCCACACCTGAACTTTTAGGTGCAAGCGCGCCTTACTTCCGTAGACAATAATTGCAGGCGCGGGTAAATGCAAGGGGTTGGTTCCTGGTCGGCGGCCGGGACCGGACCCTGCCCCACCTCGGGCCTTGCCCGTCCCCGCCCGCCCCGGGGCCTTACCGATCCCTGTCCGAGCCCGGGCCCCTCGGCTCAGGTGCGTGCGAGCGTGGCGGAGCCGTACTCCCAGAGCCGGTCGGCCGCCTCGGGGTCGAGGGCGTGGGCGGCGACACCGCCGGGGCGGCCCTCGTCGCCCCGTACGACCCCGGCCTCCTGCTCGTCCTCGAAGTAGCGGCCGGTGACGCCGTGCAGGAGGGGCGAGGCGGCGAGCAGGACGGAGGTCGCGGCCCCCTGGGCGGGGGTCTTGTAGAACGGTGGGGGCGTCAGGTTCCCCTCCTCGTCCATCACCCCGAACGTGCGCAGCGTGGCGTCGTCGAGGTGGCGCTGCAGACCGGTGAGGACGAATCCGGGGTTGAGCGCGTTGGCCGTGATGCCGTCGGCCGCCCGGCGCCGGGCACCGACGGCGAACAGGACGCCCGCCGTCTTGGACTGCCCGTGGGCCACCCAGGGGTCGTACGGCAGCCGGTCGAAGTGCGGGGCCTCGAAGTCGAAGGGCGCGGTCCGGTGGGCGCCCGAGCTGACGATCACGACCCGAGCCGCGCCGGAGGCGCGCAGCGCCGCGTGCAGGCCCGCGGCGAGGGCGAAGCGCCCAGGCGGTTGGTCACCAGCTGCGACTCCAGCCGGCCGGAGTCAGGACGCGGGTGGGCAGGGCCATGGCCCCGGCGTTCGCGACGAGGACGTCGAGCGGTCCGTCCCACGCCCGCGCGAACCCGTCGACCGAGGCCGGGTCGGACAGGTCGAGCGCCACGGCGCGGACCCGGCCCGCGCCCCGGACCCCGCCCCACTACCGGACGAGCGGCTCCGCGGACTCCACGCGCCGCGTGGCGACGGTGACCTCCGCGCCTGCGGCGGCCAGCGCCCGGACGGTCTCGGCCCCGATCCCCGACCCTCCACCGGTGACGACGGCACGCCGACCGGTGAGGTCGACGCCTTCGACCACCACCCGCGCGTCGACGCGACCGGTGAAGGGCGTGGTCAGGAGAGCGGATCCGGAGGCGGGCCGCGGGGAGGCGCCCGAGGAGGCCGCGGCGGCGGATGCGGCGGAGGCAGGTGAGGGGGAAACGGTAGAGGGAGAGGAGGGGAGGACAGGGCAGCGGGTGCGGTCGAGGGCCTTCCGGCCGGGCGGTTCGTCGTCATACCGCCACGCCAGGCCGCGCCGATCGGACGTCCTGTCATCGAAAGTCCCGGTTCCTTGAGCGAGCGTCCGAAGGAGGGGCATGGATCCTCTCGAAGGTGTGCTGACACTCCTGGAGACCCGCGGGCACCTGTCCGCCGGGCTGGCGGCCGGAGGGCGGTGGGCCGTGCGCTTCGGGGCCCCCGACGGCGTCAAGTTCAGCGCGGTCCGGCGCGGCTCCTGCCTCCTGGAGGTCGACGGACTCGACGCGCCGGTCGCCCTGGCGGAGGGCGACTGCCATCTGCTCGCCCACCGGCTGCCCTTCACCCTCCGCAGCGACCCGGAGGCCGTGCCCGTGCCCGCCGCGCCCCTCTTCGCCCGCGCCGAGGACGGCGTCGCCCGGGTGGGTACGGGCGACGCCACGCTCCTCGTCGGGGGCCGGTTCTCCTTCGGTGCCCGGGCCCAGGAACTGCTCCTCGACCGGCTGCCCCCGGTCATTCACGTCCCGGCCGACACCGCGCACGCGGAGACGGTGCGGTGGGCGCTCGCCGCGATCGACCGGGAACTCACGGACCGCCGGATGGCCTTCGGCCTCGTGGCCGAGCAACTCGCCGTCGTCATGCTCGTCCACGTGCTGCGCCTGCACCTCGCACGCGAACCGCACGCCGTCACGGGCTGGCCGGCCGGCCTCGCCGACCCCGTGACGGCCACCGCCCTCGCCGCCCTGCACCGCGACCCGGCCCGCGCCTGGACCGTCGCCGAACTCGCGCACGCCTGCGCGGTCTCCCGCTCCACCCTCGCGGCCCGCTTCAAAGCCACCGTCGGCCAAGGCCCGCTCGAATACCTCACCCGCTGGCGCATCGAACTCGCCGCCCGCCGCCTACGCGGCAGCGGCGACACCCTCGCCTCCATCGCCCACGCCGTCGGCTACGGCTCCGAAGGCGCCCTGAGCGTCGCCTTCGAACGCGTCCTGGGCGTCCCTCCCGGCGACTACCGCAGACATCCCCCGCTGACGTGAGGCCGCGCGGAGTCCCGACCCACCGGTCGGCCTGAGAAGCCGACCAGCGGGGAAGCCGCCCCGCGGACCGGCCCGCAGACCGGCGACCGGCCCACCCGCCCACCGGCCGACGACCCGTCGGCCGGTCGCCGGTCGGCCGGTCCACGGGCCGGCCGGTCCACGGGCCGGCCGGTCCACGGGCCGGCCGGTCGCCGGTCGATCGGCCGGTCAGCCCCGGTCGCCTGGTGGGCAGATCGGCCGTCGGTAGCCCGTCACCGGGCCGGCGAGGCGGTCAGTCGGCAGGTCGGGGGCCGGCTCACCGGCCGGCCCGTCGACCACCCCGTCGGCGGCCCCGTCGATCGCTCCCTCGGTCAACCACTCCAGCGCGCCCGCCAGATGGGCGCGGAAGAGCGGCTCCCGGTACATCTCCGACGCGTGGCCGAGAGCGGTGAAGAAGACGCGGCCGCGGTCGATGTCGCGGCACCAGACGAGCGGGTGGTCGGCGCCGTGGGTGCCGCCCTGGTAGGTGGTCTCGTCGGCGCGGGCGAGGACGCGTACGCGGACTGCGGGATCCGGGGTGGCGCGGGGGTCGGAGGTGAAGTTGTACCACTCGTCCGTCCAGGCCCAGCGGGGCGGGAGGGGCGCGGTGGCCGGGTGGGTGGGGTCGTCGACGAGGACCGCGCCCGGCTGGATCTCCGGATGGCCGGCGAAGCGGGTGCCGAGGAGTTCGCCGTAGAAGGGCCAGTCGGGTTCGGCGTTCGCGGCGGCGTGGACGGCGAGGAGCGAGCCGCCGCCGCGGAGGTACGCCTCGAAGGCGTGGCGGCCCTCGGGAGTCAGGACGTTTCCCGTGGTGGACAGCAGGACGACGACGGCGCACCCGGCGAGCCGCTCCGGGGTGAAGGCGCCGGGATCCCCGGTGACCTCGGCGGGGCGGCCGAGCTCCGCCGCCAGCTCCGCGAGCGCCGCGGCGCCGTCGGGGATCGAGTCGTGGCGGTAGCCGGTGGTGCGGGTGTAGATCAGGACGTCGGCGGTGGGCACGCGGGGACTCCAGCTCCGTACGGGGAGGGCTGCGGGGGAACGAGAGGGCGGGGGAAAGCGCTTTCTATCTCCCTCGGTCACGACCGTAGCCACCGAAAACACCGTGCCGCAAGCCCCACCCTCCCGGCAGACTGCCCGGATGGCGCTGATCGACATCCTCCCGGACCACTCCCCCGCCCGGCAGGCCCTCGCCCACGTGGCGGCACGGTCGAGCGGCGGGGCGCTCGACCCGAGCCTGCGGGTCACGCTCAACTTCCACCCGCACTTCCTCGACCTGCTCGCGGACGACGGGGTCTACCGCTCGCAGTTCGTCACCGGCACCAGCAACGGCGGGCTGACGGCGCACCCCGGCGGCGACCGCCACCGGTGGGAGAGCCGCATCTTCGGCGGTGCGTACGACGAGGCGCCCGCGGATTCCCGCCCGGTCTACGGGGCCCTCGACTTCCGCCGCCGCCCCTATGGTGCCGCTCCCCGCTTCGGCTCGGCCCATCTGCGACTGACGGCGGGCGCCTTGGAACGGGCGACCTTCTGCTATCCGGACAGCTTCCTGGAACCCGCCGACTTCGGCGTCGCGGCCCGGATGCGCCTGGTCGCGCTCGCCGAGGCGGACGATCAGGACCTGCTGGACGACTACGTCGAGGCGCACGTGCACGGCCCGGTGGTGATCGGCAGGGACGTGGAGGCGCTGGTCCTCGACCCGAGCCACCGGGGCACGGAGGTGGAGACGGCCGCCCGGAGGCTGCCCTGTGCCGTCGAGTGGCACGGCGGTTTCCGGGTCTCGGTCGAGGAGTTGCGGCGGCACCCGGACTTCCGCGGGCCGGAGTACGTGGAGCTCGGCGCCCGCATCGCGGTCGACGGGTGGCTCGACGCGAGGATGGTGCAGGAGGCGGCCGGTTCGGGACGGTACGACCCGCAGGACGTGAAGAGGGTCTGGCACTACCTGGCGCGGTTCGGGGCACCGGGCGCGTGAGGTTCCCGTGAGGCCCGCGCGAGGTCCGCGTAAGTGCCCGTGAGTACGCGCTCGGCCCGCGCGAGGCCCCCCGGGCCGCGCGAAGTCCGCGTAAGCCCCCTGAGTACGCGCCCGGTCCGTGCGAGATCCCCGGTCCGCGCGAGGTCCACGTGACATCCGCCTCCGGTTCGGTCCGTTGTCGCATCGGATACGTCTCTGTATCTTTTGGCGCGCCGTGCCCGACCCGCTCGACGAGGAGCCGCCATGAGTACCGTGCCGCCCGCGCTCGCCGCCGCCGTAGGACCGCTGCCCGAGGGGGTGGAACTGCCCCTGCCGCCCACCTTCGACTCCGTCGAGGAGGAGCGCCGGTACCGGAAGGAGCAGCTGGCCGCGGGGTTCCGGATCTTCGGGCGGTTCGGCTTCTCGGAGGGGGTCGCGGGGCACATCACCGTCCGGGACCCGGGTGACCCGAACGCCTTCTGGGTCAACCCGTTCGGGATGAGCTTCGGCCAGATCAAGGCGTCCGACCTGATCCTGGTCGACCACGAGGGCACCGTCCTGGAGGGCCGCAGGCCGGTGAACCGGGCCGCGTTCGTCATCCACTCCCGGGTCCACGCAGCCCGGCCCGACGCGATCGCCGCCGCGCACTCGCACTCCCTGCACGGCAAGGCCTTCTCCAGCCTGGGGATCCCGCTCGACCCGATCACCCAGGACGCCTGCGCCTTCTTCGAGGACCACGGCATCTACGACGACTACCGGGGCGTGGTGAACGAGACCGAGGAGGGCGAGCGGGTCGCCAAGGCGCTCGGCGACCACAAGGCGGTCATCCTCAAGAACCACGGGCTGCTCACGGTGGGCCACTCGGTCGCCGAGGCCGTCTGGTGGTTCGTCACCATGGAGCGCTCCTGCCAGGCGCAGCTCCTCGCGATGGCGGCGGGCACCCCGCAACTCATCGACCGTGAGACCGCCCTGCTCACCCGGGGGCAGGTCGGCGGTCACCTGGCCGGCTGGTTCCAGGCGCGCCCGCTGTGGGATCAGATCACCGCGTCCGACCCGGACCTCTTCGACTGACCGGGCGTCGGCCGGGGGATCTCCCGCGTCGACGCCTCCAGGAGCGGGGCGAGGAACTGGCGTTCCAGGCTGCCCGGCGGCAGCTCGGCCGGCTCCACGTAGCTCTGCGCGAGGCCGCCCTCCCGCAGGGCGATGAGGAGCCGGGCGAACCGGTCGGCGTCCACGGTCAGTTCGCGCCCCGCACGGCGCAGCACGAGGGTGAGGCCGCGGGCGATCTCGGCCCGCAGCCGCTCGTCGTGGCGCGCGAGCACCCAGGCGGCCTGCGGGTCGCGGATGGCGTGCAGGGTGAACTCGGTGGTGACGAGGTACCAGTCCCGCTCGTCGGGTTCGATGCGGGCGGCGAGTTCCGCGAGCCGGTCGAGGGTGTACTCGTCCGCGGTCAGCGCGTCGATCGCGTCGGCCAGCCGCCGTACGGTCCGGTCGCTGTGCTCGTCGAAGAGCGCGAGGAAGAGCTCCTCCTTGCTGGCGAAGTTCGAGTAGTACGCGCCCCGCGTGTAGCCGGCGCGCTCGCAGACCTGCTCGATCGTCGTCGCGTGGAAGCCGTGCTCGGCGAAGGTCTCCAGGGCGGCCTTCAGGAGTGCCGCGCGGGTCAGGGGCCGCCTCCTGGTGACACCTTTCGGCACGGGTGGTTCCTCCTTGGTCCGGGCCGCGGTCCGCGGCGGACGCCCACCCTACCGGCGCCTCCATCCCGGGCGGGGATCAGCACCGGCGGATAAAATTCACGCATGGGAGAGCGGCCCGTCGCGCCCGCGGCGCCTGATTTGGTCCTCGACATCGACGGGGACGCGACGCGCATGAGTCCGAGCCGCGTCTATCGCATCGGGCGCGACCCCACCAGCGATGTCGTGCTGTCGGACGCCCGGGCGTCCTGGCACCACGCGGTGCTCCGCGCCGCGGGCGGCCACTGGATCCTCGCGGACGAGGACAGTACGAACGGCACGTTCGCGGACGGCCTGCGCGTGACCCTTCCCCAGGAGGTCGGCCCCGGGACGGTCGTACGGTTCGGGCATCCGGAGGATGGCCCGCGCGCGGTGCTCTCGGCCGGCGCCCCGGCCCCCGCGCCCCTGCCCCCTCCCCCTCCGCCGCCCGCAGCCCAGGCCCAGGCCCAGGCCCCCGATGCTGCCGCCGCGCGCCCCGTTCCTCCTCCCGAGCCGGTCGTCTCGGCGCCGCTCCCGCCCCTGGCGGAGCCCGGGCCCGCCGTCGCGCCCGAGGTCCTGCCCCCGACGCCCGCACCGGCACCGCCCCCGACGCCGGCACCCGTGCCCCTGTCCGTATCCGGGGCGGGGAACCCGCCGCGGCCCTCGTCCGTGTCGTACCCCGCCGCGACCGGGACGTTCCGGCAGCCGACGTCCGTGCGACCGCTGCCGGCGCACAGCATCCGCATCGGGCGGGCGCCGGACAACGACGTGGTCGTGTCCGACCTGATCGTGTCGCGACGGCACGCGGAGCTGCAGGCGCATCCGGACGGCACGTACTGGATCCACGACCTGGGCAGCCACAACGGCACGTTCCTCAACGGCCGCCGGGTGGTGGACGCGCGGGTGACGCCGGACGACATCGTGGGCGTCGGGCGGTGCGCGTTCTGTCTGATCGGCGGGCAGCTGGTCGAGTTCACGGACACCGGCGAGGTCTCGCTCGACGTCCGGTCGCTCGCCGTCACCGTGGACCACGGGCGCAAGACGCTCCTGGACGAGGTGTCGTTCCCCGTGGGCGAGAAGTCCCTGCTCGCGGTGGTCGGGCCGTCCGGGGCGGGCAAGTCGACGCTGCTCGGCGCGCTCACCGGGCAGCGGCCCGCCGACCGGGGCACGGTGTTCTACGACGGGCGCGACCTGTACCGGGACTACGCCGAGCTGCGCCAGCGGATCGGGCTCGTGCCGCAGGACGACATCCTGCACCTCCAGCTCACCGTCCGCCGGGCCCTGGGATACGCCGCCGAGCTGCGCTTCCCCGAGGACACGGTGCGGGCCGAGCGGCAGGACCGGGTGGACGAGGTGATCCGGGAGCTCGGTCTCGTGGAGCGCGCCGAGCAGCCGATCCACAGTCTCTCCGGCGGCCAGCGCAAGCGGGTGAGCGTCGCCCTCGAACTGCTGACCAAGCCGTCGCTGCTGTTCCTCGACGAACCGACCTCGGGCCTCGACCCGGGCATGGACCGCTCCGTGATGCACATGCTGCGCGGGCTCGCGGACGACGGGCGGACCGTCGTCGTGGTCACCCACAGCGTGCTCAGCCTGGACGTGTGCGACCGGCTGCTCGTCCTGGCGCCCGGCGGCCGGGTCGCCTACTACGGGCCGCCCGCCGACACCCTCGGCTTCTTCGGGTTCGACCAGTGGCCCGAGGCCTTCGAGGCGTTCGAGAACGAGCGGGACCGCGACTGGGCCGGGCAGTACCGGTCGTCGCGCTTCCACCGCCGGTACATCGCCGACGCGACGGCGCGTCCGGACGTCCCCGTACCCACCCCCGTTCCCGCCGAGGGCCCGGGCGCCCCGGCCGCCCCGCCCGGCGCCGAGGCGGACCCGCCGCCGAAGGCACAGAGCTGGGGCTCCCAGCTGCGGACGCTCGTACGCCGGTACTCGGCCGCGCTCGCCGCCGACCGCACCTTCCTCGTCATCATGGTCGCGCTGCCGTTCGTGATGGGGGCGATGGCCCGGGCGTTGTCCGAGGGCAGCCTCAACCCGGAGTCGACGCTCAACGTCCTGCTCATCCTCTGCGTGGGCGCGGTCCTCACCGGCGCGGCGAACGCCGTGCGGGAACTGGTCAAGGAACGCTCGATCTACCGGCGCGAGAGAGCCGTCGGCCTGTCCCGTTCCGCCTATCTCGCCTCGAAGATCGTGGTCCTCGGCCTGATCACGGTCGTGCAGGCCGTGGTCCTGACCCTGGTCGCGCTGATCGGCGTGCCGCTGAACGTGCCCGACGGCAAGGGCGTCCTCATGCCCCCGCTCGTGGAGATCACGCTCGCCGTGGCGCTGCTCGCCTTCACGGCGATGATGCTCGGTCTGCTCGTCTCGGCGGTCGTGCGCAAGGAGGAGGTGACGATGCCGCTGCTCGTCCTCCTCGCGATCGTGCAGGTGGTGTTCTGCGGCGCGCTCCTGACCGTGCGCGGCACGCCCGTCCTGGAGCAGCTGGCCTGGCTGGTGCCGTCGCGGTGGGCGTTCGCCGCCATGGGAGCGACCATCGACATCGGGAAGGTCGCGCCGAGCGAGAAGACCGCCGACCCGCTGATGCAGCACACGGCGGAGGCCTGGCTGTTCGACATGGGCATGCTGGTGGTGCTCTGTCTCGCCCTCGCTCTGGTCGTGTCCCGGCTGCTGCGCCGCCACGAGCCGGTCGTGATGCGGAGGTAGGCCGTGGGCTTTCGCGTAACGGAGACAGGACCGTGAGCTTTCCCCTGACGGAGGCAGGATTGTGGGCTTTCCCGTGACGGAGGCAGGACCGTGAGCGCTCCCCCGACGGAGGCGAAACCGTGAGCTTTCCCGTGCCGGACTACGTGCCGGACTTCCGGCCGACGCACGTCGTGCCGCGCGACGGGCTCGACGCGTGGGAGGCGCCCGACCCGGGGCTCCCCACGTCGCCCCTCGACGCCTTCCTGCCGGTGCGCCTGGAGGAGCGGGCGGGTGACTGGGGGCGGGTGCTGTGCTCCAACGGCTGGACGGCATGGGTCGACGCGCGCCTGCTGGTCAGTGTGCCGGGCGACCCTCCGGCGGCCGGCCGGCCGCTGACCAGGACCGCCGATCCACGACCGCTGATCGCCCGCGCGGAGGACGCGCTCGGCCGGTACCGGCGGGCAGCGGAGGAACTGGGCGCGGGGCGCCTGGACGGCGAGAACTTCCGGCTGCGGACCCGCGGCCTGCGCGTGGGCATGGTCGTCGACGGGGAGTCGGTGTGGCTGTACGACGCGGAGCACGAGCGCTGGGTGTACTGCGACGGGCTCGGCCTGAGTACGTACGCGAGCTCGGCGGCGCCCTCGGCGGCGGCGCAGGAGTCGCACGCCTCGGAACCGCCGCCCCCTGAGCAGCCTCCGGAGCCGCCCGCGGACACGCCCCCGGCGGCCGGGCGCGAGGGCGAGCGGGCCGGCGCCGCTCCGGTCGGGTACGAGCCGACGCAGGTGGTGCCCCAGGTCGACCCGGCGGTGGCGGCCGGGCCGCCGCCGACCCAGGTGGTGCGGCCGCCCGGGACGGCGGGTGAGGGCTGATGGCGGGCGGCGCGCGCAGTGACGCCGGGCTTCCGGCGGGCCGGGCCTCGGGGCTGCTCGGCAAGGAGATCGCGGGCTACCGCGTGGAGGGCGAGATCGGGCGCGGCGGCATGGCCGTCGTGTACCGGGCGCGGGACCTGCGGCTCGACCGGACGGTGGCGCTGAAGCTGCTCGCCCCCGAGCTGGCCCGCAACGACACGTTCCGCAAGCGCTTCGCGCACGAGTCGCGGGTCGCCGCCTCGATCGACCACCCGCACATCGTGCCGGTCTTCGAGGCGGGCGAGACGGAGGGCGTGCTGTACATCGCGATGCGGTACGTGGCCGGGCAGGACCTGGTGGCTCTCCTCGACCGCGAGGGGCCGCTGCCCCCCGTGACCGCCTGCCGGATCGCCCTCCAGGTCGCCTCCGCCCTGGACGCGGCGCACGCGCACGACCTGGTGCACCGGGACGTGAAGCCGGGCAACATCCTGGTGGCCGAGGGCACCGACCGCGACCATCCGGAGCACGTGTACCTCACGGACTTCGGGCTGACGAAGAAGTCGCTGTCGCTGACCGGCTTCACGACGGTCGGCGAGTTCGTCGGCACGCTGGACTACGTGGCGCCGGAGCAGATCTCCGGCAAGCCGGTCGACGGCCGCTGTGACGTGTACAGCCTCGCGTGCGTGGTGTTCGAGACCCTGGTGGGCGCGCCGCCGTTCCGCCGCGAGACCGACTGGGCCGTGCTCTGGGCGCAGCAGTACGATCCGCCGCCGCCGCTCTCCGAGGTGCGCCCCGGGCTGCCCGAGGCGGCGGACGCGGTGTTCGCGAAGGCGCTGGCGAAGACGCCCGAGGAGCGGTACGGGACCTGCCTGGAGTTCGTCGCCGAGCTGCGGGCCGCGCTGACCGCCGGCGCGACGGGTCCCGCGGTGCCGAGCAGCCCCCGGGTCCTCGGCCCGCCTCCGGAGCCGCCCGCGTGGGCGCGGCCGGTGTTCCGGGAGCTGTGAGCGGCGTCGTCACTTCGTCGGGGACGGCGTCGTCACTTCGTCGTCGGAGACCGCCGTCGTCACTTCGTCGGGGGCTGCGTCGTCACTTCGTCGTCGGAGACCGCCGTCGTCACTTCGTCGGGGGCTGCTCGACCTCGCCCTTCCGGTGGACGCGGGAGGCCAGCAGGCCGCCGAGGAAGCCGAAGACCAGGCCCCAGAGGAGGGCGAGGCCGACCGTCTTCCAGATGTCCGGGCGCAGCACGACCTCTCCGCCGAGCGAGTCCAGGTCTCCGATGCCCAGGATCGAGAGGCCGAAGCGGGCTTCGACCAGGGTGAGGGGCATGACGACGAGCATGGTCAGCGCGAAGGCGACGCCCAGGTGCAGGGAGTGCTGCCAGAGCCGGATGCGGGCCGGGGAGCGTACGGCGGCCGCGAAGGCCGCGGCGAGGAGGAGGACGGCGGCGATGGGCAGCAGCCACCAGGCGCGGGCGTCCTGTTCGGCGAGTGCGGAGAGGTCGACGGTCGAGAGGTCGGAGCTGTCGCCGTTGCCGCGCAGGACGGCGTCGAGGACCTGCGGCATGGGCAGGCCGAAGGGGCCCTCGACCTTGCCTTCCCAGGAGCCGCCGATGCCGACGCCGAGGGCGAGCCAGGACACGTTGGGCAGGCCGAGCAGGAGGACGGCGAGGGTCTCCGCGGCGTGGCCCTTCGTCGCGGCGACGACGATCCCGATGACCAGGCCCACGGCCACGTACGCGAGGAGCAGGAGGAGCATCGCGGAGGCCGCGGGCCGGACGGGTTCGTGGTAGCGGACGAGCCGTGGCGGCAGGGGGGTCCTGCGGGAGACGAGGAGGGCGACGGCGAGGACGCCGAGGATCCACAGGAGCCCGTAGAAGAGGGTGGGGCCGAGATCGGTGCGGAAGCCGACGGTGGGGTTCACGGCGTCGAGCAGGTCGCCGAAGAGGTCGGTGAGGGAACCTTCCTCGTCGCCGCCGCCTCCGATGGTGATCCGGAAGTCGTGCCGGGCGAGGGCGGAGAGTCCGGCGAGGGCGATCAGCCACAGGAGTACGGTGCTCGCCGCGCGGAGCAGGAGTTCGCGGGTGCCGGCCACGGCGTGGTGGCGCAGCGGGCGCAGGAAGCAGAAGCCGGTGACCAGGGCGCCCACCAGGGTGACGGTGAGGGGCATGGCGGTCAGTTCGGCCTGGGTGCCGGCGAGGGAGCCGGCGTCGCCGGCGAGTTCGACCTTGCCGCCCGCCGCCATGACGACGACCGCGGCGAGGACGGCGGTGAAGCCGCCGGGCAGGTCCGCGGCGCCCGCGGCCCAGAGGCCGAGCCCGGCGGTGACGGCCATCGCCGCGTAACCGGCGACCACGGCCACCAGGGCCTGGAGCGCGATGCGTGCGCCGAGCCCGGTGGACGCGGCGGGCCGCGTGGAGGTGGGGAGCCGACTGCTCACCCTGACCACGCTAGTACCGGTGGCGGCCGTCCGCTTGCGGACCGGAGGGGACGGGCGCCGTCGGCGGACCGGAGGGGACGGGCCCGTCGGCGGACCGGAGGGCCGGGGGCCGTCGGCGGACCGGAGGGCCGGGTGCCGTGCGGGCGCGGGAGCTGCTCCTTTCGCGGAGGGTGACGCTTCCGCTTGCGTTCAAGCCCCGGTCGGCGCACACAATGGCCCCGGAACGGAAGAAAGGGAAAAAAGTGACTTCCCACCCACCGTCCGGCCCCCCGTCCGGCCCGCCGTCGGTCCCACCCACAGGTCCCCCCTCCGGCCCCCTCTCGGGCCCGAGCACACGCCCCGGGGCCGGCGGACCCCCGCCGCCCCCCGGCCCGCCGCACGGCGGTTCCGGGGGCGGTTCCGGGGGCGGTTCGAGCGGAGGCGGAGCGGGTCCCGGCGGGACCGGTGACGCCGGCTCCGACGGTGGCGGCGGCAAGAGCCCCTGGTGGCGTTCCGTCCCGAAGGTCGCCTCGGTCACCGCGGTCGTCGTCGCGGTCGCCGCGCTCGCGGTCGTCCTCACCAACCGCCCCGACGACAGCGGCAGCCAGGCCGGTTCCGGCGGCGGCGAGGTCTTCCTGCAGAACGCGGCCGCGTCCGGCCCCGACCCCTTCACGCGCTCGACGGCCCGCGCCTCCGACGCCTCCGCGTCGCCGGCCTCGCTGCCGCCCCGTACCGCGTCGACCACGCCCGAGGTGCGGGGCTCGACGCCGGGCCTCTACGGGGGGACGCAGTCGATCTCCAGCTGCAACGTGGAGCAGCAGGTGCGGTACCTCTCCGCCGAGCCCGCCAAGAACGCGGCCTTCGCCTCGGTCGCGGGCATCCAGGCGAACGAGGTCCCCGGCTTCCTGCGCTCCCTGACCCCGCTTCAGCTCCGGGTCGACACCCGGGTGACGAACCACGGCTTCCGGGACGGCTCGGCCACCTCCTACCAGGCGGTGCTGCAGGCCGGTACCGCGGTCATGGTCGACGGCCGCGGGGTGCCCCGGGTGCGCTGCGCCTGCGGCAACCCGCTGACGGACCCGGTGGCGCAGAAGCAGCCGCGCACGACGGGCACGCCCTGGCAGGGGTACAACTCCTCCCAGGTGGTCGTGGTGGCGCCGTCGGTGACCGTCGTGAACGTGTTCATCGTGTACGACCCCGAGGACGACGGCTGGTTCGCGCGTCAGCACGGCGACACGGGCCGGCACGACAAGCCCACGCCGCCGCCTCCCCCGCCGCACACGCTGTCCCCGACGGCCTCGCCGTCCACGTCCAGCTCGTCGCCGTCGGTCTCCCCGTCGTCGCCGCTGCCCTGCGTGACGGTGACGGGCACGCAGACCCCGACGCCGGTCAACGGAGTCACCCCGTCGCCGTGCCCCTCGACGCTTTCCCCGACCCCGACCCCGACCCCGACTCCCACCCCCACACCCACACCCACACCCACACCGACGACGCCGTCGGCGACGCCTTCCGACACGTCGAGTCCCACCGGTAGTTCGCCGTCGGGTGATTCCACGGGCCCTGACTCAGGGCCCGCCACGGACGGGTCGGCCGGCCTGACGAGCCAGTCGGCGGATCAGTCGCCCGGCGGGCCGGGCTCGTCCTCGGCCGCGCAGTCGGCGGCGCCGCTGTCCTCCCTGTCGTCGCTCTCCCCGTCGACCTCCTCGCCGGCTTCGGCCTCCGTGCCCGCGCCGGGTCCGGGAACCGTCGTCTGACCGTGCGGTCGGCCGGGTCCGTCAGGCCGCGTCCCCGGCCTGCGGGCCGGGGCCGCACGGCCGGCGGCCGCCTTCCGGGATGACGAGGGACCCCGCAGCCCGGCCCCGTACCTCCGCCCCGGCACCGTCCGGCGCGGAGGTACGCGCGTTCCGGCGCAGGACGCGGGCCTCGCCCGGGAGCAGGGCCGGGCCGGGAACCGTCAGCACCGGGCAGGCAGCACGGTCGAGGACCGCCCGCAGGACCGGACGACGGCGCAGCCGGGACAGCCGGCCGCGGCGCGGCGCGGTGCCGACGACCAGCAGATCGCGGGGGCGGCCGGCCAGCGCGCGGAGCACGTCGGCCGGGGCGCCCCTGACGGCCCGGCCGTCGAAGGCCACGTCCGCGGGGACGTGCCCGAGGCCGTCGAGGACGGCGTCCTCCAGTCGCCGCCGGGCGTCCTCCGCCCACAGGCGCGCCCACGCGCGGTCGGGCATCCGGGCGTGCAGCGCCTCGCCCTCCGGGGGCTCCCAGGCGAGCACGGCGAGCAGCGGTACGCCGTCGCGCCGGGCGACGGCGGTCGCGTGCCGGAGGGCGGCGAGCGAGGCGAGCGAACCGCTGACGCCGACGACGACCCGGCCGCCCGCCCGGGGGAACGCGTCGCCCGCCCGGGGGAACGCGTCGGCGGGCCCGCCGGGCGACCCTCCGGTCACGCCTGTTCGCAGGCGGCGGGTGGAACGGCGGGGCGCCGGACGGCGATGCGCGCCGCCTCGGCGCGTCCCGCCGCGCCGCGCGCCACGGAGGTGCGCAGGCTCCGGAGCCAGGCCCCGACGGGCAGGGGCCGGGTCGCCCGCTCCTCCGCTCGCAGCTGCCACATCCGCTCGTCGCGGTCGGTGAAGTGTCCGGACATCGGTCGTCTCCTTCCCTCGATGACGTGACCACCAGGCCACTGGACAGGAGTCTGTACTCTTATTGGCCTGGACAGCAGAGCCAATAAGGAGTGATTGGCATGGCAGTGGCACGCGTGGTCCACACAGTGGACCGGACCCTGACGGGCCGCCAGCTCGCGTCGCTCCTCACCCCGCCGCCCGAGGGCCGGTTCGGGTACCGGGAGCTCGCGCGGGCCGTGCGCGAAGCGCTCCTCGACGGGCGGGTCGCGCTCCGCCTGCGGCTGCCGGCCGAGCGGGAGCTCGCGACGGTGCTCCAGGTGAGCCGGACGACCGTGACGGGGGCGTACGACCTGCTCCGGGAGAGCGGGTACGCGCACAGCCGCCGGGGGGCGGGCACCTGGACCGCGATGCCCGACGGGCAGGCGCCGACGGCCCTCGGCGCCTTCCACGACGAGACCGGCTCGACCATCGACCTGGCCCTCGCCGCGCCGCAGGCCCCCGCGGAGGAACTGGCCGCCGCGCTGGCGGCCGCCGCCCTCGAACTGCCCCGCTACGCCGGCTCCCAGGGCTACCACCCGTACGGGCTGCCCGCCCTGCGTGCGGCCGTCGCCCGGCGCTACACGGCCCGCGGCCTGCCGACCCGCCCCGAGCAGATCCTCGTCACCACGGGCGCGCAGCAGGCGCTGTCGCTGGTCCTCACGCTCCTCGGCCGGGCCGGCGACCGGGTGCTGGCCGAGAACCCCTCGTACACGAACGCCCTCGACGCCATGCGGGGCCGCATGCTCCGGGTGACCCCGGTACCGGTGACCGAGAACGGCTGGGACACCGGGCTCGTCGACGCGGCGCTCCGGCAGACCGCGCCGCGCCTGGCCTATCTGATCCCCGACTTCCACAACCCGACCGGCCACCTCATGCCGCAGGAGCAGCGCCGGGAGCTGGCACGGGCCGCGCGGGCCACCGGGACCTGGCTCGTGGTGGACGAGACGCTCACCGACATGGCCCTGGACGTGCCCGCCCCGGCGCCGTTCGCCGCGACGGCCGGAGGGGGCGACGGGGAGCAGATCGTCTCCGTCGGCTCGCTCAGCAAGAGCTGCTGGGGCGGGCTGCGGGTCGGCTGGGTGCGGGCCTCGGCCCGGGTCGTGACCGAGCTGGCCCGGGTCAGGATCACCGCCGACCTGTCCGGCTCCGTCCTGGACCAGCTGGTGGCCGTCTCCCTCATCGACCGCCTCGACGTGATCCTCCCGCAGCGCGTCGAGGAGCTGCGGCGGCGGCGCTCCGCGCTGAGCGCGGCGCTCGCCCGGCACGTTCCGGAGTGGCGCTGGACGGTGCCGCCCGGCGGCATGTGCCTGTGGATCGACCTGGGCCGCCCGGTCTCCTCCTCACTCGCCGCCCGGGCCCTGCGGCACGGCGTCCGGGTGGAGGGCGGCGCGCGGTTCGGCGTCGACCCCGGCACGCACGAGCACCGGCTGCGCATCCCGTACACGCTCCCGGAGGACGTGTACGAACCGGCGGCCGAACGGCTCGCGGCCGCCCTCGACGGGGCGCCGGGCGGCTTCGTCGACCCGGCCCTGCCGGACTGGGTCGCCTGAGCCGGCGGCGCGCCTTATTCGGGTGCCCGCCGGGTCGGGTCCGTGTACGGTCCACCGAGTGGAACCACTGACCGACAAAGAGATCCGCGCGTCCTTCGTGAACTGCACCAAGGGCGAGGCGGCCCGCCTCAAGCTGCCGCTCGACTTCGCCGAACTCCCCTGGGAGGACCTGGACTTCCTCGGGTGGGTGGACCCGGGCGCGCCGCTCCGCGCGCATCTGGTGCTCCCCCGCGAGGACGGCCCGCTCGGCGTGACCCTGCGGGTGCCCGCGACCGGGCGGACCAGCGCCGTGAAGTCGAGCATGTGCCAGGTCTGCCTGACGGGGCACGCGTCGTCGGGCGTCACGCTCCTGGTGGCGCCGCTGGCCGGGAGCCGCGGCCGCGAGGGGAACACGGTCGGCATCTACCTCTGTGCCGACCTGGCCTGTTCGCTGTACGTCCGGGGCCGGCGGCAGCCGAAGCTGCGCGGCCGGCGCCACGAGGAGTCCCTCACCGTCGACGAGCAGGTCGCCCGTCTGACGGGCAACCTGGACGCGTTCGTCGACCGGGTGACGGCCGGCTGACCGCCGCCGGACGGAGGAAGGTCAGCGGGCGGCGGAAGGTCAGCGGAAGGCCTGCTCGCCGGTGAGCGCCTTGCCGATGACCAGGGAGTGGACCTCGCTCGTGCCCTCGTAGGTGAGCACCGACTCCAGGTTGTTGGCGTGGCGCAGCACCGGGTACTCCAGGGTGATGCCGTTGGCGCCCAGGATCGTGCGGCACTCGCGGGCGATGGCGATGGCCTCGCGGACGTTGTTGAGCTTGCCGACGCTGACCTGCTCGGCGGTGAGCGCGCCCGCGTCCTTGAGCCGGCCCAGGTGGAGGGCGAGCAGCATGCCCTTGCCGAGTTCGACGGACATGTCGGCGAGCTTCTGCTGCGTGAGCTGGTACGAGGCGAGGGAACGGGCGAAGACGACCCGGTCGCGGGCGTAGGAGATCGCGGTCTCCAGGCAGTCGCGGGCGGCGCCGAGCGCGCCGAAGACGATGCCGAAGCGGGCCTCGTTGAGGCAGCCGAGCGGACCGGAGAGGCCGCGGGCCTCCGGCAGCATCGCGTCGGCGGGCAGGCGCACGTCCTCGAAGACGAGTTCGCTGGTGACGCTCGCGCGCAGGGAGAGCTTCATCTTGATCTCGGGGGCGCTGAAGCCGGGGGTGCCGGCCGGGACGAGGAAGCCCCGGACGCCGTCCTCGGTGCGGGCCCAGACGACGGCGACGTCGGCGACGGAGCCGTTGGTGATCCACATCTTGGTGCCGTTGAGGACCCAGTCGGAGCCGTCCCGCTTGGCGTTGGTCCGCATGGCGCCCGGGTCGGAGCCCGCGTCGGGCTCGGTGAGGCCGAAGCAGCCGATGTACTCGCCGGCCGCCATCTTCGGCAGCCACCGCTGCTTCTGGTCCTCGGAGCCGTACTTCCAGATGGCGTACATGGCGAGGGAGCCCTGGACGGAGACGAGGGAGCGGAGGCCGGAGTCGACGGCCTCCAGTTCCAGGCAGGCGAGGCCGTACGCCACGGAGTTGGTGCCCGCGCAGCCGTAGCCCTCCAGGTGCATGCCGAGCACGCCGGTGGCGCCGAGGGTGCGGGCGAGCTCGCGGGCCGGGATCTCGCCCTTCTCGAACCAGCCGGCGACGTGCGGCCGCAGTTCGCGGTCGGCGACGGCGCGGACGGTGTTCCGGATCTCGCGCTCCTCGTCGGTCAGCAGTCCGTCGACGGCGAGCAGGTCGAAGGGGTGGACGGGGGTGGACGGCGACTTCACGGACGGCCTCCTGGCGACTGTGGCAACTCGGCGAGCCGAAGCGTAGCGCCCGATCGGATATTGGATCCAGTATTGAGAATCCCGTATCCGGCCCGTACGGTCCCGATTGGATCCAATCTCCGGATCGACATCGCGTCACCAGTGAGAGCGAGGGAACGCCGCATGCGCGCAGACCAGCCGGGCACCCCGGGGACGACGGAGGGCGGCGCCCTGTCCGGGATCGTCGTCGCCGACTTCGGCCGCGTGCTCGCCGGGCCGTACATGACGATGCTCCTCGCCGACCTGGGCGCGGACGTGATCAAGATCGAGCGGCCGGGCTCCGGCGACGACACGCGCGCGTGGGGGCCGCCGTTCGCCGCCGGCGAGGCCACCTACTTCCTCGGGGTGAACCGGAACAAGCGCTCCGTCTCCCTCGACCTGGCCGACCCCGAGGACCTCGCGGCGGCCCGCGCGATCGTGGACGGGGCGGACGTCCTGGTGGAGAACTTCCGCCCCGGCACGATGGAGCGGCTGGGCCTCGGATACGAGGACGTACGCAAGTCCAACCCCGGGCTCGTGTACTGCTCCGTGACCGGCTTCGGCACCGCCGAGGGGGCCCGGCTCCCCGGCTACGACCTGCTCGTGCAGGCCATGGGCGGCCTCATGAGCGTGACCGGCGAACCGGGCGGCCCCGGCACCAAGGCGGGCGTCGCCCTCGTCGACGTCATCACCGGCCTCCACGCGGGCCTCGGCGTCCTCGCCGCCCTCCGCCACCGGGACCTCACCGGCCAGGGGCAGCGCGTCGAGGTCTCCCTCCTCACCTCCCTCCTGTCCGCGCTCACCAACCAGGCCGCCGCCCACCTCGGGGCCGGCGTCGTGCCGCGCGCGATGGGCAACCGGCACCCGAGCATCGCCCCGTACGAGGTCTTCGAGGCCCGGGACCGGCCGCTGGTCCTCGCCGTCGGCAACGACCGGCAGTTCCGGAACCTCTGCGACCGGATCGGCCGGCCGGAGCTCGCCGACGACCCCCGGTTCGCCACCAACACGGCCCGGGTCGCCCACCGCGAGGACCTGGTCACGGCCCTGGCCGCGCCGCTCGCCACCCGTACCGCCGACGACTGGTTCGAGGAACTCGCCGCGGCCGGCGTGCCCTGCGGCCCCATCAACGACCTCGCCGCCGCCTTCGACCTCGCCGACCGCCTGGGGCTCGCCCCGCGGGTGCCCGAGGCCGCGGCCGGCCCCGGGCAGGTCGTCAACCCCATCCGGCTCGACGCCACCCCGCCGTCCTACCGCGCCGCTCCCCCACGCCTCGGCGAGCACACCGACGACCTGCTCGCCACGCTGGGACGACCCGCGCGCACGCCCTGATCCGTAGGAAGATGGGCGCCACCGGCGGCGGGCACCGCCGGTGGCGACACGAAGGAACGGAAGGTCACAGGCGATGAGCAGCGCGGTGCAGAAACGGCGGCCGCAGACCGCCCAGCAGTTCGTCCTGGAGGAACTGCGGCGCGCCATCACCACCGGAGAGCTCAGGCCGGGCGACCAGATCGTCCAGGACGCCCTCGCGGCCCGCTTCGAGGTGAGCCGCGTCCCCCTGCGCGAAGCCCTGAAGGCCCTGGAGGCCGAGGGCCTCGTCGTCCACCACATACACCGGGGCTACTTCGTCGCCGAACTCTCCCTCTCCGACCTGGAGGAGATCTACCGGATCCGCGAACTCCTGGAGACGGAGGCGGTACGCAGCGCCGCGCGCCGCATGCCCGACGGCACCCTCGCCGCGCTCGAACACGCCCAGGAGGAGGTGGAACGCGCCGCCGACGCCGGCGACGTCCCCGGCATGGCCGCGGCCAACCGCCGCTTCCACTTCACCCTCATCGAGGCCTCCGGCATGCCCCGCCTCGTCCGCCTCGTCACCACCCTCTGGGACTCCACCGACGCCTACCGCTCCCTCTACTACACCGACACCCCGCACCGCGAACAGGCCGTCCACGAGCACCGCGCCGTCCTCACCGCCCTCCACCGGGGCGACATCGACACCGTCGTCCACCACCTCGACACCCACCGCGCCCACGCGGTCGCGGCACTCCGCGAGGTCCTGGACACGCCCCGGGAGCCGGGGCAAGGCTGAGTCGTGTCACGGGGGACGCGGTTCGCTCGGTGCGTTCACCCGGTGCGGCGGTTCACTCGGTGGGCGCGTCCGTTCCTTCGCCGCGCGAGCGCCGCGTCGCCCCGGCCGCGACGAGGAGCGCCGCCACGACCGCCACCGCCCACGGCGCACCGCCCCCGGTGTGCCGCGGTCGGACCTCGTGGGCGCACGCGCCGTCATGGGCGTGCTCACCACCGCGTGCGTGCTCACCACCGTCGAGCCGCTCGGTGCCACGGGGGCCTTCGCCGCCACGGGCGCCCCCGGGCGCCTTCGGCCCGGCCCCCGGCGGGCGCGGGTGCGGGATCACCGCGGGGCCGGCCGGTAGCGGGCGCGGGGCTCGGGAGCGGGTTCGGCGCTCCATGAGGCCCAGGTCGCCGTGGGCGTCGACGTGGGCGGCCAATTCGGCGCGGAGGGCGAGGAGGCGCTCCGCCGTCTCGCCGAAGGCGGCCCGCCGCAGGTCGGCCTCGGCCCGCGCCTCGCGTTCGGCGTCCGTCAGGGCGGCCAGGTGTTCCGCGTGGAGCTCCCGGTTCTCGGCCCGGGCGCGTGCCGCGGCCTCGCGGTTCAGCCGCCGCAGGTCGGCCAGTTCGAAGGGGCGCCGCCCGGCGAGGAGGCGCCGGGGGGCGGCCACCGACTCGACGGGCCGTCGCCGATCGGCGCGTATCCCCGCCGGGTCGGTGGACGGGTGTGCGGTGGTGCTGACGGTCACGGCGGCTCTTCGGGAGGCGGGACGACGGGAAGCCTTATTCTCGCGAGCCGCGAGGGCGAGTACAGGCCATGGCGCTTCTCCTCACCCTCCTGCCCCGCACCCGCAACCGCGGTGCGGAACGACGCGTCTTCGGCCCTGCCGGACGGTGGACGGACGGCGCGAACGGACACAAAGGGGGTCCTGCGGTGAACGGGAAGAGAAGCTGGCGGGCGCGGGGAACGTTGCTGGTCACGGCCCTGGCGCTGGCATCGGTCACGGTGGGCTGCCAGGACACGGGCGGCGGTGCGGGGGTGAACCCCAAGCCGGGCGGGACCGCGACCTCGTCGAAGGCTCCGGGCAGGGGTGGGGGAACGGAATCGGCCAAGCCGGCGCCGTCCGCCTCGAAGAAGCCCACGAAGAAGCCGTCGAAGAAGCCGACGAAGCCGGGCAAGGACACCTCGGCGGGCGCGCTGACCTGTGACGGGCTGCGCAGCGCCCAGCTGCAGACGTCGACGTTCCGCTTCCCGGACGCGCCGGAGGGGACCGTGGCCTTCACCGACGGCCGGTGGGAGGGCGACGGCGTGGTGATCGAGCTCCAGCCGCAGTGCGGCATCGGTGACATGACGGGCGATCCGGCGCAGGACGCGGTGGCCGCCGTCAAGGTCACCACCGGTGGCACGGGCAAGTTCTACGGCCTCGTCACCTGGCGGAACGACGCCGGAACCCCGGTGCCCGTCGCCGCCGCCTCGCTGGGCGACCGTACGCCCGTGGAGTCGATCGTCGTCTCGTCGCCGGCGCCGCGTCGGGCCACCGTCGTGTACCTCACGCGCGGGGACTCCGACCCGGCGGCCGTCGTGACGATCCGCCGTACCGCCGTGTACCGCGTGACGGAGCCGGCCATGACCGAACTCGGCCACACCGACGCCCCGTACACCCCCTGACGCCGCGCTCCGCCGGTCCCGTCGCGGACGGGGCCGGCCGGAGGGAAGGGCACAGGGGCTGCGGTTACCCTGTGCGCCGGACGCGAGGAGGAACCATGGCGCGGATGCCGTCGGCCGAACGACGCAGGCAGCTGGTCGAGGCGGCGATCAGGGCGATGACCAGGGACGGGGTGGCGCGGACGACGACGCGGTCGATCTGCGCCGAGGCGGGTGTGTCGCTGAGCGTGTTCCACTACTGCTTCGAGTCGAAGCAGGCGCTCCTGGAAGCCGCTATCGAGACGATCACGGGGAACTACGTGGCGCGGGTGATGTCCGCCGTCGAGCCGGGGGCGACGCTGCGGGAGACCGTGCGGGGGGCGCTGCAGACGTACTGGGACCACGTGACGTCGCATCCCGGCGAGCACATGCTGACGTACGACCTGACCCAGTACGCCCTGCGGGAGCCGGGGTTCGAGCATCTGGCGCGCGCGCAGTACGACCAGTACGTGGCGTCGGCGGCGGCGCTGATCGGTCAGGTCGGCGCGGCGCGGGGGGTCGAGCCGCGTGTTCCGGTCGAGGTGCTCGCGCGGTATCTGGCGGCGGCGATCGACGGGTTGACGCTGCAGTTCCTGGTGCTCGGCGACGCGCGTGTGGCGGACGGGCACCTCGATCTGACGGCCGATCAACTCGTTTCCCTGATGGAGGGTTGATCGATCGGAGACGATTCCGCAAACACCAACAGGTCATTTGACCCGGACTCTTGACTCACTCCCTCGACACCGCGATCCTCGGGGCGCCCGGTACACCCCCACCGTCCGGAGGCATCGCTGATCATGACTCGACCCATCACGCGCGGGACCGGCGGCAGATCCGCCCTCCTCGCGCTCTTCCTGGCCCTGGCGGCCGTACTCTTCGGCTCCGCTCCGGTGCCCGCCGCGGACGCCGGCGGCACCTGGTGGGAGCCCACCTCCCGGCCCGCGGCCGACTCGCAGATCAACGTCACCGGAGCGCCGTTCACGGGCACGGACGCGCAGGGGAAGGTGCGCGGCTTCGT
Organism: Streptomyces sp. NPDC093089; assembly: GCF_044754405.1. Taxonomy (NCBI): domain Bacteria; kingdom Bacillati; phylum Actinomycetota; class Actinomycetes; order Kitasatosporales; family Streptomycetaceae; genus Streptomyces; species Streptomyces sp. NPDC093089. The sequence goes on from NZ_JBIVPA010000008.1 coordinate 365,505, forward strand.
CGACGCCCACAACCACCTGATGTCCAACGAGGGCTTCGGCGGCCGGATGATCTGCGGCCAGACGTTCTCGACCGCGGGCATCGCCGACGCGCTGAAGGACTGCCCCGAGCACTACCCGGACGGCTCCGGCGCCCTCTTCGAGCACCTCACGGGCGGCGACAACGGCAAGCACGACCCGGTCGGCTGGCCGACGTTCAAGGACTGGCCCGCCAACAACTCCCTGAGCCACCAGCAGAACTACTACGCCTGGGTGGAGCGCGCCTGGCGCGGCGGCCAGCGGGTGCTCGTCAACGACCTGGTGACCAACGGCCTGATCTGCTCGCTGCTGCCCCGGGACCGCACCTGTGACGAGATGACCGCGATCCGTCTGGAGGCCCGCAGGACGTACGAGCTGCAGGACTACGTCGACGGGATGTACGGCGGCCCCGGCAAGGGCTGGTTCCGGATCGTGACCAGCGCCCAGCAGGCCCGCTCGGTGATCGAGCAGGGCAAGCTCGCGGTCGTCCTCGGCGTGGAGACCTCGGAGCCCTTCGGCTGCAAGCAGATCCTCGACATCGCGCAGTGCGGCCAGGCGGACATCGACAAGGGCCTCGACGAGCTGTACGCGCTCGGCGTGCGCAGCATGTTCCTGTGCCACAAGTTCGACAACGCGCTGTGCGGCGTGCGGTTCGACAGCGGCACGACGGGCGTGGCGGTCAACATCGGCCAGTTCCTGTCCACGGGGACCTTCTGGACCACCGAGAAGTGCGCGGGCGCGCAGCACGACAACCCGATCGGGCTCGCCGCCGCCCCGCCCGCGATGGCCGAGAAGCTGCCGGTCGGGGTGAGCGTGCCCTCGTACACCTCCGACGCCAAGTGCAACACCCGCGGTCTGACGAGGCTCGGCGAGTACGCCCTGAAGGGCATGATCCAGCGCGGCATGATGCTGGAGCTCGACCACATGAGCGTCAAGGCGGCCGGGCGCGCGCTCGACATCCTGGAGGCCGAGGAGTACCCCGGCATCCTCTCCAGCCACAGCTGGATGGACCTGGACTGGACCGAGCGGCTCTACCGTCTCGGCGGTTTCGCGGCCTCGTACATGCACGGCGCCGAGGGATTCGTCGGCGAGGCCGCGCAGAAGGCGGAGCTGCGCAAGAAGTACGGGGTCGGGTTCGGCTACGGCACCGACATGAACGGGGTCGGCGGCTGGCCGGGCCCGGTCGGCACCGACGCGCCGAACTCCGTGAAGTACCCCTTCCGCAGCTTCGACGGCGGCGCGGTGCTCGACCGCCAGGTCACCGGCGAGCGCACCTGGGACCTCAACACGGACGGCGCCGCGCACAACGGCCTCGTGCCGGACTGGATCGAGCAGATCCGGCTCAGCAACGGCGGTCCGGCCGTCGTCGACGAGCTGTCGCGGGGTGCGGAGTCGTACCTGACGACGTGGAAGCGGACCGAGGACCACGAGCCGGCGGTGAACCTGGCCTCCGGCCGGCCGGCGGCCGCCAGCACCTCGGAGTGGTGGAACCCGTTCGTCAGCTTCGCGCCGGGCCGCGCGGTCGACGGCGACACGGGAACGCGCTGGGCCAGCGAGTGGTCCGACGACCAGTGGTGGCAGGTGGACCTCGGGTCGGTGCGCCGGGTCGGGAAGGTCACGCTCGACTGGGAGGCCGCGTACGCCCGCGAGTACCGGATCGAGCTGTCCGACGACGGCAGCACCTGGCGGACGGCGTGGTCCACCCAGGCGGGCGACGGCGGGTACGACACCGCCGAGTTCGCCTCGCAGTCGGCCCGGTACGTCCGGATCCACGGCGTGCGGCGGGCGACGGGCTGGGGCTACTCGCTCCACGAGGTGTCGGTGAACCGGTCCTGAGCGTGCGCAAGGCCGGAGGGGCCTGCCGGATCCGGGATCCGGCAGGCCCCTCTCTCGTTCCCTTGCTTGTACCTGTTCCTGTTGCTGTTGCTGTTCCTGTTCCTGTGCGTGCGCCCGTACGTCCTACAGGGTCCGGCAGAGCAGGGCGTCGGGCGTCTTGCCCTTGGCCCAGGCGCCGGTGAAGGCGATGCCGGCCGCGTACTCGCCGACGGCGCACTGGCCCTTGTAGTTGCCCTGGGCGAACTCACCGCCCGGGCCGCCGGCCGGGCGGTTGTCCCCCCGGTCGAACCAGAGCGTGCGGCCGGTGACCGGCAGGGCGCGGACGGCGGCGGCGCACAGGACCGCGGAGACAGCCTGGCCGCGGACGCTGTAGCCGGTCATGAACTGGTCGCGAGGGCACTGGAGTTTGCTGTAGCCGCCGGCCCAGTCGCCTTCCCTGACGTACCGTTCGTCGGTCACGACGGTGAACCCGCCCGCCGGGTCGGCGAGTCGGCCGGCCCCCGCGTCCGTGCAGAGGCCGCGGCCGTCGCGGTGCGACAGCCCGACGAGCCGCAGCCCGTCGGGGCAGACCCCCTTGCGGGCGCCGCTGTCCCAGTCGCCCCGGGCCCGGGTGCGGAGGGACTGCACCGCGTCGGCGTGGTCGAGGTTCAGCATGCGCCAGGTGTCGCCGGTCGGCACGGGGCCGGTCAGACCCGGGGCGGTGACCAGTCGGCGCCAGTCGGCGGCGCGCCAGTCGGCGCCGTCGAGGATGCCGGAACGGCGGCCCTCGGTGTCGTAGTCGAGGAGCTTCCAGCGTCCGTGGCCGGTGAAGCCGACGAGCGGCCAGTAGGCGAAGTCGGTGTCGTTCGCGACGAGGTGATCGACGAAGTTGCCGAACCAGGCGCGGGCCTTCGGGTCGGTCTCGTCGGCTCCGATGCCGAACTCGCTGATCCACAGGGGTGCGGTGTAGTGCTTGCCCGTGTCGGCGGCGACGAAGAAGGCCTGGCGGGAGAGGGTCGCGAAGAGGTCGTCGCGGGAGAGTTCCTGGTAGCGCCAGTCGTGGGTCTCGCCGGTGCCGGTCGCGCCGGTGTGGTTCGGGCCCGTGTAGCCGTAGAAGTGGGCCGAGTACACGAGTTTGTCCGAGGCGACGAGGGTGTGGGAGAGGGTCCTGGCCGGTTCGAGGGTGGGGCGCCAGTGGAAGAACCCGTCGGCGGGGATGCCCTGCCAGTTGATGCCCTCGACGATGACGAGGAGGTCGGGGTTGGCCTCGGTGAGGAGGCGGTCGCCGAGGCGCTGGGTGGCCGCCCACCAGTCGTGGTCGTCGCCCCAGCCCCAGTTGGCGTCGTCGGTGATGGTGCGGCGCACCTCGTTGTAGAGGTCGGCGCCGACGACCCGCTTGTTCTCCTTGTAGCGCCGGGCCGCGAAGAGCCAGTCGTTCTCCCACTGGGCGGTGGACTGGCTGGTGTTCCAGCGCTCGTTGCCGTCGAGGCCGCAGCACCAGCGGGAGGTGTTGGTGTGGTTGTTCAGGACCACGGCGAACCCCTCGGCCGTCGTCGCGGCGATCACCGCGTCGAAGACCTGGAGCGGGGTCTTTCCGCGCAGCTGCGGGTTGGCCGCGACGGCCGCGTCGGGGACGGGCCGCTGGTCGTGGAGCATCTCGTTGGAGAACGGCAGGCGGATGCTGTTGATGCCGAGGGCGTGGAAGTCGGCGAGGATCCTCGCGACCGGCGTGCGGTCGAGGCCGAGGGGCAACTGGTCCGACTTCTCCCCGGCGTTGTGGTTCACGGGGTCGGCCTTGTCGCCCGAACCGGTCCACGAGCCCTGTGCGCCGTGCCAGTTGGCGGACCTGAGCTTGAAGCGGGCGCCGGTCGCGTCGACGACGTAGCGCCCCCGGGTGCTGAGCGGAGGCTGCCAGCCGTCGGCGAGCGCGGCGGGGGCCGTCACGGGAGCGGGTGCGGCCGGTGCGGGGGCCGCGGGAGCCGCCGTGGTCCCGGCGGCCAGGAGGGCCGCGGCGAGCGCGGCCCCCAGGAGGGTTCTCTTCACGATGTCCTTCGGGGCGAGTGCGGGTGCGGGTGTGCGGATGCGAGCGGTGTGTCAGCCGGCCGCGGGGCCGGTCCAGTCCGCGGGCACGCGGGCGAGCCGTACCCGCTGGGGGTGGTCCCCGACGGCCACGGAGGCCACCCGCTGCCCGGTGGCGAAGTCGATCGCGGTGACCCGGTCGGCTCCGCTCTCGGAGATGACGCAGGAGCGGCCGTCGCCGCTCACGGTCGCCCAGTACGGCTTGGAGGCCTGGACGAGCGGGCCCTCCGCAAGGGTCTCCCGGTCCACGACGGTCACGTAGTCGTCCATCGTCCCGGCGACGCAGAGCTTGGCGCCGTCCGGGCTGATCGAAAGGCCGTGGTGGCGCGAGTCGTTGACCCAGGTGGTGCGGTCGGGGTCGGTCGCCGGGTTCGCCGGGAGGTTCTTCATGCGGGTGATGCGGTCGGAGTCGACGTCGTACTCCAGGAAGCCGTTGAGGAACGAGACCTGGAAGTAGACCTTCTTCTCGTCCGGCGTGAAGACGAGCGGGCGGACGGCGTCGGAGAGGTCGCCGCGCCCGAAGGCGTCGAGGCGGGTGCGCATGTCGATGACGCGGACGGTCTCGAAGGTGCTCGCGTCGACGACGGTGATCTTCCGGTCGCCCTTGGACCAGTCGAGCCACGGCGCGTCGAGGGCCGTGGTGACCTCGCCGATGGACATGTTCCAGAGGAGGCCGTCGGAGGTGAAGACGTTCTCGTGCGGCTTGTCGCCCGTCTTGAACGAGCCGAGCTGGCGGCCGGTGGCGACGTCGAGGACGTGCACGGTGTTCGCCGTGGAGGCGGAGACCGCGACCCGGCTGCCGTCGGGCGAGACGGCCATGTGGTCCGCCCGGTAACCGGCCACGGGGAAACGCCAGTTGATCTTCCCGGTGCGCAGGTCGAGCGAGATGACGTCGGCGAAGCTCGGCCGGGAGACGACCATGGCGGATCCGTCGGGGGTGGCGTACATGTCGTCGACGAACTGGTCGTGGCCCTCGCCCGGTCCGCTGCGGACGCCGAGGAAGAAGGCGAGCTTGACCGGGTTGAGGTAGATCTCGCGGAGCCGCTGCTCCTTGTCGGGGATGACGTTCACGCGGCCGACACGCCGGAAGTCGCCCCGGGCGGCGATGACGTCGGCGGTGCCGTCCCAGTTGTTGCCGACGAACATCACCTCGCGCAGCCCGGCCGAGGCGGTCGCGCCCGGCGCGGCGGCCCGTTCCGGAGCGGATGCGGAACCCGCGCCCGCGGACGCGGTGACGAGGGCCAGAGAGGCGGCGACGGCCCCGAGGAGGCGGCGGGTCCCGGACGTACGGGGAGAGGGCATGGGGGTCCTTCTTCCGTGGCGCGACGATGACTTACCGGAGGTAACCATGCGCACGCCACACCCACAAGCCCCTGTCACGCCCCCCTTCGCGCCACCTCGCCGGCCCCCCTCGCGCGAGCTCGGGCCCCCGTGCGGGACCATGGAATCCGGAACGCAGAAGGGACGGAACGGACGATGAGGCACCGCAGCGTCGCGGACCTGATGACGCCGGCCGCGGTCGCGGTACAGCGCGGGACCTCGTTCAAGGAGATCGCACGACTCCTCGACGAGTACGGCATCACCGCCGTCCCCGTGGTCGACGACGACAGCCGCCCGGTGGGCGTCGTCTCGGAGGCCGACCTGCTACGGCGACACGCCACCAAGGACGGGCCGAGCACGGCGGAGGCCATGATGTCGAGCCCCGTCGTCACCGCCCGCCCCTCCTGGACGGCCGTCGAGGCGGCCCGCCTGATGGAGCGGCACCGCATCAAGCGCCTCCCCGTGGTCGACGCGGACGGCCGCCTGATCGGCGTACTGAGCCGCAGCGACCTCCTCCAGCTCTTCCTGCGCCGCGACCGCTCGATCCAGGAGGAGATCCGCGAGGACGTCCTCGTCCGGATCATGCGCCTCTCCCCCTCCGCCGTGCACATCGAGGTCGACGAGGGCATCGTCACCCTCAGCGGCACACTGGAGCGGCGCGGCCTCGGCCCCATCCTGGTGCGCCTGTGCGAGACCGTCGACGGCGTCGTCGAGGTCGTCGACCGACTGGGGTACGAGGAGCCCGACGCGGCGGCGGCGCGGAGCGAGCGACCGGAGGGCGACGAGCGGGAGGACGGCAAGCGGGAGGACGGCGTGGGGTGACGCCCGGAGGAACCTCGTCAGGGCGGCGCCCGGCCGGACGGCGCCCGGCCGGACCGGTGCGTCAGGGCACCACGAGATGCCGGGCTCCTGGCCGGATTCGTGCGCTGGAGCAGCGCAGGCCGACCGGCTGACCGGCTGCCCGGCTCGCGGCCGGGATGCGCGCGTCGGAGCAGCGCGGATTGCCGGGCTCCCACCCGAATTCGTACCCCGGAGCAACGCGGACTGCCCGGCTCGCGGCCGGACTCGCGCGTCGGAGCAGCGCAGACTGACCCGGCTGCCCAGCTCACGGCCTGGTTCGCACGTCGGAACAGAGCAGCGCCAACCTGGCGGCGTCCTGCCGGGCTCGCGGGCCAGGGCAGCGCGAAGCGGCCGGCTCCCGGCCGGACTCGGCGTCCGACCGGGGTCCCGGCTCGGCCGGCGGGCCCGTCAGGAGACCGCCTCCGGCCAGCCGTATCCGGGGCCGGTGCGCTGGGGTACGGTCCCGGCGCCCACGGCCTCCATGTCCCGGTTGGCCTCCTGCATGAGCTTGCCCGCGAGGTCCTTCATCGCGCGGCTGGCGGCGAGCTCGTCGCCGATCGCCGGTACGTCCACGTCCGCCGGGTTGCACCGGGCGGAACCGTGGCCCGTCAGGGTCGTGGTGCCGGTGCTGAGTCGGGCCTCGGCCTTGGTCCTGCCGCCCTCCTCCACCACTTCCACTCCGACCGTCCACTCCAGAGTGCGGCTCATGGTCTGCCTCCTCGCACCGTCGGGCCGCGCGGAACCGAGGCACGGCCCCTTCCGTTACCTCCAGGATCCATCGGCGGCGGCCGTGGCGCACGGGGGACGGGAGACGGGGTCGGGGGACGGGCCCGCCCCGGCGGATCCCGCCGGGGCCGTACGGGCGGGGCTGCTCGCGCCGTACGGCCGGGACGGCTCGCACGCACACCCGACGCGCCGCGGGCGCGCGGTCCGAGACGGCTCGGGTACACGGCCCGAGACGGCTCGGTCGTACGGCCCTGGACGGCTCAGGGACACGGTGCGAGACGCGGCTCAGGTACACGCGGGCCTGGACGACTCGGGCGCGTCTCAGGGCGTGTCTCAGGGCGCGCGGAAGAGGGGGGGAAGCGCGGGGCGAGCCAGGGCTTGCGGCCCCAGCCGAGCGCCCTGCCGCGGGCGATCGCGGGCCAGGGGTCGATGCGGCCGAGGGCCAGGAGGAGGAAGGTGACCGGCTCGGTGAGGATCTTGCAGTCGGGCCGTGCTGGCGCCTCGTGGGCGACCCCGACCCGGCCGTCGGTGATCGTGACGCCGAAGCCGGGGCCGCCCCGGAGGCGTACCGCGAAACTCGCGGTGAGACGGGCGACGGCGTCCGGGTCCGCCACCTGCGGCATCGCGTGGATCATGAAGGGCATGCTGAGCCGCACCCGGTGCGCGTCGACCATGTGCGGGCGGCGCAGGGCGAGGGCGAGGTCGTAGCCGTGGCCGAGCATGTGGGTCAGCAGGTACGAGCCGAGGACGGCCGGGCCCATGTCGCCGAGCGGGGTGGTGACCGACTCGTCCGGGCCGCGCTCCTCGACCGAGTCGAGGAAGGCGAGGGCCTGGGCCGTGATCATCTCCGCGAGCGGGCCGGGCGCCCGCTCCGCGAACCCCGCGAGGGCCCGCTCGTTGGCCTCGGCGAGGCTGCCGGGGGTGCCGTCGCCGTACGGCCGCCGGTGGCCCGCGGCCAGGTCCGCCATCAGCGCGTTCGCCTGGGCGAGGTGCGCGGCGGCCTCGCCCACCGTCCAGGTGGAGCGGGGCACGGGCAGCCCGCCGCCGTGGCCGGCGGTGTCACCTCCCGAGGCGCCGCCCCCGGCGCTCCCACCCGTCGGGCCGCCGCCCCGCGATCCCGCGCCCTCCGCCGTACGCAGGACCGCCGCGATGTCCTCGGCCGTCCCCCGTATCGCCTCGGCGAGCCCGCCGGGAAGCACCCCGCCCGTTCGTCCCGTCATGGATCCGCCCCTCCCCCGGCTCCGGCGACTCCCCCTGGAGTACCGGTAGGCCAGGGACCGTACCAGCGAGTAGCTCAGGCGGTACCGGTCGCTCCGGCAACGATCCCGCGGAGCCGCGCACAGGTGGCGAGGCCGGCGTGTCCGCAGTCCAGCGCGCCTTCCACGAGGTCGAGACAGGCTCGCGCCTGGGCGATCCGGCGCCAGGGCGCGACGCGCGGCAAGGCGCCGCCGCGCTCCACCGCCGCTCCTACGAATTCCTCGGGTTGGCACCGGGCACCCGCCTCCCCGACGTCGGGTGCGGCGGGGGCCTCGCGGTGGCGGAGGCCACGGCGCTCGGGGCCGTAGCCGTAGCCGTAGCCGTCGGGATCGACCGGTACGGGGCCTTGGTCGAGGCGGCTCGCCGGCGCCTGCCCGGCCGCTCCTTCACCGTGGGCGACGCGGCCTCCTTCCCGTACGCCGACGGCGCGTTCGACGCCTACCGGGCGGACAAGCCGCTCCACGACCTCCCCACCCCGGGAGCGGCGCTGTCCGAGGCGCACCGGGTCCTCGCCCGCACGGACGTGCCGTCCTCTTCTTCACGGCGGCGGCGACGACGCGCCGGAGCTGACGCTCCGGAATCAACGCCGCCAATGCCGGGGCGACGCCTGTGCGAGCGCGGGTGTCGACGGGGGCGCGGGGGTAGATGCGGGCGCGGGCACAGGCGCAGGCATGTGCGCGGGCACAGGCGCAGGCGCGGAGGCAGGCGCAGACACGGACACCGCCCCACCCCGCAGGTGTCACCTGTTAACTTCCTCCCCATGCCGAACCACCAGGACGAGACGAGGACGGCCTACGACGGGGTCGTCGATCTGTACGCGTCGCTCTTCGCCGACCGGTTGGAGACCCGGCCGTTCACCCGGGCCATGCTCGGCACCTTCGCCGAGCTGGTCCGCGACACGGGCAACCTCCGCACGGCCGACGTCGGATGCGGGCCCGGGCACCTCACGGCCATGCTCCACGACCTGGGCCTCGACGCCTTCGGACTCGACCTCTCCCCCGCCATGGTCGAGCACGCCCGGCGGGCGCACCCGGCCCTCCGCTTCGACGAGGCCCGCATGGAGTCCCTGCCCGTCGAGGACGGCGCGCTGGGCGGCGTCCTGGCGCACTACTCGATGATCCACACCCCGCCCGCCGAACTGCCCTCCCTTCTGGCCGAGCAGGCGCGCGCCCTGGCCCCGGGCGGCTTGCTCCTGACCTCGTTCTTCGGCACCGACGGACCGGAACCGGTCCCCTTCGACCACAAGGTGACCACCGCGTACAGCTGGCCCCCGGACCTCTTCGCCGCCCTCCTGACCGATGCCGGCCTCACCCCGTTCGCCCGCCTCCTCCACGACCCGGCCTCCGAACGGGGCTTCCTCGACGTCCATGTGACGGCCCGGCTCACCTAGCGACCGGGGGCGCGGTCCGGCGGGGAGGCACGGCCGCTCGGGCACTCGGCGCCTCAGCGGGCGTCGGGCCGGGAGCGGTGCCAGGCGCCGTCGGCGAGGAGGCGCAGGCCGTTGAGGCCGACGAGCACGGTGGAGCCTTCGTGCCCTGCGACGCCCAGCGGCAGGGGAAGGGTGCCGACGAGGTCCCAGACGGCCAGGGCGGTGATGAAGGCGCCCGCGATGACCAGGTTCTGGACGACGAGCGCGCGGGCCCGGCGGGAGAGGTCGACCACGGTGGGGATGGCGGCGAGTTCGTCGCGCACGACGACGGCGTCGGCGGTCTCCAGGGCGAGGTCGGAGCCGGCCCGGCCCATGGCGATGCCGGTGTGGGCGGCGGCGAGGGCGGGGGCGTCGTTGACGCCGTCGCCGACCACCAGGACCTTGGCTCCGCCGTTCCGGAGTTCGTGGACGGCGGCGACCTTGTCCTGCGGCAGCAGGCCCGCCCGTACATCGGTGATGCCGACCTCCGCGGCGATGCGGGCGGCGGCGCGCGGGTTGTCGCCGGTGACCAGGACCGGGGCGCGGCCGGTCAGTTCGGCCAGGGCGCGGGTGGCCGCGGCTGCCTCCGGGCGGAGGCGGTCGGCGATCCCGAGGACACCGGCGGGGCGGCCGTCGAGGGTGACCACGACGGCGGTGCGGCCCTCCTCCTCCAGCGCGGAGACGAGCGCGGCGGCCTGCACGGCGGCCGGCTCGGCGGGGTCGGCGAGGAGGCGGGCGGGGCTGCCGACCGCGACGAGGCGGCGGCCGACCGTGGCGGTGACCCCCTCGCCGGGCGAGGAGGAGAAGTGGTCGGCCGTCGCCGGCTCCAGGCCGCGGGCGCGGGCGGCGTCCACGACGGCGCGGGCCAGGGGGTGTTCGCTGGGGTGCTCGGCCGCCGCGGCGAACCCGAGGAGCGTGTCCTCGTCGAGGCCGGAGCCGTCGAGCGGGCGCAGGTCGGTCAGGCGTGGGGTGCCCTCGGTGAGGGTTCCGGTCTTGTCGAAGGCGACGGCGTCGATCTGCCCGAGCCGTTCCATGACGACGGCGGACTTCACGAGCACCCCGTGGCGGCCGGCGTTGGCCATCGCCGAGAGGAGGGGCGGCATGGTGGCGAGTACGACGGCGCAGGGCGAGGCGACGATCATGAAGGTCATCGCCCGCAGCAGCGCGGACCGGAGGTCGGCCCCCGCGAGCAGGGGGACGGTGAAGACCAGCAGGGTCGCGGCGACCATGCAGAGGCTGTAGCGCTGCTCGATCTTCTCGATGAGGAGCTGGGTCGGCGCCTTGGTCTCCGCGGCCTCCTCGACCATCGCCACGATCCGGGCGATCACCGACTCCGCCGGGTCGCGCTCGACCTTCACGCGCAGCGCGCCGGAGCCGTTGAGGGTGCCGGCGAACACCTCGTCCCCGGTCCGCTTGGCCGCGGGCAGCGGCTCACCGGTGATGCCGGCCTGGTCGACGTCGCTCGCGCCGTCGAGCACGCGGCCGTCGGCGCCGATGCGTTCCCCGGGCCGCACGAGGACGACGTCGCCCACGGCGAGGGACTCGGCCGGAACGGTCTCCTCCGTGCCGTCGTCCGCGAGCCGGATCGCCGTCTCCGGTGCCAGGTCGAGCAACCCCCGTACCGAATCGGCGGTACGGGCGGTGGCGATCGCCTCCAGCGCGCCCGAGGTCGCGAAGATCACGATCAGCAGCGCACCGTCGAGGACCTGGCCGATCGCCGCGGCGCCGAGCGCGGCCACCACCATCAGCAGGTCGACGTCGAGGGTCCTGTCGCGGAGGGCCTTCAGCCCTTCCCAGCCCGGTTCCCAGCCGCCGGTGACGTACGTCGCCGCGAACAGCGGTCCCCACAGCCACGCCGGGGCGTCCAGCAGGTGGAGCGGGAGGGCCGCGAGGAACAGCACGAGCGCCGCGAGCGCCCAGCGGGCCTCGGGCAGCGCCAGGACCCGGGTGCGTCGCCGGGGCACCGGCCGTTCCCGGCCGGTGGCGGCCTCGGGGGACCTGTCCAGGACAGAAGGCATGACAAAGCAACCCTTCACGGGCGAACGGGGCGACGCAGCCACCATACAGGAATGAATGAATAGGTCTTCAGATGTCTTCCGTATCATGGTCACATGGGCCACGGACCGCACGCCACCAGCACCACCCGCGAACGCCTCGACGCCGTCGGCGCCACCGACGTCGCCGCGACCCTCCAGGCCCTCGCGACCCCTTCGCGGCTGTACATCCTGGCGCGCCTGCGCGAGGGCCCGTCCTCGGTCGGCGAGCTGGCCACGGCTGTCGGCATGGAGTCGTCCGCCTGCTCCCACCAGCTCCGGCTCCTGCGCAACCTCGGTCTGGTGACCGGGGAGCGGCACGGCCGCTCGATCGTCTACGCCCTCTACGACGACCACGTCGCCGAACTCCTCGACCAGGCCCTCCACCACGTCGAGCACCTGCGCCTGGGCGTCCGCGACCTGCCGCCCGAACCCGCCGGGCCGTCCGCCGCCGAATGACCGAAGCCCCCGCCGGATTCCGACGGGGGCTTTTCCGTTCGTCCGTCCGGGTCAGCCGACGAGGAGGTCCTTCTTCAGGCGCTTCAGCTCGCGGGGGTCGAGACCGAGGGCGGCGTCGAGGTAGCGGTCGAAGGAGCCGTACTTCGCGTCGACCTCGGCGTAGCCGGAGTCGAGGTACTCGGGGCGGACGTCGAGGAGGGGCTTGTAGACGGCGGCCTGCTGGGGCGGGAGGTGGCCGAGGAGGGCGTCGTTGGCGGCCTTGCGATAGGTGTTGCTGGCGAGGTAGTCGGCCATGACGGTGTCCCTGGGCACGCCGAGTGCGGTCAGGAGGGCGGCGTTGGACCACCCGGTGCGGTCCTTGCCGGCGGTGCAGTGGAAGAGCACGGAGCGCGCGTCGTCCGCGCGTACGCCGTCGAGCACCCGGCCGTAGGCCTTCTTGCCGCCGTCGCCGCCGACCATGGCCTTCTCGGCGTCGATCATCATCTGCTCGGCCTCGGCGGGGGTCTTCGGCATGGCCTGGAAGGCGCCCGAGCCCGCGAAGACGTCCGCGACGACGTAGTCGGCGCCGGCGGGGACCTTGTCGGGGTTCTTGGCCCGCTCGTCGGCCGTGCGCAGGTCGAAGACGGTCCGGACGCCCAGGCGCCGGAGCCTGGCCTGGTCCTCGGCGGTCAGCCGGTCGAGGGCGTCGGAGCGGTAGACCTCGCCCATCCTGACCCACTGGCCGGTCTCGGTGCGGTAGCCGCCCGCGTCGCGGAGGTTGACGGTCCCGGAGAGCCGGACGAGGCGGTCGGCGAGCCGCAGGCCCTGGCCGCGGTCGGCCTGGAAGCGGAACCACTGACGGTCGGCCGGGGGCAGGCCGGTGACCACGGCCCGGCCGATGGCGCCACCCTTCGCGACGACCCTGCCGTTCGCGTGGATCTCGACGCGCTTGACGCCCTCCGCCTTCCACGCGAGGGCGAACGAGCCGTCGGCGCCCGCAGTGACGGTGGCCTCGGTGAAGGGGATGGCCTGGCCGGAACGGTGCTGGTCGGCGTGGTGGGGCAGGTGCCGCTCGGCGGCGGTGGCGACCGGCGCGGAGGGCAGGCCGAGGGAGAGGGCCGCGACGAGGAAGGCCGTGGACAGGGTTGCCTTGTTCATGGCCGTGACACTGAGCGGCGGGGGCGAACGTCGCATGAACACGGCATGGCCGGAAACCGCCCCACCGAGGACAGATGGCAAAACATGCCATCTGTGCACGTCATGCAGAGGGTGGGCGGGTCCCGGGCGGGTTACGACGCGCTCACGGCGGCCCGCCGCAGGAGCGCGACGGCGGCGCCGGCAGCGACGAGCAGGGCCAGGGCCGCGTACCCGTGGGTGAGCGTCGCCAGGGTCGCCGCGCCCGCCACGAGGAGCGGGCCCCCGGCGTCGCCGAGTTCGCGGCCGAGTTCGGCGGCGCCCATGGTCTGACCCATGCGCTCCTCGGGGGTCGAGGTGGCGAGGGCGGTGAAGCCGAGCGGGGTGATCAGGCCGGTGCCGGTGCCGATGAGGGCGGCCGCCAGGAGCACGCCCGCCAGTCCGGGCAGCATGGCGCAGCCGAGCCCCGCGGCGGTGACGGCCAGGCCGACGGCGAGGCCGGTGCGGGTGGTGAGGCGACCGGCGTCGTGGGCGCGCCCCGCGTAGGGCTGGACGACGGCGGCGGTGGCGGCGAGGACGGAGACGGCGGCTCCGGTGGCGATGGTGCCGAGCCCCGCGGCGGCGCCCGAGACGGGCAGGAAGCCGACGCCGACGGAGAGCGCGGCGGTCGCGGCGGCCAGCGCGGCGGTGGGGCCGAGGAAGACCGGGTCGGCCAGGCGGCGCGCCAGGTCGAGGACGGTCTGGCGCCGCTTGGGCAGGGGCGGTACGGCCGGCACGGCGACCACGGCCCGCACGGCGACCGCGGCGCCGAGCACGGCGAGCACGGTGAAGAGCAGGCGCAGGCCGCCGGCCCAGACGAGCAGACCGCCGAGGACGAGCAGGGAAGTGACGGCGTCGTCGGAGAAGCCGCCGAGGTTGGCGGCGATGCCGTGGGCACCGAAGGCGGTCGTCGTGAACCCGGCGGCGTACAACGGCCACATCCCGGCCACGCGGACCGCCGGCGGCGCGGAGACAGGGGCACTCATCGGTCGCCTCCCGGCGTCTCGTGCAGAACGGCGAAGACGCGCTCCGCGTAGTCCTCGCACACGGCCGCGCAGGCCTTGAGGCGGACCGCGGCCTCCGGGGCCTCGGGGGCGCCGAAGACGTCACGGGCGGTCAGGTCGCGGTGCCAGCGGCGCAGCCGCTCCAGCGACTGCTCCTCCTCCAGCTCGGCGAGGGTGAACTTGCCGATCCGGATCTCCTTGGCGATCTCCTCCTCGAACTTGCCGCAGTCCGCGAGGAACTCCGCCCAGTCCGCCGAGCGGGCCGCCGTGAACAGGGCACGGAAGCGGGCCGCGTCCTCGGGCCCGCTACCCGTGGCGTTGAGCGTCAGCGCCTGACCGCCCGCCTTCCCCGTCAACTCCAGGGCCCTGGCGGTGCCGTCGGCGAACACCGGCACGTCCGGCACCGCCCACACCCCCTGCCCGAGGGACAGCGCGCCGGTACGGCGCAGCTCACGCCAGACCGCCACCCGGTGACGGGAGGGTTCGGCAGGGATCTTGAGGACGAGGACGAGCCAGCGCGCGTCCGCTTCGATGTTCGGCACAGTGGGAAATGCAGCAGCCGTTACATCTCTCAGATGTATCGGGCTGCGGGAACGCAACGACCCCGCCGCCCGCCCGGGGAGGGCGGACGGCGGGGCGGTGTGGCGCGGCGTCGCGCGGGAAACGGCAAGGCGGTGTGGCGTGGCCTTGCGTGCTCGTACGCGGCCATGCGTGGTCTTCCATGGCCTTGCTCGGTCTTACGTGGCCTTGCTCGGTCTTACGTGGCCTTGCTCGGAAAGCGGCGGGTCAGCCGGCCTTGGAGCCCGTCGCGACGTGGCGCTCGAAGGCGCGGAACGCGGCCTCCTGTCGCCATTCGACGGCCGCCTTGGGGCTGGCGTCGAGGAGGCGGCGGCAGTGGGGGCGGAGGCGGTCGGAGCCGGGCTCGTCGTGGCGGCAGGCGCCGGCGAGGCGGTAGCCGTCACGGGTCGGGTTGCCCTGCCACAGGCTCGCGCCCGGCAGGAAGGCGTACTCCAGGGAGGCGCGGGCCAGGTCCTTCAGCTCGCGGTAGGTCAGGCCGTACGTCTCGGCGGCGTACCGGTACTCGTGGGTGACGTCGATCCGGGAGACGCCCGGGTCGTCGGTGGCGAGGACGACCGGGACGCCGTGGGCGCGGTACGTCTCGAAGGGGTGGTCGGCACCCTTGACGCCGAGGATCTGGGCGTTGCTGGTGAACGGCACCTCGACGGCGACGCGCCGCGCGGCCATCGTGTCGGCCACCCGCTGCCAGTCGTTCTCGTGGACGAGGTCGACGCCGTGCCCGATGCGGTCGGCACCGGCCACGTCCACGGCCTCGCCGATGTGGAAGGTCAGGTCCGCGGGCTTGACGAGACCCGGCCACAGCTCGCCCGCGTGGAGGGTCAGGTGGGCCTTCGGGTACACGCCGCGCAGGTACTTCAGCATCCGCATCTGGGCGCTGTAGTTGGCCAGGGAGGTGTCCCAGTCCTCGGGCTGCACCAGGTTGACGGCGACGAAGCGCGGGTCGGCCTCGGCGAGGCGCATGCCGAGCGCCATCTGGGTGAATACCCGCTCATTGGTGCTGCCGCGGTTCACCTGGGAGATCCAGCGCACGGTCAGCCCGCAGCCGGGGCGGGGCGCTCCGGTGGCGCACCCGGCCTCGGTGCGGAACTCGGCGTCGCCGTCGTCGGCCTCCTTGCGGGCCTCGGCGACGATCTTGTCGAGCTTGCCGTCCGCGACGAGCTTCCCGTGCATCCGGGCCAGGTCGGCGTCCCAGCCGACCTCGTTCGCGAGCTTCCTGGCGCTCTCCGAGGCCGGGCTGACCATGGTCTCCAGATAGAACTGGTTCTGCTCGACCACGGTGTCGGCGAACTCGGCCAGCAGCTTGCCCCGGTTCCGCCACGTCACCTCGCCGAACTTCCCGAAGGTGTCGAAGAAGTGGTCGTGGCCGTTGCCGCCCTGCGGGAAGTCCTGCATCGACCACGCCCTCACGAGGGCGTCGTGGAAGGCGCGGTCGGTGTTCGCGTCGGTGGCCGGCCTCGTGCCCGGTCCGCACGGCGGCACCACGGCCGTCATCGTCGTCGTGTCGACGCACAGCCCGTCCTCGGCGGCGAGCCTGATCAGGTACTCGGTGCTCACCGCGCCGGACAGGTGATTGTGCAGCTCCCCGCCCTTGGGCAGGGCACGGAAGAACGCCTGGAGCGCGGCCGGATCGTCACGGATCGAGGACAGCCGGGCATCGGCCACCACCTCGCCCGCCGTCGCCATCGGCCGCGGCGCGCCCGCGGGCCCACCGGACGCTCCGGGGACGCCGGGGGCCGCACTCGCCGGGCCCGCCGGGGCCGCGACGGCGGCCGGCAGCAGGCACAGCGCGGCGACGAGCAGGGAACGGCGGCGCGAAGTGCGGCGCACAGCCGGGCGGTTGAAGTCTCGTGGGGGTACGGAAATGATCACTCGGGCATGATCGCGAGTCACCCCCCGCCCTGGGGCCCACGACGGGCCCTTCGCCCGCCACACCACCCGCACGAGCGATCCCCCCGCACGGAACGCAGACCGAACGAACAGGCGTTCCAGGCGGAGTCGACGCCTCGACCGGCCGCGGGGAGCACGTACGGGCCGGTCCGTCCGGCCCGTACACACCCCATCCGCTCGACCGGGCCCGGGTGGCGGCCGCCACCCGGGCCCGCGTAGCCGAGAGCCTGGACGGCTCCACCACACCGGAGGTCCTCGCCATGACCAGGAACAGCCGGCGTCGACAACGCTCGTGATCAGTACGCCTGGTCCTCGCAGGTGGCGGCGAACGTCTCGCGGGTCACCACGTCCGACGCGGCGGCCGTGGTGTCCACCCAGACGGCGCGCTGGCCGTCACCGAGGGAGGGGGCCATCTGCGTGCCGGAGGAGCAGGAGACGCGCTGGTACGCGGCGGTGCCGTTCACGACGTCGGCGGTCGGCGCGACCTTGACCTTCCAAGGGCCCGACCAGCTGCCGAAGCCGCCCCAGAAGTCGGTCGTCGAGTACGCGAAGTAGTCGTCGGTGACCGAGAACTGGCCGATGTACATGGACGTCGGCGCCTTCAGCTTCTTGGTCTGCGTCAGGTCGGCGACCGGCGCCGTCTCGACCGAGTCGCTGCGGAACAGGAACGCCTGGGTGTTGCGCCAGAAGATCCGGTCCGAGGTGAGCTGGACGTCGGTGATCCGGCCGAACAGGAAGCCCGCCATGCGCTTGGCCTGGGTCCTGCCGGTGGCGATGTCGTAGACGGTCCCGTAGGTGCCGTCGGCGCCGCCGGCCCAGGCGATCGTGCCGTTCCTCATGGCGAGGCGGGCGGCCCGGGTGCCGGGCTCGGGCGTCACGTTCACCCTGGTTCCGTCGGCCTTCCGGAGCATGACGTCCTGCTCGCCGTCGACGGTGGTGGAGATGTAGGCGAGGGCGCCGTCCTCGGTGACCGGCTCGGTCTCGTCGGCGTCGGGGGCGTCGACGATCTTCTTGATCTCGCCCTGGCCCTTGTCGCCGGCGCCGTAGATGCCGACGCCGTCGGCGGCGACCCGGGTGAAGACGACCCGGTCCTTGTCGAGCGAGGGGTCGAGCAGGTAGGCGTCGTCCTGGGCGAGTTCGTGGTCGGACTCTCCGTCCTGCTTGCTGAACCGGCCGACGGTGATGCCGAACGCGGCCGAGCCCCGGTCCCAGGCGACGGCGTCGCCGTGGGCGATGGCGTACACGTCGCCGCTGATCTGCGCGGCCTGCTCGTCGACGCCGCCGTACACCTCGTAGGCGGGCAGGACGTCGGCGCCGATGGTGGTGCCGTCGTGCGTGCCGGCCTTGCGCTCCCAGCCGTCCTCGATGCCGTGCGCGTCGAAGGCGGCGGCGATCTTCGCCCGGTCGCCGTCGGAGACGTTCAGGGACTTGGCGGCCAGCGTGACCGCGGTGCGCATCTCGGTGAAGCCGGCCAGCGGGGTGAGGTAGTTCTGCGCGGCGCGGTAGACGATCCGGTCGGCGAGCCCGGTGTCGATCGACTTGCGCATGTCCCACAGGGCGCCGCCGACGATGGTGGAGTTGTAGTGGACCCCGCCGTTGTCGATGTCGAGCGGGATCGGTTCGTAGTCCTTCTGGGCGTTGCGGCCGTCGTTCAGGTCGCGCAGCGCGCACTCGTCCAGCGGCTTGGTGCCGTTGCACAGGTACTCGCCGACGAGCCCGGAGGTGGCGTCGCCCATGGCGATGCCCTTGTCGGCGGTCTCCATGGCGTTGCCGAAGTAGTCGGAGATCGCCTCGTTGAGGGCGCCCGACTGGTTGAGGTAGACGAGGCCCGCGCTGTGCTCGGTGACGCCGTGCGTCATCTCGTGGCCGACGACGTCCAGGCCCACGGACAGCGGTACGCCGTTCATGTGGCCGTACACCATCTTGGAGCCGTCCCAGAAGGCGTTGGCGTAGTCCTTGCCGTTGCTGGCGACGTTGACGACGGAGTGGATCGTGCCGCCCTTGCCGTCGACGCCGTCGCGGCCGATCTCGTTCTTGTAGAACTCGTAGACCTTGGCGGCGTTGAGGTGGGCGTCGACGGCGCCGGAGGCGGTGTTCGCGCCGTCGAAGCGGTCGGTGGCGGACCTCACCAGCGGCACGTCGTCGGTGACCGGGCCGCCGGCGACGTCGAGGTAGCCCTTGCGCTGGGCGTCGTAGGTGCGGATCTGGCCGCCGGTGACGGGGTACATGGCGCGGGCGGAGTCGACGAGCGTGTACGAGCCGTCGGCCGCCTTGTCGGCCTCCAGCTCCGCCTCGCTGCCGTCGACGCGGACACCGGTGGCCTGGGCAGGCGCGGCGTCGGCGGCGTCGATGTTGTTGTAGGAGAGGGCGAGGCCGCCGACGCGGGCGTCGACGTACGCCTCCTGGCGGACCGGGCTGCCGTCCTTCTTGGCGCCGGTGACGGTGAAGTGCCAGGCCAGCCGGCCGCCCTGGGCGTCGGGCAGCACCGTCAGGCCGTGTGCGGCGGTCCTGGCGCCCTCGACACCGCGCAGGTTCGCGTCGAGCAGGAACAGGCGCCGCTGGGCGGTGCCCTCGTCGACCCCGGGGGTCGTGGAGACCGTGAGGTCCGTGTAGAGGGTGCCGGTGGCGGAGGTGACCCGGCGGCCGTCCTCGGCCGGCTGCGTCTGCACCGCGTACTCGGTGCCGAACACCGGGACGCCGTCGTGCTCCTGGCGGAAACGGACGGTGGTCTGGTCGCCGTCCTTGGTGGTGCGGACCGTCTTCAGGTCGGACACGGGCACCTTGTAGGTGTCCTCGTGGTCCGCCATGTGGGCGCGGGCGGCCTGGGCGGGGGTGCCGCTCCTGACCTCCTTGTCCAAGCCCTGGGTCACGGCGGGCGCCACCGGGACCGGCGCGCCGGTGGCCGCGGCGGTGCCGGGCGTCTCGTCGGCGGCCCAGGCGGGCCCGGTCAGCAGCGCTGAACCGGTGGCGGCGGCCACCACTGACGCGGCCACGACCCGGCATATCGATCTCTTTGCCACAACGTCCTCCCCATCACACACAGAAACGTGGAGCTGAGGAGCTCCACGTGATCGGTGCGTCGATGCTTCGCCACGCAAGGTGCCCACTACAAGGGATCACCGGTGGCGCAAAGTGGCTGAGGCGTAAACGCGCCTCAGCCGGGGTCCCCCTCCAGCCAGCCGGCCCGCACCGCGTGACAGCCGAGCTGGAAGCGGGTCGCCGCGTTCGCCCGGGCCATCAGGGCCCGGAGCCTGCGCTGCACGGTGCGGTGTCCGACGCCCAGTTGGCGGGCGATGGTGACGTCGGTGAGGCCGACGTGCAACAGCGCGAGGACGTCACGGTCGAGTCCGTCGAGGAGGTCGCCGACGGGGGTCGCCTCCCCCGCGCCCACCCGCAGCGGGGTGGCCTGTGCGTAGCACTGGTCGAAGAGGGACTGGAGGGCGGTGAGCAGACCGCTGCGGTGCACGACGAGTGCGATCGGCTCGGTCTCCTCGCGCTCGGGGTCGAGCGGCAGCAGCGCCGTGCGACGGTCCGCGATGATCATCTTGATCGGCACCCGGTCGGTGACCGTGACGCTCTGCCCCTGTTCCGCGAGCAGGGTGGCGGAGGCGGCGGTCTCCGGCCGGTCGAACCAGCCGCGCTCCAGCACCGAGCGCAGCAGCACACCGCGTGCCATGGACTCGCGCTCGACCTCGTCGAGGCCCTCCTCGGCGGAGAGCGCGACGGGCACCCTTCGGGCGGGGATCAGCGAGCAGACCTCGTGCTGTGCCTCCCGGCCCATCGCGAGCAGCCGGCGCCGGATCGCGGCGGCGCCCGACAGCACCTCGACGGGAGCGCCGGAGGCGCGGTCCTGGGCCGCGCGGTGCCGTTCGGACAACTCGGTGACCAGGTCCTCGACCTGGTGGAGGGCGCCGCGGCGGGCCTCGACGAGCGGGCCCAGGGCGAGGAGCGGGGAGGCGGCGCGGTAGCGCGGGGAGGTGCGGTCCGGGCCGCGCCGGGCGCTGGCCAGGCCCCGCTCGACGAGCACGTCGAGCGCGCGGGCGACCTCCTGCGGGGTCAACGGCCCGGCGAGGGAGGCCGGTTCGCTGTCCGGCCGGTCGACGAGCAGTCGGTAGACGGCGTCCTCCTCGGGGCCGAGGCCGAGCAGGGCGAGCAGGGAGACGTCCGCCGGGGAGGAGGCCGTGCGGCCCCGCCCGGACGGGCGCGGTTCGTCGTTCAGCTCTCAGGCCTTGTTCGGGTCGGCCAAGAACTCCTCGAAGGACAGCGCCTTGTCCCTGTTGGCGTCCTGCCCGGCGATGAGCGCCTCGGCCACCGACTCGCCGACGTTGAAGTCGCCCCTCTGCACCATGGCACCGCGCGTGTCGTCCAGCTGCGTTTCGGCGAGGCCGGTGACATTGAGCAGACGTGCGTCCAACCGGTCGGCGACTGCGAGGTCGGTCGCCGTCAGCGCCGACCGGTTTCCGGGTATCGGTGTCATGCGGATGATCCAAACGGGAATCCGTCCCTCCGGGTAAGTGCCCGGGCGGGCGGCTATCCGCCATGGCGTCTAACCGCCATACGAGCGACGGCATGCCGCCGCCTCCTCGACGCCAGCCCCAGGGCGGCCGACGATCGTCCAGGCCGCCCCCGTCCTTCACCACGCGTCGGCGTGAGGTCGGAAAAGGCTCGGTGTCGTGTTTGCCCTCAGCTGCATGCCGGCTTTCGAGATGGCCCTTTCGAGTAGCCTTTCTCCATTTGCCCGCGCGGTGAAATGTTCTAAATGCGTGAGCAGTTGACGTGACATCAACTCCATGTTGAAGAATCCCCCCGTCATGATCGGCGCACCTCTGGCGAGGCCGCCTTCCCCTGCCCGGAAGGCGGTCCGATTCGACATGCCCTGAGGTGCTCCGGTCGAGGTCGGAACCATCGCGACCGGCGACGGAGTGCCCCGTGCCGGCGTGTCCGTGCGCCTGTTCCGCCCCGTGCGGGACGGGCGCCGATGAAGGGGATGGCGTGAAAGTGAAATACGGGCGGGTAATAGCCTGCCTCGTGGTTTCGGCAATGGCCGGAACCATGTTGCCACAAGCTGCTTATGCGGTGCCGGTTTCAGGCAGGGAAGGAGAGGGTAAAGGCGGCTTCTTCGACGGCTGGTTCTCGGATTCCGAGGACGGCGACGGATCCGAGGCCCCGCGGACCGGCGGTGATCCGGTGCTGCCGAGTCGGGAGAAGCTGCCGAAGGGCAAGGCGGCGGCGAAGCCGAAGCGTGTCGCCGAGCTGACCGGGAAGCGGACGGCTAACGCCCGCTACTGGCAGCTGTCCGACGGGCGTGTGCAGGCCGAGGTGTCGGCCGTCCCGACCGGGTACCGGGCGGGCAGGTCGTGGAAGGACATCGACCCCACGGTCGCCCCGTCCGCTGCCGAGGGCTTCGCGTTCTCCAACACGACGAATGTGGCGAACAGTTGGTTCGGCTCGGACGCGGAGCGGCTGCTGCGCTTCCAGGCCGACGGCCACACGGTGACTCTCGGTCTGAAGGGTGCGGGGAAGCTCGCGCCGGTGGCCGAGGGCGACACCGTCACGTACAAGAACGCGGTGTCCGGTGCGGACCTGTCGTACGTGGTCGGTCCCGGACGGGTGAAGGAGAACATCGTCCTGGACGCGAAGCCGTCCGGTCCGGTGTCCTTCACCTTCACCCTCGATGCGGGTGGCCTGAAGCCGAAGCAGAACAAGGACGGCTCGGTCTCCTTCTACGGTGAGGGCGCCGATCCGGTTCTGGTGATTCCGGCGGCGTTCATGACGGACGCGCGGAAGGACGCCAAGGCCCCGTACGGCACTGGTTACAGCGCGGCCGTGCAGCAGAAGCTGTCGCGGGCGGGCAAGGGCTGGGAGCTGACGGTCACCCCCGACGCGAAGTGGCTCGCCGCCCCGGAACGTCAGTATCCGGTCACCATCGACCCGACGATCTCGATCGCCCCGACGCCGGCGACGGCGCAGGACGTGATGATCTCGTCGGACGGTCCGACGACGAACTACAAGGACAACTGGCGCCTGTCCGTCGGCAACACGTCGACCGGTGCCTCACGCGCCCTCGTCCGGTTCCCGATCAGCAGCATCCCGGCCGGGACGAAGCTCGATTCCGCCGATCTGAAGCTGTGGTTCGACCAGTACCACACCACCGGTGACTCGGAGGTGCGGCTGGAGGCCCACCGGGCCACCGGCGCGTGGACCGAGGACCAGGCCACCTGGAACGGTGCCAGCACGTTCACCGGCGAGCTGTCCGGCACCGCCGTGGTCGTGGACAACGGCGAGGCAGACCGTACCGCTGCTGTGGGCGCGTGGCCGGCGTCGGGGAACACGGCGTACACGCAGTACGCGGTGAACCAGACGTACATGTACAACAAGGATTCGGTCGCGGGTGACACGTACACCTGGCAGCCGAGCCTCCCCGAGGACGGCACCTACCAGGTCGAGACGCACTACGTACCTGCGTCGGACCGGGCCGCGAACGCTCCGTACACCGTGACCTACGACGGTGGGACGAAGGCGTACACCGTCGACCAGCAGGCCGGCACCGGCGGCGTGTGGAAGACGCTCGGCTCGCACCCCTTCAGGGCCGGCACGCTGGGCAAGATCGTCCTCGGTGACGGCCCCGCCTCCACCACGACCTCGGTGATCGCGGACGCGGTGCGGTTCACCAAGGGCGGTGTGGTCACCAAGCAGCCGGGCGAGCTGAACGCCTGGCACTCCTTCCCGGTGACGAAGACGGTCCAGCAGTGGATCGACGGCACCTACACGAACAACGGCTTCGTCATCAAGGCCGGTGACGAGTCCGCCAACGGCCCCAAGGGCGGGCCCCGTTACGAGGGCAGCGAGTTCGGGTACGGCGGCGAGACCGCCAACTACCCTCGCCTCGTCCTCACCTTCGGCCGCCAGGGCGTCGACCTCGCCGCCCCGACCACGATCCACGACACCGGCGCCGAGCTGAACTGGTCCGCGTACCAGGACAAGGACCCCGTCGCCACCGGCGACGACCTCGTCGAGTACCAGGTCCACCGCTCGATCAGCCAGACCTTCACCCCCTCGGCCGCCACCCTGGTGGCACCCGTCGCACCCGGCACCACGTCCTTCACCGACACCTCCGCGACGCCGACGAAGGCCGACGACCCCGACCCGTTCGGCCGCGCCTACTACTACATGGTCGCGGTCAAGACGAAGGACGGGCAGGTCGTCGCCGCCCCCACCCAGCTCGTACGCCTGCCGAAGGCCGGTCGCACGACGAAGGTGCTGACCGCGACAGACGACACCACCCTGTCCGCGCTCCAGCCCACCACCGCACACGACACCATCGACGACTCCGGTCCGAAGAACTGGCTGTCGGTCGGCAACAACTCCGCCACCCACGACGACACCCGCGCGCTGCTGAAGTTCCCGGCCCTCGGCATCCCCGCCACGGCCCGCGTCCTGGACGCGAACGTCCGCCTCTGGTCCACCCAGACCGCCCAGGACACCACGGGCGCCCTCTACGAACTGCGTCCGCTGACGCGGGACTTCGACGAGTCGGCGACGTGGAACAAGGCCGACGCGGCGACCAGCTGGACCAGCCCGGGTGGTGACTTCGGCGCTGTCGTGTCCGACACCGGCGCGAAGACGAACGACCCCGCCCGCCACGACTGGAACGTCACCTCCCTCGCCCAGTCCTGGGTCACCACCCCTTCCTCGCAGAAGGGCGTCGTCCTCAAGATGGCCGACGAGGTCGCCAAGCAGGAACGCACCCTGTTCCTGTCGTCCGAGGGCGCCGAGCCGAGGCTCGCGCCCAGGATCGTGGTCACGTACATCGACTCCACCACCGAGTCGACGTACTACGCGCCGCAGACCCCCGCGCGCATGACCCCGAACTCCGACTACACGGTCGACTTCACCCTCACCAACACGACCGCCTCCAGCTGGACTTCGGCCGATCACGTCCTGAGCTACCGGTGGACCCTGCCCGACGGCACGGACGTCACCACCGGCGGCAACCAGGTGCGGACGGCGCTCCCGGCGAACGTCGCCCCGGGCGGCTCGGTCAGCCTGCAGGCGCAGGTGAAGACCCCGATCAACTCGGACAACGGCAACAAGCGCACCGACTACGTGCTGACCTGGGACGTCCACAACAAGACGACCGGCACCTGGACCTCGGGCACCTCCGGCATTCCCGGCCTGAGCCAGAACGTCGCGGTCGAGGACCCGACCTCCAACCAGCTCGGCATGGAGAAGTTCTACTCCTACACGGGCAAGAACACCGGCGCCGGTTCCACGATCATGAACAACCTGGCGTCCGGCAACAGCGTCTGGCAGTACAACGCGTTCACCAACCCGGGCCGCGGTGTCACCACCTTCGCCCGCTTCGCGTACAACAGCCAGGACACCTCCGACACCGTCTCCGGCTCCGGCTGGTCCTTCCAGGCGTCGGGCCCGATCCGACTCGGCGCTCCGCTGGAGTTCCACCCCAAGCCCAACCCGACCGAGATCCGTCTCCCGGACGGCGACGGCACCACCCACGTGTTCCGCTGGGACTCGACCGCCAACACGTGGAAGGCGCCGGCCGGCGTCCACTACAAGCTGGCGGCCAAGCCCGGTCTGGACTGCACCCCGCTGAAGGACCCGGTCCCGGACGCCTGGACGATGACCCGTCCTGACGGCTCGCGGTTCCTGTTCGGCTGCGACGGCTACCTGACGTCGCTGGTCGAGAAGAACGGCAACACCCAGACGTACACGTACGAAGAGCGGAAGTCGAACAACAAGCCGACCAAGTTCCTGAAGTACATCACCGACCCGGTCGGCCGTCAGTCGCTGACGGTCGAGTACTACTCCAAGGCCGACAGCTCCAACCCGAAGGTCATCGACCACATCAAGTCGATGACCGAGATCTCGGGTCGCACGTTCACCTTCGAGTACTCCGACAAGGGCCTGCTCACCAAGATCACCGATGGTGCCGGTTCCAGCCAGCCGAAGGTCTTCGGCTTCGCGTACGACGCCACCCAGGGCAACAAGAACGTCAAGCTGGTCAAGATCACCGACCCGCGTGGCAACGCCACCGCCATGACGTACTTCTCGCCGCAGGCCGGTGACGACCCGAAGTACCACTGGTGGACGAAAACGATCACCGAGCGTCTGCAGGGTGTCACCACCTTCGGCTACGCGGTCGACGCCGGGAACCCCAAGTTCGTCGACACCAAGGTGACCGACGCCCAGTCGCACGCCACCGACTACGTGTCGGACGACTTCGGCCGCCCGGTCCAGACCACGAACGCCAAGTCCCAGACCACGAAGATGAGCTGGGACGCGGACAACAACGTCACGTACCTGGAGGAGGCCAACGGGGCCAAGACCGCCTACTGCTACGACCAGAGGACGGGCTACCCGCTCTGGAAGCGCGACGCGGAGAGCAACAAGTCCGGCGTCCCGCCTCCGGGCGACTGCGCCCCCGGCACGTACCCGGCGAACTCGGCCCAGTACACGTACCTGACCCGTCTGGACGGCTACTCGGCCGACCTGGCCACCAAGACCTCTCCGGAGGGCCGCAAGTGGCAGTTCGGGTACGACTCCTTCGGCAACCTGAAGACGGTCACCGACCCCAAGGGCGTCGCCACCCCCACGGCCGGTGACTACACCACCTCGTACGAGTACAACTCCTACGGCCAGCTCACCAAGGCCACCGACCCCAACGGCAACCCGTCGACGACGAGCGACTTCGGCCCCACGGGCTACCCGGCGAAGATCACCGACGCCCTGGGCAGGACGACGTCCTTCGTCTACGACGTGCGAGGTCAGGTCACCGAGGTCACCGACGCGCTCGGCAAGAAGACCACGCAGACCTACGACGCCTTCGGACGTCCGAAGGAGAACACGGTCCCGAAGGACCAGAACGCGGGCGTGTTCATCACCACCCCCGCACCGGTCTACGACGCCAACGACAACGTCACCACGTCGACGGCGCCGAACGGGGCGGTCTCGACCGCGGTGTACGACGTCGCGGACCAGCTCGTCTCGGCCACGGCCCCCAAGGACACGCCGACGTCCCCCGAGCGGAAGACGTCCTACACCTACGACAAGGTCGGCAACCTCAAGACCGTCACCGAGCCGAAGGGTTCGCTGACGACGTCGGACGCCACCGACTACGTCACCACCCACCACTACGACGAGATCTACCAGCTCACCTCGGCGGTCAACGCGGCCGGTGACAAGATCTCCTACGAGTTCGACGACGTCGGCAACGCCGTCAAGGTCGTCGACCCGAAGAAGAACGCGACCCCGGACGCCACGGACTACACGTCCAGGATGGCGTACGACCTGAACCACCGGCTCACCAGCTCCACGGACCCGGCGGGCAAGGTCAGTTCGCGCACCTACGACAAGGACTCCCTGGTCCTCACGTCCACGGACCCGGGGAACAGCACCACGACCTACACCTACGACGAGCGGGGCAAGCAGACCGAGGTCAAGGTCCCCTACGACGCGACCACGTTCCGCATCAGCAAGTACGAGTACGACCAGGTCGGCAACGGCACCAAGGTGATCACGCCCAAGGGCACGGCGACGGCCACCGCGGACGACTTCACCTCGCGCACCGAGTACGACGCGCTGAACCGTCCGGTCAAGCAGTACCAGCCCTACGACCCGAACGACCCCGAGAACAACGACCCGAACGTCTACACCCAGACCGTGTACGACGCGGTGGGCCGGGTGGAGCGGCAGTCGCTGCCGCCGTCGCAGGGCCAGACGGTCCGCAACGACACCGTCATGGAGTACTTCGACAACGGCTGGACGAAGAAGTCCACCGACCCGTGGGACATCACCACGACGTACGACTACACCGAGCTCGGGCTGCAGAAGGCCCGGACGCTCACGTCGGCGGGCGGTTCCTCGGACCGCACCATGACGCAGTCGTACTACCCCGACGGCAAGCTGAAGTCCAAGTCGGACGACGGCGTGCCGGTCGGCAAGTCGGTCGTGCTCGTCGACAACTCCGACACCCAGCACACCTCCGTCACCGGCACCTGGGCGACCGGCGGCATCACCGGTCAGCAGGGCTACGACCACCGCACCCACGCAGCCGGCACGGGCACCGACGCCTTCACCTGGACGCTCAACGTCCCGAAGGACGGCACGTACACCGCGTACGTGAAGTACCCGCGGGTCACGGGCGCGGCCACGGCGGCCACGTACACGCTGTCGCAGGGGACGACGACCCACCCGTCGGTCAGCAAGGACCAGACGGCCGGCACCGGCACCTGGGTGACGCTGGGCTCCTACAGTCTGAAGCAGGGCAACGACGCCAAGCTCAAGCTGGCGCAGGGCAGCTCGGGCATCGTGGTCGCCGACGCGGTCAAGCTGGTCAGGGACACGTCCGGCGAGACGGACTCCGAGAAGCGGACCTTCACCTACGGCTACGACGTCAACGGCAACGTGACGTCGATCGACGACACCTCTTCCGGCGCCGAGATCGACGCCTACACGATCGCCTACACCGGCCTGAACAAGGTCCAGAAGGTGACCGAGGCCCTCGCGGGCCAGGAGAAGAAGGTCACGTCGTACACGTACGACGCCAACGGTCAGGCCGATACGGTCACGCACCCCGACCAGTTCTCGAAGTACGCCTACGACCTGCGCGAGCTGGTCAGGTCGGTCTCGGTCGGCAAGTCCGCCGCGGACGCGTCGCCGAAGGTCACGTCGTTCACGTTCAACGACCGCGGCCAGCGGCTCACCGAGACCAAGGCCAACGGCAACACCGTCGACCACACCTACCTCCTCGGCGGTGATCTGAGGTCGACCACGGAGAAGAAGGGCTCCGGGACGCTCGTCTCCTCGCACACCTACGCCTACGACCTGAACGGCAGCAAGGCGCGGGACGTCGCGAAGAAGATGAACGCCGACAACCACGCGGCGTACCTCGAATCGACCACCGACTACACCTACGACCCGGCGGGCCGGCTCACCCAGTCGGTCAAGACCGGCACCGGCGCGGGCACCGAGAAGTACGTCCACGACGACAACGCCAACGTCATCTCGCAGACGGTCAAGAACGTCACCACCGCCTACGAGTACGACCGCAACCGCCTGCTCCGGGCCACCACCGGGGGCTCGGCGGCCACCTACAACTACGACCCGTTCGGGCGGCAGGAGTCCGTCACCGCGGGCGGCCAGGTCATCGAGAGGAGTGTGTACGACGGCTTCGACCACGTCGTGGAGTCCCAGAAGCGGGACGGGACCGGCGCGATGAAGTCGACGACGTACACCTTCGACCCGCTCGACCGCACCGCCTCGAAGACGGCCGACGGCAAGAAGACCGACTTCAACTACCTCGGCCTGTCCGGTGAGGTGCTGAGCGAAGAGGTCGCCGGCCAGCTCACCAAGTCGTACCAGTACAGCCCGTGGGGCGAGCGCCTGTCCCAGGTCAAGCACAACGCCGACGGCACGGGCGAGGACGGCTTCTACGGCTACAACGCGCACAGCGACGTCGAGACGCTGACCGACAAGGACGGCGACACCAAGGCGACCTACGGCTACACCGCCTACGGCACCGACGACGAGTCGGAGTTCACGGGCATCGACAAGCCGGATGCCGGGGACCCGACGAAGCAGGCGTACAACCCCTACCGCTTCAACGCGAAGCGCTGGGACGCCCAGTCGGGCACGTACGACATGGGCTTCCGGGACTACAGCCCGGGTCTCAACCGCTTCACGACCCGGGACATGTACAACGGCGCCCTGGCCGACATGAACCTGGGCGCGGACCCGTTCACCGGCAACCGCTACGCGTTCGCCGGCGGCAACCCGACCAGCTTCGTCGAGCTGGACGGCCACCTCGCCTTCGCGATCCCGGCCATCTGGTGGGCGGGCGCGGCTCTGGTCACGGCCCTGTACGCGGCCACGCCCGAGGGGCAGAAGAACCTCTCGGACGCGGCGACGGCGATCGGCCAGATGATCCCGACCGCGGAGGAGGCGTCCTCGTCCAGCGCGTCCAGTGGGACCAGCACGGCGCCCACGCCGTCCCCGTCGCCGGGATCGGCTCCCACGCCGCCCGGCAGCGGTCCGCAGGGCTTCCACACCGGGAAGGCGGTCTCCGACCTGGTCCGGCTGTTCGCGCGCCTGGCCCCCACGGCCGAGGAGGACAACTCTCCCCAGCGCAAGGCGATCGACGGCGCCGGTGAGGAGAGCCGGAAGTGCCAGAGCTCGTCCGGGCCGAGCCTCGTATGGAACACCCCGGTGGACACGCAGGGCCGCGCCACCGGCGGGTTCGCCTGTCTGGACCCCTCCCAGCCGGCCAGCCTCGACAACACGGGTCCGCAGAACCCGCGCGGCTGGGACCTCCAGGACGAGGCCGACGACTGGAACCGGGCCCACCTCATCGCCCGTGAGTTCGGCGGCAGCCACTACCGGGAGAACATCGTCCCGACGACCATGTACCAGAACCAGAAGGAGGGCATGCGGACCGTCGAGTACGAGATCGAAAGGCGTCTCAAGCTCGGCGAGAAGGTCTACTACCAGTCCATTCCGGTGTATGCCCCTGGCTACGTGAACCCGATCGGCGTGCACATGTACGTCTCGAGTTCATCGGGGGCGTTCTCCCGGCTGATACCGTCCGGAGTCCACGACTGACGGGCCCGGAAGCCACTGAAGCCGTGAGTCCCCCGAGGGGCTGATGCGGCGCAGAAGAGGCGGTGGGGTGAGCGGCGTCGGCCGCCGCCCCACCGCCGCTGCCGTCAAGGAAGGAACACATGAATCATCTCGACGTCGTCCGGCTGCTGGGTCTCGACGCCCCGGTGCGGCCGGAGGGAGAGGGGTACGGCCAGGTCGTCCCCGAGGACTTCGAGCTGCTGGTCCAGGTCCTGCCGCAGGGGGTGATCGCGGCTTCCGTGCTGATCGGCGGGACCGACGCCCCGGTGCGCTCCCTGGAGGACTTCACACGGGAGACCGCGCTGCGCATCGCGGACATGAAGGAGGCCCTGGAGAGCCGCGAGCAGGAGCTCTGGCTGCCGCTGCACCCGCAGCCCCGCGGCATGGTGCCCTGGGGGCGCACCGCCAACGACGGCGTGCTGCTGTGGGACACCACCTCCGCCGACACCGCGGACTGGACGACCGTTCTCACGGACACCGACTTCCAGTTCTGGCTGGACCTTCCCTTCTCCGCCTCGGAGTTCGTCGCGCGGGCCGTCACGGGACGTTCCGAGGGAACGCCCGCTTTCGAGACGTACCAGGAGTACGAGGCGGGCACCTTCTGGAAGGTCGCCGACGACAAGCGTGCGACGGCCGTGGTGCTGGCGAACCGCGACATCGGGGCGGTCGAGGAGATCGTCACCCGCGTGCGGAGCATCGGCGTTCCCGGCGTCCGGCAGTACGCGGAGGAACTGCTCGGCCGGGCGGGCGAGTCGCTCGGCGCGCTCCCGGAGGACTACCTGGCGATCATGAGGGAGTTCCCCGGCGGCGTCGTCGCCGGCGTACGGGTCTTCCCCGTCTCGGGCGGTCCGGGGACCCCGGCACTGCGCCGGCTGGACGAGGACGGGCTGTTCCTGCAGTGGGGAGAGGTCGGGGGCCGGGCGTTCGGCTGGCTCACCGCCAAGGGCGCCCCCGAGGAGTGGCGCGTCGCCTACATCGAGCCGGACGCCTCGGCCCTCACCTGCCTGGAGGACCAGACCTTCGCCACGTTCCTGCGACGCCGGCTGCGGGGTGACAACTCGCTGTTCTGACCCGCCGGGCGACCCGTCGCCCAGCGGTACTCGCAGAGGTGGGCGGTCTCCATCGCGACCGTCAGCTGGAACCTGCCGTCCCCGGGGACCTCGAAGCGGTCCCCGGGGCGGCGAAGGCCTTCCACGCGTCGGAGGTGACGAGAAGAGGGTC
This sequence comes from Streptomyces sp. NPDC093089, assembly GCF_044754405.1. Lineage (NCBI taxonomy): Bacteria > Bacillati > Actinomycetota > Actinomycetes > Kitasatosporales > Streptomycetaceae > Streptomyces > Streptomyces sp. NPDC093089. Next base: position 396,936 of record NZ_JBIVPA010000008.1, read on the forward strand.
GTGCCGAGCCACGGCCAAAAGTGCCCACGCACCCGTGCGCGATCACGTTCTCGCGTCGAGAACTGCACCATGATGCGCACTCGCAGGGCTCGGACACGGCCGCCATACCTGATGACGCATCAGAGAAGTCGGCATCGAGTCGTCATCAGCACCGTGCAGAATCACCCCTCACGGCCGTGAATCGCCGAGATCATGGACTCGCCCCGCCTACTCCGACCTGCGAAGACCCCTCTCAGAAGCTTGCCGTCAATCTCATGAAGATCCTTCGGGACGCCCATCACAGGGGCGGGACAGCCGACGCCCTCTTCCGGGGTGTTGTCCCGCCGGAGTACATCCCCACTCGGATCACCATTTCCACCGTGGAGGAGATCCACGCCCTCAAGGAGGTCGCCTCCAAGGCGCTCGTCGTCGTCATCGACCTGATGTCCGGGTGCGGGCACCGGAACGGTGAAGCGTTCGCAGCCGACCTCGAAGGGATGGTCGCCGACGGCGTGTACCGCATCACCGAGCAGATCGACGGGAGGACCCGCCAGCGCGCCCCGCTCAAGCACCGCAAGGCCGGCGACTTCCGCGAAGTCCCCATGCCGGCCACGGTCCGGGAGTCCCTCCTCCGGTACGCGCACGACGTCGGCACGGACCGGAGCGACGTCCGCATCCGGTGAGTAACTCGGAAGCGGGAAGACGGTGAGCCGGTCCGCGTGGTCGGCGATGAACTCGCGCAGCGGCTCGACCAGGTTCATTCGCAGGTTGTCCCGTACGAGCACGATCGGACCGCCGAGCCGGATGTGCGCTCTGACCAACAGGTCGCGCCGGCCGATGCCCTTCGGCTCGCCCCTGCGGCCCCGGTGCTCGCGGACCGAGGAGGGCATCCGGGACCGCTTCCCCGGCTTGTAGCAGGTCAGCCCGGCCATGGACACCCGACCCGAGGGTCGGCCACGGACCCGGACCACCGGCGTGGAGCTCCGACGTGGAGCCCCGGCGTCCCCAGCTCCTGGCTCGCGGCGGTGTGTGGCGGCCGGCTTCGTCCTCGAAGACGATCCGGTCGCCACACGCCGCCGCGGTGCTCTCACCCGCGGCCAGGTCTCCTTCTTCCGGACCTCGACCGCCACGTCGTCACGCCCGATCGCCCGCCGGGCGGGCTGCTGCCAGAACCAGCCATGCCGCTTCAGCAGCAGCCACGTGTACCACCGTGTAGCCCACGTGGAACAGCCGGCCGATCAGCGTCCTGATCCGGACCGGTGTCCACCGCTGGTCGACCCAGCCGTGGACCAGCGGCCCGCGTCCCAGTTCCCGTTCCAGCCTCGCGATCTGCGCGTCGCCGAGCCTCGGCCGCCCCGGCGATCCCTTCGACAGGACCCCGCTACGCCGTACTTGCTCCACTGGCGGCGCCAACGCTCCACGGACCGCTCGCCGACCCGCGGCGCGGCGGCCGTCGCGGGGATCGAATCGGGAGGCGAGGGCGCGCCGGTCCTGCTGGTCGGGCTCCAGGAGTACGTCCTTCTGCCGGGATGGATCGCCCTGGCCGCGCCGACCGGGGCAGTCCTGCTGGGCCGAGCCCGGGACGCCTGACCGGCCATCACATTCCCTGTACCGACACCCCTGCCCGCCCCCATGGAGAGACGGGAATCTTGCGTGATCTGTTCAACTGTAAATCAGCGAAAATCGCCGCAGTGAAGCCGCTTCCCCGAGATGTATGACAGTGAAATCTGGAGCATTATTGAACTTGGGGGCGTTTGGTTCGACCGGGATTCGCCGACTGCGATCACCGATCACTCGTCGAACCTTCCAAGATCACAAGCCAGGCCAGGAAAAGTCCTTCAGTGGTCAATCACTCTCGGCCCGGGCGTGTCCCGGAAATTCCGCCATCAGTAGAAAGTGATGGGGTAATTCACTATGTCCAACAATCAACCGACCGGTACCCCGGCGCCGCTCCAGAGTTTCGAGCCGGCTGTCGAACTGATCCAAGAGGCACCGGAGGAGGATGTTCGGAGCGGGCTCGACTCAACACTTCATGAGGTCGAGGTTCAGGCGGCCGATGGCTCTGGCGCCGCGGCGGCACCGGCACCTCCCGTCGTGTCCGTGGAAGAAGTGCCGCAGACCACTCTCGCAGAACGGTGGCGCGAGCACGTAGAGGCGTCTCGGCAGCGAGGAGAATGATCATGCCGTACTTCCGCAACAGTCATTCCTCGACGATCCAGGTGGTTGGAATGTACTGGGACCCCCAGAGCTGTGGGCAGTACGGAAACTACCGGACCATGGGCTGGTGGCGCATCAAGCCCTACGAGCGAATCCTTCTCGCACCCAACAACCGGCAGTTCTTCTACTGGTACGCCGAGTCCGACGACGGCTACAAGTGGGAGGGGCGCTACGGGCCCGTGTATACGTATCTCTACCCGTTCGACTCCTGCATTCAAATCGGCTCGACCGGAGCATGGAAGACAGTGACGATGCGCCCGCACGACCAGTATGCCTATCCCGGTGGCGTGAACGTGGACATCTGAGCTCCACCGCGAGCATGAAGTCAGGAGCACCACCATGACCGCTCAACAGGAAAAGGATGCTCAGCGGTACTGCGCCCAGCCTCCACAGAGAATCCCCGTACTACCCTCGAGCCTCAGTCGTCCGCGGACCAGGGCGATACTGGCCAATCATGCGAAGTGGCTGAACGGTACCCAGCTGCGGTACAGCTTCCTTGACGGTGCCGGCGACGGCGTGGCGAAAGCGTGGTTGACCGAGGTCCACAACGGTTTCGAGGAGTGGGAGAGCCTTGGCATCGGGCTGAAGTTCCGTCCCGAGGACAACCCTGAGGAATCGGAGATCCGAATCACCTTTGCCGATGACGGCTCCTGGTCGTACGTGGGCACGGACTGTCTCGGCATCGGCTCCTCAGAGGCCACGATGAACTTCGGATGGGACCCGACCTCGCCCTACGGAAAAGCCACGGTCCGGCACGAGATAGGGCATTCGATCGGCTTCTGCCATGAGCACCAGAATCCGTTCGCCGGCATCGAGTGGTACGTGGACAAGGTCTACGAGTACATGGCGGGCCCACCCAATTTCTGGCCCGCGGAGACGACCTATCACAACATCATCCGCAAGCTCTCCACGGACCAGGTGAGCGGTTCGCAGTGGGACGTGCTGTCCATCATGGAGTACGGCTTTGTATCCGGTCTCATCAAGCGGCCGGAGGAATACCGGGCCGGAATTTCTTCTCCGCTTCAACTGTCTGATCATGACAAGGAGTACGTGCGCACGTGGTATCCGCCGCTGGCTCCGCACATGGAAGAGCTGAAGCCGTTCCAGTCGTCGGTACTTGACCTCGCCTCAGGAGAACAGGCCGACTACGAGGTCATCCCGGAGATGAGTCAGAAGTATCAGTTCAGCACCTTCGGAAACGCCGACGTGAAGATGGTCCTCTTTGAGCAAGTCGGTGAAGAGAACCCGCGCTACATCACTGGCGAAGACGACAGCGGCGAGGACCGCAATGGCCGCTTCGAGGCAAAACTCTTCAAGGGGCGCCGGTACATTCTCCGCGTCCGGATGTACTCCACGTGGGGTTCTGCGAACGCGTCGGTCATGTACTGGTGACCGCAGGCGGGTCAGGGCTGTTTCACAGTCCCGGTCGCGCATGAGTCCGCTGGTCGCGGCGGTGTGAGTGTCCGGGTCGGCCCGTCACGAACGCAACGAAGCTCCGGTTGAACCGGGTGACCTTCCCAAGTCGCCCTGAACCACCGGAGCTTCGATGTGCCGCCAGTCTGCCACCGTGCGTCTGATCAAGTCGCCCGCGCCGGACGGCACGGCAGGGTTGTCGCTGGTGGAACGACTGCAACTGCTGCCCGACCCGCGTAGGCGGCGAGGGCTGCGTCACCCACCTCCTGAGCATCGCCTGACCAGCGCACCCACGAGATCACCGGACTTTGCAACGCCCCTGGAACGGCAGCCCCGTGGTGATCGAGTTCAAGAAGGGCTCCGGCAGCGGGGTGCTGTCGCAGACGGTCTCGTACCTGTGCCGGCCGCGTTCGGCGCGGCACGAGTTAGAGGCGCCGGTCCGGAAGGTGCTGGGCGCGGGGGCCGCCGATCCGACGGGTTCCGGCCCCGTGCCGGAGTCCTTGCAGGACCTGCACGCGGAGCTGGACGAGGCGCTCACGACGTGGGGCGGGGTCGAGGTGGCGCCGCTGCGGCACTTCACCGTCTACGGGACACCGTCAACGCTCCGACATGTTCACGCACCGCACCCTGCAGGCTGCCCTGACGGGCGGGCCGCTGCGCCTGTACGGAGACGGACACCAACGCCGGGGCTTCACCTACATCGACGACGCGGTCTCCGCCACGATCGCGGCGGCCACGACGTCGAACCCGAGGGACGTGATCAACGTGGGTGGCGGCTCCAGCGCCTCGCTGCTCGAAGTGATCGGCATAGCACGGAGCCTGGTCGGCCGCGAGATCGAGGTGCACCAGGAGAACCCTCGCAGCGGCGACGTCCTCACGACCCGCGCCAACCCCGGCCGCGCCCACGAGGTCCTGGGTCGGCAGCCTCAAGTCGACCTCCACAACGGCATGCGATCCCACATGCAAGCCCTCGCCGCCGACGCATACATCAACGTCCAGGGCGACGAGCCGTTCATCGCCCCGACCGCGATCGACGCCGTCTCCCAGGCGCTGGACGACCTACCCTCTGGCGCACTCGCGGTGAACGCGTGCACGAAGCTGGACAGCGCCATCCTTCAATCCCGAACAGGTCGATCTGCCCACACGGAGTCGTCCACGCTGCGATGACGTCCGTGGCCACGGGCGAGCCTGCCCCTACGCACATGAGGAACCTTGATGAGCAACGACCCGTGGAACACGATCCGCACCCTTGCCGCGCTGTTCACCCGGCTCGGTGCGTGGCACTCAACGCATCGGGCCGGAAGGCTTCGTCAAGCTCGCCTCAACCCAGATGGCGTTCCTCTGAGGTTGCTCACTGTCGCCCCAATCGGAACTGGCCTCCGGGCCCGAATCCCAGTCGCTCGCACAACCGTGTCAAATGGTTGGTCAGGGTGCGCGTGCTGACGTCCAGTTCGTTCGCGATGGACGCTTGAGTCCTGCGCCGACTCAGCCCACTCAGGATCGACCGCGTCATCGGGGTCGTGAGCATCTCCGTCGGCGCCCCGCTCGGCTCGCCGCCCCTCCACGGCTCCGCACGCCTCCGCTGGTCCTCGAAGACCGCCGCGGCAAAGGCGAGCATGCCGTCATGCTGCGCCTTCACGGGCGCCGAATTCAGTCCGGGCCGGCAGGCCCCCAGGCCGGCGGCCGGGCCTATCTCGCGCGCTTCGACCGGCACCGCACCGAACCCGACGGAAGCGTTCGGGCGTGGCACTGCGCCGACGTCCCCTTCGCCTTCGGCAACCACCACAACAGCGACCTGGCATTCCTCATCGGCGGCGTGCCGATCGCGCCCATGACGGCGTCACCACCTCTGGTGGTGACGCCGTTCGGCCATCATGCGGCCGAGGTACGGGGCGACGCCCCTCCTCGCAGGCCGCGGGCCACCAGGTTCGGGCGAGCAAGTGCGTGAACAGCGTGTCCAGTTGCTGTACGGCCGTGGGCGTAAGCGGTGTGTCGCGCAAGGTACGGCGGGCGGTGTACAGGTGGCGGAGTGCCTCGTCGTGGGTTGCCGACCGGCCGCCGGCCTTCTCCACCAGCGCTGCGACGTGTGCGGCCTCGTCGTCGTCAGGGCGCCCGTCTTCTGGTCGGCCATCGAACGGTACTCGTCCGGGCCTACCGCTCCGGACCCGTGCCACGGGCGGTCCTCGAAGCCCAGATCCTGTGCCTGGCCGCTCACCAGTGTGTTGAGGGTCCTGCACGGGCACCGGACCGCGGCTCCTGTGTGCCGGCTCCGGGCCTCGGCCAGGGTCGCCACGGCCTGGGCGAGGAGCGCGTCGCTGCGAGAACGGCCGGGCCCGTCCCGTACGTCTTCCACACCGCCGGGCGCTGTCGGCGCCGTGCGTCGGCATCCATGATGTCGTCGTGGAGCAGTCAGAAGGTGCGGACGAGTTCGACGGCCACGGCTCCCGGGACGGCGTCGGCGCCGTCGGCCCCGACGGCCTCTGCTCCGAGCACAGCCAGGGTCTGCCGTACCCCCCTTGCCCTCCGATCCGCCCGGGTTCGGCGTCCCTGAGGCGTCGGCCCAGCCCGGTGCGTACGCCGACATCTCACCGGTCCAGGGGTACAACCTTCCCACCGCCTCCACCAGTGCCGGCCGGACCAGCGCACGGCAGCGGTCCAGGACGGCGGACGGCGAGGGGTGGTGAGGGCGGGGCGGGCTCATCAGCGCCGCGCCCGCAGGACCGACGGCGGATGAGCCGGCAGGTGTGCCTACGCGTGAGCAGGCCGACGACGACGGCTTCGGCAGGGCGTTCATCGCAGCCCCTCCACGTCCACCGCCCGCAGGGCCTCCGGTACGAGAGCAGTACGCGCAGTGTCCCTGTGGTCGGACCTGGTTCTGCTGCCCGCGCCCGGCCACGGCTGGGCGACGCACTTCGCGGCCCCGGACGAGGCGACCCGGGCCGTCACCGCCGCCCTCGACGGCGAGCGACCGGCCGGCTACCGGTGCGCCTGCCCCGCCCCCGCGCCGGAGGCGCCCCTTCGTGAGGGGGTGCCGGTGCGAGCGGGGAACGGGCCCTCGACGAACTGACCGTCCACCAGCCGCTCGGGCGCATCGCGTACTTCCACGTCCTGTTCATCGCCCCGATCTGCCGGCCGCCGATCGGATGCCGGCGTCGGGGCCGGCCTGCTGCCACCATCGGGCTCACGGGTCCCTGTCCCCGGAGACGGTGCCGGCGGGCTCCGCGCGGGGAGCGCCCCTGGAGGTCGCTGCCGAGTTGCCCCACCACTACCGGCCCTGCCCGCGCACGTCCGGCACGTGCTGTGCGGCCTGCCGTGTCACGTCGGCCACGGCGGCGGTAGGGAGTGGCCGAGGCGTGCCCGGCTTGTCGCCGAAGCGGACGTGCTCGTCGCCCTGGGAGCAGGACGTGACGAACAGGGCGGGGCGGAGGAACCGTGCGGCCCCGGGGGGAGGGCCCGCACGGCATTACCAGACGTAGAGAGGGGAAGCGCGCACGTCCGGTTCCACTCCGCACCGCCTATGACTGTGATCCACGTCGCACCTCGCGTGCCCGCCGTGGCGGGCACGCGTCCGGGCTCAGGCCACGCCGTCCTCCCACCACCACGACTGCGAGCCGTACGCGTACTCGACCCGGGAGTCCACGTGCTGCCACGACACCGTGTACGTCTCCAGACCCGAGTACCCGCAGGTCTCGGCCTTCTGGTAGATGCTCTTCGTGGACAGCCCGGAGATGGCGACGTCCGCGGCGATGCCGTACAGGTGCATGGAGTTCGAGGCGCCGCCCACCGAGGAGTTGTGGGAGATGCTGCGGAAGCCGGAGTTGATCGTGACGGCCCGGTCGCCGCACTTCTTGCGCAGCGCCTCCAGCTTGTACATGTTGCGGCGCACGTTCTCCTTCACGGTCGCCGCGCCCACCTTGCCGCCCGAGAAGCCTGAGCCGTCCTTGCTCTGGAACTCGGAGAAGTCGAAGTGCGCGGTCGAGCCGTCGGAGCTCTCCAGCGCGTTGAGCTGGCTGAAGGTCTGGGGCCCGGCCACCCCGTCGGCGGAGAGCCCGTACGCCGCCTGGAAGCGGCGCAGCGCCGCGCCGGTGCCGGGGCCGAACTGGCCGTCGACGGTGACGTACGTCTGCTGGGCCGAGCTCGCCGCCCAGCCCGCGATCCTGATCTGGAGCTCCGTGACGGCCGCGCCGCTCGCGCCCTGGGCGAGCTGCGAGGGCCAGCCGTACGCGGCGGCCGGGGAAGCCAGGACCAGACCGCCGGCGACGGCCAGACCGGTGGCCGCAGCCGCGCCGGCGCCGAAGCGCAGCAGTGAACGGCGGGACAGGTCGGATGCCGTTGTCATGGTGAACTCCTCTTTTCCTAGTACCAGTTGTGGGACTGCCAGAAGGACCATGCCCCGCACGGAGTGCTGTAGCGGGACTTGATGTAGTCGAGTCCCCACTCGATCTGGGTGGCCGGGTTGGTCTACCAGTCGGGGCCCGCCGCGCCCATCTTGTCGCCGGGCAGGGACTGCGGAATGCCGTAGGCGCCGGACGAGGGGTTCGTCGCGTACACCTTCCACGCGCTCTCGCGGATCCAGAGGTTGTCGAGGCAGCCGAACTGGCCGCTCACGGACCAGCCGTGCTCGGTGATCTTCCACTGTGCGGTGATCTTCACGGTACGGGCCACCCGCATCGCGTTCATGGTCGCGGGACCCGCGACACCGTCGGCGGACAGGCCGTTCGCCTGCTGCCAGGACGTCACCTTGGACTTGGTGCCGTCGCCGTACGCGCCGTCGGCCGTGGCGCCGGCCTTGCGCTGCACCTCCTTCACCTTGTTGTGCAGGGCGAGTTCGGTGCGGCTGCCGTAGTCGCCGTCCTCGGCGAGCCCGTTGTCCTGCTGGAAGGAGCGGACCGCGGCGGTGGTCTGCGCGCCGTAGACACCGTCGATCCCGCTGGCCGGCAGATAGCCGATGCCCGCGAGGTTGCGCTGGATCCAGGTGGTGGAGTCCAGGGCGTGCGCGGGGACGGAGGGCGCCAGCACGGCGAGCAGGGCGGCGGCCAGCACGAGCGCCGCCTGGGCGAGCGGCAGGCGACGCCGGAGGTCCGGCGTTCGGGTGGGTATCACTCGGAGTCCTTGTCTTCGCGGTGGATCGGGGAGCGGCCGAAGTCATGGTGCTGCCGGGGCGATTGCTTCGGAGCCTCTCGCGAGCGATACGGGACGGGACCGGGACGCGCGGGACGCCGGGGGCGTGCGGGACGGGACGGGGCGGGACGACTCGTGCTACGCGGCTGCTTGTGGCACAGATCACTCGCGCGGGCCCTGGAGGTCTGTGAGTCCGCTGTGTCGCGGGTGTCCCGGTGTGACAAAGTCCTGCCGCAGGTAGCGGCAAGTTGTTCATGAACTCCCTTACTTGCAAGGTGGGTTCAACACGGGGAGAGGCTTCGGATGACTGCTGTCGAGAAGCAGGCCCGGGACGATCGGCGTCGGCGGGACGCCGAGCTCAGGGCCGTCCGCGAACGGGTCCTGGCGGGGATGCGCCGGATCAAGGAGGAGTTCGGCCTGAGCTACGGCCGGCTCGCCGAGAAGACGCACTACAGCCGCTCGTCCTGGGAGCGCTTCCTCAACGGGAAGCAGTGGCCGAGCCGCGCCGCGATCCAGCAGCTCGCGGACGTGGTCGGACAGGACCCCACGCCCCTGATCGCCCTCTGGGAACACGCCGAGAAGCTGGCCCGCAGAAGCAGACGCGAGGGAGCCGGGCCAGAGGTCCAGGGGGAGCAGGAGCCGGAGCGGGGAGAGCGAGAGGGGACGGACGGCCTGGGCCCGGAGGGCCTGGGCGAGGGCCGGGGCGAGGGGCAGGACGAGGGCCGGGGCGCGACGGCGCCGGGGCCGGAGGAGCCGGCGGGCCGGGGGAAGCCCGTACGGGACGGGGAACCCGTACGGGAGAGGGGACCCGTACGGGAGGAGCGGCCCGCGCCGGGTGGCGCGCCGGCCTCGTCACGAGAGCCCGACGGGTCCGCGCGGGCAGGGGCCGGTCCGGCCGCGGAGCCCGCCGGAGGCGCGGCCACGGCCACCGGCGCCGCGCCGGATCCGGACCGCGCCGCCGGGCCCGGGCCCCGCCCCGCCGGACGGGTGCGGCCGCTCGTCCACATGGCGATCGGCGCGGTCGTGGGCGCCCTGATCGTGATCGCCGTCCTCGGAGTGAAGTCCGCTCCGGACGGCGCGCGGTCGGACGCGGGTAAGCCGACGGCGAGCGGCGAGAGTTCGGGGGTGACGGCCCAGGGCGCGGCCGAGCGCACGCCCGGCGCCGAGTCCGACCACCCCCTGCCCGGCTGCTCCGGGGAGTCCTGCCTCGGGCGCGAACCGCAGACGATGAACTGCCAGTGGGACGCGAAGACCGTCCGGCTCCTCTACCTGCGCGGGCTGCGGATCCAGCTCCGGCACAGCGCCGCCTGCCAGGCGGTCTGGGGGCGGCTGGAGAACGGGGCGATCGGCGACGGTGTGATCATCACCGACAAGGGCAGCCGAACGGAGGAGTCCACCATCCGGGTGGACCGCGACACCTACACGCGGATGCTGTCGGTGGCCGAGTACCCCCTTTCGACCATCTCCATCTGCGGAGTGATCCCGAAGGTCAAGGAGCAGGAGTGCGACCCCTCGCAGGACGCCCCGCAGCCCTGAGGCGGCGACGCCCGGCGGGATACCGGGGCGTCCCGAGAAGCCGACGCGCCCAAGTCCGAGGTGCGGGACTCGCTGATGGGACAAGGGAGTTGCTCATAGCATTCGGCCGCCGCTCCGCGTTGTGCGGGGCGGCTGCCGAACACATGGGGAGAGACGATGAGCGACCTGCCGATGCCGCGTCCGCGACGGCGCGCGCTGCTGTCCGGGGCCTTCGCCCTCGGTGCCGGAGCGGTCCTGGGGACCGCGCTGCCGGGGACCGCGCGCGCCGCCGCGGGGGCCGCGCTCGCCGGACCGGTGATCTCCGGGTGCGTGGCCTGGGGCGCCCGCGAGCCGAGCACCCCGGTGAAGCTGCTGGCCACCGGGCCGCAGAAGATCATCGTCCATCACACCGCGACCCCGAACAGCACCGACCACTCGCAGGCGCACGCCTTCGAGCTGTCCCGGTCGATCCAGGCCGACCACATGGACGCGCGGGGCTGGATCGACTCGGGCCAGCACTTCACGATCAGCCGCGGCGGCTGGATCACCGAGGGCCGACACTCCAGCGTCGCCGCGCTGGCCGCCGGTACCCAGCAGGTCGAGTCGGCGCACTGCACCGGCCAGAACACCGTCGCCGTCGGCATCGAGAACGAGGGCACGTACACGTCGGTGGACCCGCGGTCGGCGCAGTACGCGAAGCTGGTCGACCTCTGCGCGTACATCTGCTCCCAGTACGGGCTGCGCGCCTACCAGATCTTCGGGCACCGGGACTTCAACAACACCGAGTGCCCCGGCGACCGGCTGTACGCGCTGCTGCCGCAGCTCAGGGCCGACGTCGCCGCCCGGATCGGCGGCAGCCCGGCGTGGGGCGGCTGGCCGGTGGCGCGGCTCGGCGACTCGGGCGAGCGCGTCAGGTCGCTGCAGTACCTGCTCGACTCCCGGGGCGCCACGGTCGTGGTCGACGGCTCCTTCGGGCCGGCGACCGAGAGCGCGGTGCGGGCGTTCCAGACGACCAACCGGGCCGGGGTCGACGGCGTGGCCGGAAACCAGACCTGGCACCAGCTCGCCAACCCGCTCGCGCGCGGAGCGCAGGGCGACGCGGTGAAGGCGCTGCAGGGCCAGCTCAACGCGCGCGGTCAGACGCTGGTCGTCGACGGCAGCTTCGGCTCGGGCACCGAGGCGGGGGTGCGGGCGTTCCAGACCTCGGCGAGCCTGCCGGCCGACGGCGTGGCGGACGCCCGTACCTGGAGCCGGCTGCTGGCCTGAGTGGCCGGTATCCCGGGCCCCTGGCCTCCCGCTGCCCGTCCCGTCCCCTCGCGTCCCCTCCCGTGTCCCGTGCGTCCCGGGGGGGCGCGCGTCCCGGGAGTGTCCCGAGTGGGCGATGGGACCTACGCATTCGCCGGTCGGCATGGTCAGGATTCCGATGGGCCGAGAACGGCGGCGGCCGGAACAGGCCCCTCGCGCATCATCCATCCCCACCACTCATCCGACCACAGGAGTCACGGCATGCGTCGCAACGGGACGACCCGCGAGGCCCTGCGGACCCTGCCCGGCTGCCTCACGTGGTACGGCGTCGAGGTCGAGGACGAGGACGGCTTCTTCGCCCTCGTCGACCGCACCGTCCAGGGCATCGAGGACGGGTCGGAGGCCGCCCGCGCCGACCGGGGCCTCGGGGCGGCCTACGCCGCCTGCATGGCCCCGGTGGAAGCGGTCCGGGAACCCCTGCGCACCGCCCCCGCACCGCCTTCGCGGCGGCGCACCGCGACGAACTCCGCGCGCTGGAACGCGGCCTGCTGCCGCGCATCCGGGAACTGGAGCACCGGCACGGCCTGACCTTCGGGCACCCGGTGCCCTGAGCACCGTCACGAGGACGTCCGCGGGAACGCGCCAGGCACACCCCGCGCACGTGACCCGCCCCCCCGTTCCCGCACTCCGTCCCCGTAACCCATCGCAACCGAGCCCGACATGATTCGACACGAGAGGGATCGCACCATGCTCCGATCGTCCGGTCTGCGCAAGCAGAGCGTCCGGATCGCCCTGTTCCTCGCCCTGACCACGGCCCTGTTCGTCCAGACGGGCACCCCGGCCCAGGCGTTCGCGGGAGCGGCGTACCACCTGCAGAGCTCGGGCAACCGAGGCAGCGACGTCGTCGCCCTCCAGCACCTGCTGAGCGCGCGCGGCCAGTCCGTGGCCGCCGACGGGGTCTTCGGCTCCGGCACGGCGACCGCCGTCAAGGCCTTCCAGAGCTCCCAGGGCCTGACGGCGGACGGCATCGTCGGCCCGAACACCTGGGGCAAGCTCGTCGCCACAGTGCGCCAGGGCGACAACGGACCGGCCGTGAAGGCCGTGCAGTACCTGCTCAACGCCAAGCGTTCGGCGGGCCTGACGGTCGACGGCGACTTCGGCCCGGCGACCGCCACCGCGGTGAAGACCTTCCAGAGCCACGCGGGCCTGTCCGCCGACGGAGTCGTCGGCCCCGACACCTGGCGCAACCTGGTCTGGCACTACGAGCTGGTGAACTTCACCAACATCTGCGACCAGAACCCGGACGGCAACGCGACCGCGAACTGGGCCACCGCCGCGGCCGTCGGCCAGCTGGAGGCCGCAGCCGCGTCGTTCGCCTCGACCGGTCAGGGCAAGGTGCCGATGGGCGACGCGAGCTTCGAGCACGGCGGCGACATCCCGGGCCACGCCAGCCACGAGGTCGGGCTCGACATCGACATCTGGCCGATCCGCACCGATTCTGCGCAGTGCTCGGCGGGCCGGATCACCTGGCAGTCCGGCACCTACGACCGGGCGGCGACCCGCCAGCTCGTGCAGGCGATCCGCGCGGCGGCCCCCGGGCACATCGAGGTCATCTACTTCAACGACCCGACGCTGATCTCCGAGGGCCTGACCACGCAGTACCCGAACCACGACAACCACCTGCACGTCCGCTACCGCTGACGCGGGCCGACGCAGCACGCGAAGGAGAGACATGCGCAGACGCTTCCCGGCGCTGGTCGCCGCGGTCATCGCCGCGATGATGGCCGTCCTGCTCGGGCCGAACACCGCCTCGGCCGCCACCTGGCCCGTCATCGCCAACGGCGACAGCGGGGCCCAGGTGACGACGATCCAGCACCTGCTCAACCACCGCGGGTACACGACCGCGGTCGACGGCCAGTTCGGTCCCACGACCGAGGCGAAGGTCTCGGCGTTCCAGAGCGCCAACGGGCTCACGGCCGACGGCTCGGTGGGCCCGCTGACCTGGCCCAAGCTGGTCGCCACGGTACAGAGCGGCAGCACCGGCAACGCGGCCAAAGCGGCACAGACCCAGCTGAACCGGTACGGGTACGGCCTCGTCGTCGACGGTGACTTCGGCACCGCGTCGACCAACGCCGCCAAGGACTTCCAGTCCAAGCACGGCCTGACGGCGGACGGCATCGTGGGCCCGAACACCTGGAACGCCCTGGTCGGCGGTTCCGGCAGCGGCGGGGGCGGCACCAGCCGCGCCCAGCTCGCAGCGTCGATCGACGCCAACTCCCGTATCTCCCTGCTCACCTACCACGTGAGCGGGGTCGTCGACGCCGACTCCACGGCCCAGGCGAACATCACCGACACGAAGAACGGCACCACCGCCGAGACCAGCAACTACAGCGACGTCGGCGAGCGCGAGGTCTGGCTCTCCACGGCCATGCTCAACGGCATGCTGAAGCTGGCCACGGAGCGGGGCTACACCTTCCTGGTCACCGAGATCGCGGGCGGCGACCACTCGTCGAACTCGAACCACTACAAGGGCATCGCGTTCGACGCGGACAACATGTCCGTCAGCAACGCCACCTTCGTCAGCGCCTGCCGCGCGTACGGCGCGACGGAAGCCCTGGACGAGGGCAACCACGTCCACTGCGCCTGGCAGTAGCCCGAAAGGCAGGAGAAGCGGCCGACGCCCACCCCCGGCGTCGGCCGCACCGCTCTACTCGCCGTCCGGCCCGTCGGCGTCCGACCGCCGCTTCAGGTCCTCGACCTCGGCGTCCAGTTCCCCGACGCTCAGCCGCTCCACCGAGGCGCCGTGGCGGGCGGCGAGTTCGTCGGCGGGCTCGGGGTGGCGTTCGTGGAGGTGGAGGACGAGCATGGCGCCGCCGTCGGGGCCCCGGGCGCTCAAGGTGATCAGCGCCTCGCCGCCCGCCTCCAGGTTGTGCTGCTCGGCCGCGTCGCCCAGCAGCGCACCGGCGGTGAAGCCCAGCAGCGCACCGACCGGGCCGCCGAGCGGCCCCAGCGCGAGACCGGCCGCGCCCCCGCCGACGGTGGCGGCACCCGTCCCGCGCACGTGCGCGTCCAGCACCTCCAGCTCACCGTCGGTCCGCCGCGCCACGCTCACCTCCTGCCGGTACCCCGGCAGACGCTGCACCTCCCGGAACGCGGCGCCGCAGCGCTCCGGATCCTGGAAGGCCAGCAGCAGGACGTCGTCACGAGATGAGCTCTCCACGGCCCGAGCCCAACCGCGCGTCACCCCGAACCCCCGGCTGCCCGAGGTCGCCGAACGAGTGAGCCGCGAGCCAGAAGTCGTAGGGGCGGGGGTGGTAAAGCCTCTGGGCGAGCGACCGTCGGACCAAGATCCGGACCATTCCCGGACCAGCCATCGCCACAGAGCCACGCCTGGCAGCATTTCCCCAGGTCAGCATGGGTTCAGCTGCTGCACCACCAGCAGGCGAAGAACCTGCTGGTCAGCCACTCGCCGAAGTAGAGCGAGTTCTTCTGGGCGTTTGGGCGATACGCACCAGAGAAAGCTCATCGAGTTCGCGAGCTGCCGGGCGCCGTCGTGGTCCCGTCGCACGACCCCTACGGCTCCGGGGGCGGAACGGGCCCGACCCTGGACTGATGACCCGTCAGCAGATTCAGCAGAAGGTCAGCATTCAGCTGACCGGACCCGCTCGCACACGGGCACGCTCCGGGAACACACCCGTCGGCCGCGCGACTGCGGGAGGGCTGCAACGCACCCCCTCCCACAGTCGCCACGGCAGCCACAGGAAGAGGCCGAGCACCCCCGACCCCACATCGAATCGGCAGAGGAAACAGCAGTTCAGCGCACCCGTCCCCCGCGCCTTTAGCTGCGTCGCCGGCACCTCCGGGGCGTCCAGCCGGCCTCCGTCGCACCCCTTCACCTCGCCGAAGCGCGAGCCGGTCATCCAGTTCTCCCGGGCCTTGCGGATCTCGCCGTCGGTGCGGCCGCGGCGCTGCGGCTTCGCCGGCTTCAGCGTGTTCGGGTGGACCTGCCCCCGCACCCGGTAGATGTCCTGCGTCGCGACGTCGTGGACGTTCAGCCGGTCGCCCCCAGCACCGCACGAAGCCGACCGGCCCGGAATCGGCCGCTTCCGACCGCCGACGCACCGGTGCGCGGCCGCGCCCCTGCAGCGATAATTGCGTCATCATGCACAGATGCAAAGAGCACCCACCACAAGCCCTTCCTGATGACCAGTCAGGAAAGTCGGCACCGGGTCGGTGCCAGTACCGCACGGAACCGCTCCCGAGCGCCATGAAACGCCAAGGCCAATAACATTCCTCACCCATTCTGACCTGCGAAAAGCCTGCTCAGCTACATGACTGCCAGTCTCACCAGGAGGTACCCGTGAGGATGCTCATCAACGTTCCGGAGACCGTCGTCGCCGATGCGCTGCGGGGGATGGCGGCGGCTCATCCCGAGTTGACCGTGGACGTGGAGCGGCGGGTCGTGGTGCGGCGGGACGCGCCGGTGGCGGGGAAGGTGGCGCTGGTGTCCGGGGGTGGGTCGGGGCACGAGCCGTTGCACGGGGGGTTCGTGGGGCCGGGGATGCTGGCGGCGGCGTGTCCCGGGGAGGTGTTCACGTCGCCGGTGCCCGATCAGATGGTGCGGGCCGCGGCGGCGGTGGACAGCGGGGCCGGGGTGTTGTTCGTCGTGAAGAACTACACCGGGGACGTGCTGAACTTCGAGATGGCGGCGGAGCTCGCGGAGGACGAGGGCATCCAGGTCGCGAAGGTGCTGGTCGACGACGACGTGGCGGTGACGGACAGCCTGTACACGGCGGGGCGGCGCGGGACCGGTGGCACGCTGTTCGTGGAGAAGATCGCGGGGGCGGCGGCCGAGGAGGGCGCGCCGCTGGAGCGGGTGGAGTCGATCGCCCGCCGGGTGAACGAGCGGTCGCGGTCCTTCGGCGTGGCGCTGAGCGCGTGCAGCACGCCCGCGAAGGGCAGTCCCACCTTCGACCTGCCGGACGGAGAGCTGGAGTTGGGCGTCGGCATCCACGGTGAGCCGGGCCGCGAGCGCCGGGCCATGATGACGTCGCGGGAGATCGCCGACTTCGCCGTGGACGCCGTCGTCGAGGACCTGGGGCCCACCGGTCCGGTGCTCGTGCTGGTGAACGGCATGGGCGGGACGCCGCTCCTGGAGCTGTACGGCTTCAACGCGGAGGTGCAGCGGGTGCTCACCGAGCGGGGCGTGCCGGTGGCGCGGACGCTCGTCGGGAACTACGTGACCTCGCTCGACATGGCGGGCTGCTCCGTGTCGCTGTGCGAGGTGGACGAGGAACTGCTGCGGCTGTGGGACGCGCCCGTACAGACGCCCGCCCTGCGCTGGGGCCGGTGAGCCGGGCCGTGGGGACGCCGGCGGGCGAGAGAGAGGGAGAGGGAGAGGTCATGACGGAGACGTTCGGTGCAGAGTTCCTGCTGCGCTGGCTGGCCGCGGTCGCCGAGGCCGTGGAGCGCGAGGCGGAACGGCTGACGGAGCTGGACTCGGCGATCGGCGACGCCGACCACGGCGCCAACCTCAAGCGGGGATTCGCCTCCGTGGCCGAGACGCTGGCCAAGGAGCCGCCGTCGACACCCGGCGCCGTGCTCACCACCGCCGGACGGCAGCTCATCTCCACGGTCGGCGGCGCGTCGGGCCCCCTGTACGGGACGCTGCTGCGCCGCACGGGCAAGGCCCTCGGCGAGGACGAGCGGTTCGACCGGGCGCGGCTCGCCGAGGCGCTGGGTGCCGGCGTCGCCGCCGTGTCCCAGCTCGGCGGGGCGCAGGTGGGCGACAAGACGATGCTGGACGCGCTGGTGCCGGCCGTGGAGGGCCTGCGGACCTCGTTCGGCGCGGCCTCCGCCGCCGCCGGGGAGGGCGCCGTCGGGACCGTACCCCTGCGGGCGCGCAAGGGCCGGGCGAGCTATCTCGGCGAGCGGTCGGTCGGGCACCAGGATCCGGGGGCGACGTCGTCGGCGCTGCTGTTCTCGACGCTGGCCGGGACCGCGCGCACCGAGGGGGCTTCGTGAGCGCGGCGGCCGATGGTTCGGCTGACGGCTCGGCGTCCGGTGCCTCCGCGTTCGTCGGCATCGTGCTCGTGTCGCACAGTGCGGCGGTCGCGGGGGCAGTGGCCGAGCTGGCGCGGGGGCTGGCGGGGGGCGGGAGGCTCGCGCCGGTGGCGGCGGCGGGGGGAACGCCGGACGGGGGTCTGGGGACGAGTTCGGAGCTGATCGCCGAGGCGGCGAAGGAGGTCGACCGGGGGGCGGGGGTGGCGCTCCTGGTCGATCTGGGAAGTGCGGTGCTCACGGTGAAGGCCTTGCTCGCCGAGGGGGACGAACTGCCCGCGGGTTCGCGGTTGGTGGACGCTCCGTTCGTCGAGGGCGCGGTCGCGGCGCTGGTGACGGCGAGCACGGGCGGAGACCTCGACGCGGTGGCCGCGGCGGCCTCGGAGGCGTACGCGTACCGCAAGGAATGAGCCCGCGCGGCGAGTGCGCGGAGTGACGGAGGGGGCGCGGCGGGTGGCGGCCGTGTTGTGATGCAGCAGGTCAACCCACTAATGTCGCAGGGCCTTGGTGTACGGGAAACCGGTGGAGTACCGGTGCGGCCCTCGCCACTGTGATCGGGAGGTCCGGCTCCACCCCCGCGGGTAACACCCTCGGGGAAGCCACTGGACCGCGGCGGGAGACCGTCTCGGTGTGGGAAGGCGGAGTCGGACGGCATGACCGTCAGCCAGGAGACCGGCCAGGGTGCGTTGTCCATCCACGAGGTGCTGGAGAGGTCTCCCGACCATGCATATAGCCGAGGGGTATCTGCCCCCCGCTCACGCCGCCGCCTGGGGCGTCGCGGCCGCCCCGTTCGTCGTCCACGGGGTCCGCGCGCTGACCCGCGAGGTGCGGTCCAATCCCGAGTCCACGCTGCTGCTCGGCGCCTCCGGCGCCTTCACGTTCGTCCTGTCCGCGCTCAAACTGCCTTCGGTGACGGGGAGCTGCTCCCATCCGACCGGTACGGGACTGGGCGCGATCCTGTTCCGGCCGCCGATCATGGCGGTCCTCGGCACGATCACCCTGCTGTTCCAGGCGCTGCTGCTCGCCCACGGCGGCCTGACCACGCTCGGCGCCAACGCCTTCTCGATGGCGGTCGTCGGGCCCTGGGCGGGGTACGGGACGTACCGGCTGCTGCGCCGGTTCGGTACGCCGCTGATGGTCGCCGTGTTCTTCGGCGCGTTCGTCGCCGACCTGTCCACGTACTGCGTCACCAGCGTCCAGCTGGCGCTCGCGTTCCCGGACGCCGGTACGGGGGTGCCGGGCGCGCTGGCCAAGTTCGGCGGGATCTTCGCGGTGACGCAGATTCCGCTGGCGGTGAGCGAGGGCCTGCTCACCGTGCTCGTGATGCGGCTGCTCAGCCAGTCGAGCAAGGGCGAGCTGACCCGGCTGGGTGTCCTTCCCCGGCCGCGGACCGCGCTCGACAAGGAGGCGGCCGCGCGATGAGCGTCAAGATCAGCCGTAACACGAGGATCAACGGACTGCTGCTGCTCGTCGTCGTCGCGCTCGCGGTGCTGCCGCTCGCGCTGGGTCTCGGCGACCACAAGGAGCAGCCGTTCAGCGGGTCCGACGGGGAGGCCGAGACGGCCATCACCGAACTCGATCCCGACTACGAGCCCTGGTTCAGCCCCCTGTACGAGCCGCCGTCCGGCGAGATCGAGTCGGCGCTCTTCGCGCTCCAGGCGGCCCTGGGCGCCGGATTCCTGGCGTACTACTTCGGCCTGCGGCGCGGCCGCCGGCAGGGGCAGGCGCGGGCCGCGGCGGCCGTGACCGGGGCGGACGGCGCGGCGGACGGGGACGGGGACGGGGCGGTCGGTGCGGCGGCCGTGACCGGGGCGGACGCTCCGGCGGCCAAGGCCGAGGCGGAAAGTACGCCGGCGGCGGACGAGGGCGGCGCGGGTGCCGCTGCCCCGCCCGTCGACGGGCGGGGCGTGTAGGCGCCGATGCTGCCCATCGACGCGGCCGCGCACAGCAGTCGCTGGCGCTCCCGCCATCCCGCCGAGAAGGCGCTGCTCGGTTTCGGTCTGACGCTGTGCGCGGTGGCCCTGCCGCCGTGGCCGGGTGCGGTGCTGGTGGCGGCGGTGACGCTCGGGGTGCTGCTCGGACCGGCCGGTGTGCCGGGCCGTCAGTTGTGGCGGGCGTTTCGCGTTCCGCTCGGCTTCTGTGTCACGGGCGCGGTCCCGCTGCTGTTCGAGGTGGGCGGGGCGCGGGGGATCGTGGCGCTGGCGCCCGGTGGCCCGGAACACGCGGGCGGGCTGCTGCTGCGGACGGCGGCGGCCTCGCTCGGGGTGCTGCTGTTCGCGTTCACGACGCCGGTGTCCGACGTGCTCCCCCGGCTGGTCCGGGCGGGGGTGCCGGCGCCGGTGGTGGACGTGGCGCTCGTGATGTACCGGATCATCTTCCTGCTGCTCGACTCGCTGTCCAGGATCCGGCAGGCCCAGGCGGCCCGGCTGGGGCACACCACCCGGGCCGCGACCTGGCGTTCGCTCGCGGGGCTCGGCGCCACCACGTTCGTCCGGGCCTTCGACCGGGCGCAGCGCCTGCAGTCGGGGCTCGCCGGGCGTGGCTACGACGGAACGCTGCGGGTGCTCGTGCCCGCGTGCGGGATCTCCCGCCGGTTCCTCGCGGCGACGGCCGTGCTGCTCGGGGGGCTCGTCGCCCTCACCCTCGTACTGGAAAGGTTCCTTCCGTGACGCCTCAGAACGCGACGACGCCCCGGGGCGCGACGCCCGTCGTGGAGCTGGTGGGGGCGGGGTACGCCTACGAGGACGGGCCGGCCGTCCTGTCGGGGGTGGACTTCGCGGTGGCGGAGGGGCGGGCCGTCGCGCTCCTAGGCCGCAACGGCAGCGGCAAGACGACGCTGCTGCGGTTGCTGAGCGGCGGGCTGCGGTGCGCGAGCGGGTCGCTGCTCCTGGACGGCGCGGAGGTGGCGTACGACCGCCGGGGGCTGACCCGGCTGCGGACCACCGTGCAGCTCGTGGTGCAGGACCCGGACGACCAGCTGTTCGCGGCCTCGGTCGGCCAGGACGTGTCGTTCGGGCCGATGAACCTGGGGCTGCCCGAGGAGGAGGTGCGGCTCCGGGTGCGCGAGGCGCTGGAGGCGCTGGACATCGTGGCGCTCGCGGACCGGCCGACGCACCTGCTGTCGTACGGGCAGCGCAAGCGGGCCGCCATCGCCGGCGCCGTGGCGATGCGGCCCCGGGTCCTGATCATGGACGAGCCGACGGCCGGCCTCGACCCGCACGGGCAGGAGATGCTCCTCGACGCCCTCGGGCGGCTCCGCGCGGCGGGCACGACCGTGGTGATGGCGACGCACGACGTGGACCTGGCGTTGCGCTGGGCCGACGAGGCGGCGGTCCTCGCCCCCTCCGGTCTCCGCACGGGTCCGGTCGCCGAGCTCCTCGCCGACGACGCTCTGCTCGCGAACGCCCGGCTCCGCCGCCCCTGGGGGACCGCCGTGGCCCGCCTCCTGCGCGAGCGGGGCCTGCTCGCCCCGGGCGCCCCCGAGCCCCGGACGCCGGAGGACCTGGACGCCTGGGTCGGGGCCGGGGCGTACGCGGCGGACGGCTCGCCTTCCTGAGCGGCGGCGGCCCCGTGGTTGCCGAGCAGCGCCTGTGGGTGCCAGCAGCGCCCGTGGGCGCCGAGCAGCACGCGTGGTCGCCGAGCAGCACGTGTGGATGCCGAGTGGCTCCCGCGGTCACCGAGCAGCCTCCGTGGTTACCGAGTAGTAGACGTCACGTCCCGAATCTTCTGCAACTAGTTGCATAACGACAGGGGGTCCCCTAGAACTGAGGTCGACGATCCTGCGCGAGGAGGCGCCCCCATGACCCCGTACCCGCACCTGCTGAGCCCGCTCGACCTCGGGTTCACGACCCTGCCCAACCGGGTGATCATGGGGTCGATGCACGTCGGACTCGAGGAGACCGAGCACGGCTTCGAGCGCATGGCCGCCTTCTACGCGGAGCGGGCCAAGGGCGGCGCCGGCCTGATCGTCACCGGCGGCATCGCGCCCAACGAGGCCGGGCGGCCGTGGGACGGCGGGGCCAAGCTGACCACCGCCGAGGAGGTCGCCGAGCACCGGCTGATCACCGACGCCGTGCACGCCGAGGGCGGCCGGATCGCGATGCAGATCCTGCACTTCGGCCGGTACGCGTACCACCCCGGCCTGGTCGGCCCCAGCGCGCTCAAGGCGCCGATCAGCCCCTTCGTACCGAACGAGCTGACCGACGCAGAGGTCGAGCAGACCGTCGAGGACTACGCCCGCTGCGCCGAGCTGGCCAAGGAGGCCGGCTACGACGGCGTCGAGGTCATGGGCTCCGAGGGCTACCTGATCAACGAGTTCATCGCGGCCGCCACCAACCAGCGCACCGACCGCTGGGGCGGCAGCTACGAGAACCGCGTCCGCTTCCCCCTGGAGATCGTCCGCCGGATCCGCGAGCGGGTCGGCGAGGACTTCATCCTCGTCTACCGCCTGTCCATGCTGGACCTCGTCCCCGGCGGCTCCACCCTGGAGGAGGTCGTCCAGCTCGCCAAGGAGATCGAGGCCGCGGGCGCGACGATCATCAACACCGGCATCGGCTGGCACGAGGCGCGCATCCCCACCATCGCCACCTCGGTGCCGCGCGGCGCGTACACCTGGGTGACGAAGAAGCTGATGGGCGCGGTGTCCGTGCCGCTGGTCACCAGCAACCGCATCAACACGCCCGAGGTCGCCGAGGAGATCCTCGCCGACGGCCGTGCCGACCTCGTCTCGCTGGCCCGGCCGTTCCTCGCCGACCCCGCCTTCGTCGCCAAGGCGGCCGCCGACCGCGCCGACACCATCAACACCTGCATCGGCTGCAACCAGGCCTGCCTGGACCACACCTTCAACCTGAAGATCACGTCCTGCCTGGTCAACCCGCGCGCCTGCCACGAGACCGAGCTCGTCCTCTCCCCCACCCGCCTCGCCAAGCGCGTCGCCGTCGTCGGCGCCGGCCCGGCCGGTCTCGCCTGCGCGGTGTCGGCGGCCGAACGCGGCCACGCCGTCACCCTCTTCGACGCCTCCGCCGAGATCGGCGGCCAGCTCAACGTCGCCAAGCAGGTGCCCGGCAAGGAGGAGTTCGACGAGACGCTCCGCTACTTCCGCGTCCAGCTCGCCGAGCGCGGCGTCGACGTCCGGCTGAACACCCCGGTCGCCGCGGGCGACCTGGACGGCTACGACGAGGTCGTCGTCGCCACCGGCGTCTCCCCCCGCACACCCGCCATCGCGGGCGTCGACCACCCCAGCGTCGTCAGCTACCTCGACGTGCTGCGCGACGGCGCACCCGTCGGCGACCGGGTCGCGATCATCGGCGCGGGCGGCATCGGCTTCGACGTCGCCGAGTTCCTCACCGACGGCGGCGAGGGCGCCAGCCAGGACCCCGAGACGTACTTCCGCCAGTGGGGCGTCGACACCTCCTACGAGAACCGCGGCGGCCTGCGCGCGCCCGAGCGCAACGCCCCGCCCCGCCAGGTGCACCTCCTCCAGCGCAAGACCTCCAAGGTCGGCGCGGGACTCGGCAAGACGACCGGCTGGATCCACCGCACCGAACTCAAGCACCGGGGCGTCACCATGGTCGCCGGCGTCTCCTACGACCTGATCGACGACGAGGGCCTGCACCTCACCATCGACGGCGAGCAGCAGCTCCTGCCCGTCGACACCGTCGTCCTCTGCTCGGGGCAGGAGCCGAAGCGGGACCTGTACGACGCGCTGGTCGCGGCGGGCCGCACCCCGCACCTGATCGGCGGCGCCGACGTGGCGGCCGAGCTGGACGCGAAGCGCGCCATCGACCAGGGCACCCGCCTCGCGGCCACCCTGTGACGCCCGCTCCGTGATCACCGTGGCCGGCCGAACCTAGGATGCGAGCATGTCCCTCCCGCACGCGATCCTCACCGCGCTGCTCGAAAAGCCGTCCTCCGGCCTCGAACTGACGCGCCGCTTCGACAAGTCGATCGGCTACTTCTGGTCGGCCACGCACCAGCAGATCTACCGCGAGCTCGGCAAACTGGAGCAGGCGGGGCACATCCGCGCCCTGCCCGCCCCGGTGCCCGCGCGGGGGCAGAAGAAGGAGTACGAGGTGCTCCCCGCGGGCCGGACCGAACTGAGCACCTGGGTGGCCCGCGCGGAGGACCCCAAGCCCATGCGCGCCGCCCTCCTCCTCCGCATGCGCGCCGCCGCCGTCGTCGGCGCCCCCGGACTCCGCGCCGAACTCCGGCGCCATCTCGACCTGCACCAAAGGCAGTTGGACGAGTACCTCGCCATCGAAGCCCGCGACTTCCCCACCGACCGCCGCCACACCGAACCCGACCGCCTCCGCCACCTCGTCCTACGCGGCGGCATCGACATGGAACGCTTCTGGGTCCAGTGGCTCACCCACGCCCTCACGGAACTCGACGAGAAGTGACGGAACCGGGGAAGCCGAATCGGCGGACCGGAGGGGAGCGAGGCGGCGGCCGGACGGGAGGAGCCGGACGGGGACCGACCGCTGCACGACCGGTCCCCCGCCTCCGCCGACCGGTCCAGGCGCGCCAGAGCGCGCCGCGTCGGTGGCGTGTCGGCGGGACGTCCATGGTGTCCGGGGCCGTGCGGGCGATCGTGCCGTCGGTGCCGTTCAGCAGGCGGGTGAGGGTCCGGGTCCGGGCGCGCAGGCGCTGTCGTGCCCTGCGCTCGTCGTGCGCCGACCAGCGGGCGACGGCGCGGTCCTGGCAGAAGCGGGGCCAGGTGTAGAGGTCGACGGTCCGGTGGACCGCCTCGGGTCGGGGTCTGGCGTGTTTCCGCGCTGCCTCGGCGAGGTGTTCGGCGCTGTACCTGAGGTCTCGGAGGACTCCGGAGCACCAGGGGGTGCCCCGGAGGCGGTCGATCGGGAAGGGGCGGCGGGAGGCGGGGAGGTGATGGGCGGTGCGTGACATGCGGCTCCGTGGGTGAGGACCGCCAGGGATCTCCTGGCGGCTACCTGAAGCCGGTGGGGGCGGTGGGGCGTTCGGATGCCATGGGCCCGCCTTACGGCAGGGGCGACGGGGGTGGTGGGGGCGTGGATACTGGGGAGTTCTGGTTCCGGGAGAGGAAAGGGCGGGTATGACCGACGACTTGGGGCACCGGGGGACGCGTCACGCGGTGGTCATCGGGGGGAGTCTGGCGGGGCTGCTCGCGGCACGGGTACTGGCGGAGCACGCGGAGCGGGTGACGGTGGTCGAGCGCGACCGGTACCCGGAGGGGCAGGAAGCGCGGCCGGGGGTGCCGCAGGGGCGGCACCTGCACGTGCTGATCGCGGGCGGGCAGCGGGCGCTGGACGAGCTGCTGCCGGGGTTCATGGCCGAGTTGGGGGAGCTCGGGGCACCGAAGGTGGGCGTGCCCGAGGACATGGTGCAGTGGCAGAACGGCCGGTGGTTCCGGCGGACGCCCGCGACCGCGCACTTCTACACCGGTCCGCGGCCCCAGCTGGAGTGGCTGGTGCGGCAGCGGGTGCTCGCCGATCCGCGGATCGAGCTGGTCGAGGGCACCGAGACGGTGGGACTGGCCGGTGACTCCTCGCGCGTGACGGGCGTACGGCTGCGCGGGCGCGGCGCGGGGGCCGACAAGGAGACCCGCGTCCTGGAGGCCGATCTGGTGGTGGACGCCTCGGGGCGGTCCACGAAGGCCGCCGACTGGCTGGCGGGGATCGGCGCGGAGGCCCCGCACGAGGAGACCCTCGACACCGGTCTCGCGTACGCCACCCGGGTCTACCGCTCCCCCGCCGACCTCCCGGGCACGGACGCGGTCGGCTACTACCTCGTGCCCAACCCCGCGCAGGTGTACGGCGGTGTCGTGCTGCCGCTCGGCGACGGCCGGCACCTGGTGACGCTCTCCGGGCTGCGCGGTGACGAACCGCCCACGGAGGAGGGCGCGTTCGAGGAGTACGCGAAGCGGCTGCCGCACCCCGTGGTCAGCGACTGGCTGGCGCGGGCCGAGCCGGAGTCGCCGGTGTACGGCTTCCGCAAGACCGCCAACATCCGCCGCAGGTACGACCGTCCGGGTCGCCGGCCGGCCGGCTTCCTGGCCACCGGTGACGCGCTCTGCGCGTTCAACCCGATCTACGGGCAGGGCATGGCCGTCGCCGCGATGAGTGCGGTGGCGCTGCGCCGGGCGCTCACCGACCCGAAGCGCACGCCGACCACCTTCCAGGTGCAGCGCGCCCTGTTCGACGCGTCGAAGCAGGCCTGGGACATCTCGGCGGGTGCCGACAAGAAGATGCCCGGCGCCACCGGCGACGCTGCGCGCCCGGGGCCGGCGGACAAGGCGGTCGGCTGGTACCTGCGCCGGGTCCAGGAGCGGGCGGCGGGCGACCCGGTCGTCGGGGCGCCGTTCCGCGCGGCTCTCACGCTGACCGCCCCGCTGACGGCCCTGTTCGCGCCGGCGGTGGCACGGGCGGTGCTGTTCGGCCCGGTCCGGGAGACGCCGGCCGAGCCGCCGCTGCGGCGCGACGCGTGAGGCCGTTCGCGTGAGGCCGTTCGCGTGAGGCCGTTCGTGTAAAGACCGTTCGCTTAAAGACCGTTCGCGTCAAGGTCGCTCGCGTAAGGCCGTTCGGGTGAGTGGCCGCCCCCGGTGACACGGGGACGGCCACTCGTCGTCGTCGCGGCCGGTCAGGCGCCCGGGGCCGCCGTGATCACGCCGGCGGCGATGGCCGCGCCGAGGCTCGCGTAGTCGTCGGCGTTCTGGCCGGCGTAGGCGAGGGAGAAGTCGGCGACGGCGCGGTCGAAGACGTCGGTGGAGCCGAGGTAGGAGGCGATGGCGATGCGGTCGCCGGAGCGGGCGTGGGCGCGGGCGAGGGCCCGGCCGCAGAGCCGCGCGTAGTCCCGCAGGGTGCCGGGGGTCATGGTCTCGACCTCGGCCGAGCCCTTCATGTCCCGCAGCTGGCGCCAGTAGAAGTGGCGTTGCTGGGGGCCGGTCATCCAGCCGAGGAAGATGTCGCTGGCGGCCTGGATGAGGCGCTGTCCGGCGACGACGCGGTGGCCCTGCTGGTCGTACGCGGAGGGGGCGAGGTACGGCTCCAGGACGGAGGTGCCCGCTTCCTTGATCTGGAGGACGAGCGGGTCGGAGGCGTCGCGCCCTTCGAGGAGGAGGACGAAGCAGCGGGTGCCGACGCTGCCGACGCCGACGACCTTGCGGGCCGCGTCCACGTAGCGGTAGCGGTCGAGGAGGACGCGCTTGTCCTCGGCGAGGGAGCTGCGGTAGTCGCTGAAGATCTTTCCGAGGGTGACCCGGTCGATGTCCGTGACCCGTTCGAGGAGGGGCGGGTCCTCGACGAAGCGCCGGGTGCCGGAGTCGTCCTTCTCGGTGAGTTTGCCGAGCGCCTGGAGGCTGGTGCGGCGGCGGGCGCTCGCGAGCCTTCGGGTGACGCGGGCCTGTTCGCCGTGGCGGACCAGGGAGAGCACGTCGTCGGCGGCGATCCGCTCGTACCAGACGGGGAGTTCGCCGAGCTCGGCGAGGCGGCGCATGGCCGTCCGGTAGGACTCGACGGCCGCGAGGGCGGCGCGGTGGGCCTTGGACTTGGCGCTGCCGTTCTGGAGGGCGGCGACGGTGATGCTGGCGGCGAGCCTCTTGACGTCCCATTCGAAGGGGCCGGGGAGGGTCTCGTCGAAGTCGTTCACGTCGAAGAGCAGCGTCCGTTCGGGTGAGGCGTAGACGCCGAAGTTGAGCAGGTGGGCGTCGCCGCACAGCTGGACGGTGAGTCCGGTGTGGCGCTGGGCGCCGAGGTCCGCGGCCATGACGGAGGCGGCGCCGCGGAGGAAGGCGAAGGGGGAGGCCGCCATCCTGCCGTACCGGAGGGGTGCGAGGTCGGTCAGCCGGTCCACGGCCTCGCGTTCGAGGACGTGGATCGGGTCGGGGCGCTGGGAGCTGGGTATCCAGCGGCCGTGGGACGAGCGGGACACCCGCTTGCGGGCCGCCTTGCCCAGTGCGGCGCGCTCCGACGGTGTGGTCATCCGGCCCCACCCCCTTCTTCCGCCGTAGCGGTCTCGTGCCTGTCACCTGCTTCCTCATTACAAGGCGCGGTGCTCCTTTCGGCCACTCTGCGGGGCCGCCCTAGCGAAATGGTTTAGACCAATGATAGGAATTGATCACCCACACGGCCCACGCAGTCACGCTGAGCGAAGAAAGGGTTGAACATGGTCGAGCCCGCATCCGAGGCGGCGGAACCGCCGCTCTATCTCCGGGTCGCCGCCGCCCTGCGCGAAGACCTCGCCCAACGGCGCATCTCCCCCGGGACCCGGCTCCCGTCGGAGCGGTCCCTGGTCCAGCGCTACCACGTCAACCGGCAGACGGTACGCAGCGCGCTCCAGCTCCTCAGGGACGAGCGGCTCGTGGTCACCGACCGGCGCGGGACGTTCGCCGCCGGCGCGGGCGACACGACCGCCGCCGAGCCGGCGGGGCCAGCCCTGACGGCCCGTCGGCCGAGCTTCCCCGGCGGCCCCCGCGCGGCCGAGGCGCTGGTGCGGGCCTCGCTGACCTGGGAGCCGCCGCCCACCCCGCTGGCTCCCCGGCTGCTCCTCGCCCCCGGCGAGCCGACCCTCGTCCACCGGCACCGGGTGCTCGGACCGCACGGGTCGGCCCTCCAGCGCGCGGTGTCGTGGTTCTCCCGGCCTGCGCTCACCGAGATTCCCCAACTGGCCCGCTACCGGCGGGGCCGGGACTGCCACCGGCAGCCCGATCTGCGCCTGCTCTACCACTGGATGCACCAGGCGGGGCTGCGGATCACCCACCGCGAGTCGGTCGGCATGCCGCCGGGTCCCACCACGACGACGGCCGGCGGCGCGGCCCGGCTGCTCGTCCACCGGGTGGTCAGCGACCAGCACGGGCACGCCCTGGAGATCACGGACATCGATTTCTCGGCGCAGTCGGCGCCCTGGACCTACGAGTTCAGCGCCTGACCCCGCATGCCGCGCGCCCCGTGGTCCGCGTCGGCGGGTCACGGGGCGCGTGGCGTGTGAGGGCCCGGGCGGGAGCGGGGGGCCTCCCGCCGGGTGCGGCGGGCTTCCTAGACGATGCCCTCCGCGATCTCCGCCTCCTCGCGGGCCGTTCCGTACGCCGTCGGCGTGCCGTACGAGCGGCGGGCCACGTACCACCAGACGCTGGCCAGGACGAGGACGACGGCGAGCGCGATCACCGCGTAGTTCATGGTGTCGACGGTGACCGGGGACTTCTGCGGCAGGCAGAAGAGGACGGTCACGACGGCGACCCAGACGACGGCGGTCCAGCCGATCGGCTTGCTCCAGCGGCCCAGGCTCCAGGGACCGGGGACGAACCGGTCGCCCGCGCGCAGCCGCAGGTAGATCGGGATGGCGTAGGCGGGCGTGATGCCGATGACGTTGATCGCGGTGACGGCGCCGTACGCGGTGGCGGAGTAGAGCGAGGGGACGGCGAGCAGCGCGGCCACGGCGACCGCGAGCCAGACGGCGGGGACCGGGGTCTGGGTGTGGGCGCTGACCTTCCGCCAGAGCGCGGAGCCGGGGAGGGCGTTGTCGCGGCTGAAGGCGAAGACCATGCGGCTGGCGGCGGCGACCTCGGCGTTTCCGCAGAAGAGCTGGGCGACGATGACGACGAGCAGCAGGGCGGTGGCGGCGCCGGAGCCGAGCGCGTCGAGGAGGATCTGGGCGGGTGGGACGCCGGTGTCGCTGGCCTGGGTGGCGGCGTAGTCCTGGATGGCGAAGCTCAGTCCGGCGAGGAGCGCGAAGCCGGCGATCCAGGAGACCCAGATGGCCCGCACGATGCCCTTGGCGGCGGTGACGGAGGCGTTGGACGTCTCCTCGGAGAGGTGGGCCGAGGCGTCGTAGCCGGAGAAGGTGTACTGGGCGAGGAGCAGGCCGATGGCGGCGACGTAGAAGGGGTTGGCCCAGCCGGTGTCGTTGACGAACTCGGTGAAGACGAAGTCGACGGACTGGTGGCGGTCGGGGACGAACGCGAGGGCCCCGACGATGAGCGCCACGCCGGCCAGGTGCCACCACACGCTGACCGAGTTGAGCACGCTGACGAGGCGGACGCCGAACAGGTTCAGGACGGCGTGCAGCAGCAGGATCCCGAGGAAGATGAGGAAGGTGGAGCCGGCGGTGGGTTCGAAGCCCCACTGGAGGTTGAGGAAGGCACCGGTGAAGAGGGCGGCGCCGTAGTCGATGCCGGCGATGGCCCCGAGGAGGCCGAGGAGGTTCAGCCAGCCGGTGTACCAGCCCCAGCGGCGTCCGCCGAGCCGGTCCGCCATGTAGTAGAGCGCGCCCGAGGTCGGGTAGGCGCTGGTCACCTCGGCGAGGGCGAGGCCCACGCACAGCACGAACAGGCCGACGCCGGCCCAGCCCCAGAGCATGACGGCGGGGCCGCCGGTGGCCATGCCGAAGCCGTAGAGGGTCATGCAGCCGGAGAGGACCGAGATGACGGAGAAGCTGATCGCGAAGTTGCCGAAGCCGCCCATCCGGCGGGCCAGGACGGGCTGGTAGCCCAGCTCTCTCAGCCGCGCCTCCTCGTCGTGGACGGGGGATGGTTCGTGTATCGCGTCGGCGGGGACTGCGGTGCGGGACATGGGTGCCTCCGGGGGGACGGGCGGTGAGCGGGGTGGGGCGTACGCGGTGGGGCGCGGGGGCGGGCTTCAGCCGCCGAGACAGCGGGCGCGGGCGCGCAGGAAGACCTCTTCGGCCAGGTCGCGGTCGTCCGGGCGGGCGGTCCGGTAGGCCCAGGGAAGCGTCGTGTAGTACGGGCCGAGCGCTTCGAAGACCCGGGCCGCGTCGGGGAAGCGGAGGGCGCCGAAGAGGGCGTGGGCCAGGTGGTTGAGGTCGAGCAGCGAGGCCTCGTCGGTGGCGCAGAAGAGGAACCAGTCGTCGAGCGCGCGGCGGGCGTCGCGTACGGCGTCCTCGGCGACCCAGTGGAGGTCGAGGGCGCGCTCGTGGCCGCGCTCGCGGCGGTAGCGCTCGACGCGCACGTAGAGCGGGAGCGCGTGCAGGGCCGAGCCGACGGGGGCGGCCGACGCGGCCCAGTGGGAGTAGTTGACGGCCTCGGAGAGCGGTCCGGGGCGGCGCGCGTAGACGAACTGGAGCATGCGGTGGTGCGCTTCGCGGTTGTACGGGTCGCGCTTCTCGGCCTCGGCGAGCAGGCCCCAGGGGCCGGGCGGCAGCATGGGGGCGGGCGGGGTGAGCCGGTGTTCGGCCATGCGCTGGCGCTCGTCGAGGGCGGCGAGGGCGATGAGGCCCACCCAGGGCACGGGGTCGGCGGGGGACCGTTCGGCGGCGTCGCGGCAGGCGGTCCAGGCCTCCTGCCAGAGTTCCCTGGTGCGGGCGTGGCCGGCGCGGTGGGCGCGGACGGCCCGTTCGACGGTCACGCGGCTGTGCATCACGGTGGCGGCGGTGCTGTCGGGCTGTTCGGCGCGCCAGGTGTGGACGACGTCGGTGCCGGCGGCGACGGCGGCGAGGACCTGGGTGCGGCGGGTCCAGCCGTCCCAGCCGGTGGTCTCGTCGAGCAGTCGGGCCATGGCCACCCAGCGGCCGGTGCGTAAGTCCTGGACGGCGTTGCGCAGGGCGTGGTCGTGGCCCGCGGGGTGGTAGACGGGCCGGAAGCCGTGCGCGGCCATCAGGGGGTGGGGCGTGGTGTGGATGACATGGGTCCTCGGTGGCTGGAGGGGGTGGTCAGTCCCCCGGCGGGTGTCCCGGCCGTTGATCGGCGATCACTATAGAGGGCGATGGATGCGACCGGTCCACTTTCTTTCGTGACAGTAACTATTAGGCCAACGACCGAATTTGACTTACTGTCAGGTAGGTCGGCGGACCTGACGGGAACGGCCGCCGAGGCTTGACGCCGGACCGCCGCGACGGCACCCTGACCCCTTTCGGTGATCGGATGGTCACTGTGCGGTCCAGGGACGGGAGCAGCACGATGACAGGCGGCCCGGTACTCGCCGTCGACCAGGGGACGTCGGGCACGAAGGCCCTCGTCCTCTGCCCCGAGCGCGGCGTCGTCGGCAGCGGCACGGCGCCGGTCAGGCCCCGCTACCTGCCGGGCGGGCTCGTCGAGGTCGACCCGCGTGAGCTGTACGACTCGGTGGTCGCGGCCGGCCGGGCGGCGCTCGCCGAGGCGGGCACCTCCGTCGAGGCGGTGGGCCTCGCCAACCAGGGCGAGACCGTGCTCGCCTGGGACCCGGCCACCGGCGAACCCCTCACCGACGCGCTGGTGTGGCAGGACCGCAGGGCCGCCGGGGTCTGCGCCGGACTCGACGCGCACGCCGAGCGGTTGCGGCACCTGACGGGGCTCCCGGTGGACCCCTACTTCGCCGCGCCGAAGATGGCCTGGATCCGCCGCCACGCAACCGGCGCGGGCGTCGTCACCACCAGCGACTCCTGGCTCGTCCACCGCCTCACGGGCGCGTTCGTCACCGACGCGGCGACCGCCGGACGGACCGGACTCCTCGATCTCGACACGCTCGCCTGGTCGGACACCGCACTCGACCTGTACGGACTCGGCGGCGAGCGGCTGCCCCGGGTGGTGGACTGCGACACCCCGGTCGGCACCACGACCGCGTTCGGTCCGCCGCTGCCGCTCACCGGCCTCCTGGTGGACCAGCAGGCGGCCCTGCTCGCCCAGAGCGCCGACGACCCGGCCGCCGCCAAGTGCACCTACGGGACCGGGGCCTTCCTACTCGCCCAGACCGGGCCCCAGCCCGTGCGGCCCGCCTCCGGCCTGGTCGGCTGTGTCGCCTGGCGGCTCGACGGCCGGGTCACCCACTGCCTGGACGGGCAGGTGTACACGGTCGCCTCGGCCGTCCGCTGGCTCACCGACCTCGGTGTGATCGCCGGGGCCGAGGAGCTCGACGCGGTCGGCGGCGCCGTGCCGGACACCGGCGGCGTCACCTTCGTGCCCGCGTTCGCTGGGCTCGCCGCGCCCTGGTGGCGCGGTGACGTCCGCGGCTCGCTCACCGGACTCGGGCTCGACACCGGGCCCGGCCACCTGGTCCGCGCGCTGTGCGAGGGGATCGCCGCCCAGGTCGTCGAGTTGGCCGCGGCCGCCGCCGCGGACCGGGGCGCGCCGCCCTCCGCGCTGCGCGCCGACGGAGGCCTGACCCGGTCGGCGCTGCTGATGCAGACCCAGGCCGATCTGCTGCAACTCCCCGTCGAGGTCTCCTCTTCACCCGACGCCACGGCTCTCGGAGCCGGCGCGGTCGCCAGGCTCGGGCGCCACCCCGGGCTCGCCCTCCGCGAGGCCGTGCCGGCGTGGAAGCCCTCGGCCGTGTACGAGCCGCGGATCTCGGGCGACGAGGCGGCCGCGCGGCTCGCCCGGTTCCGTACGGAGGTGTCGGCGCTGGTCGCACGTTCCGGGGGCGGCGACGCCCCGGGGGCGGCCTGATGGGCGTCACGCGGACGGGTCCGCTGCCGGCCGGACCGGCCGCGGAGTACGACGTCGTGGTCGTCGGCGCCGGGGTCGTCGGCTGCGCCGTCGCCCGCGCGCTCGCCCGCCATCCGCTGCGGATCGCGCTGGTGGAGGCCGCGAACGACGTCGGCGACGGCACGTCGAAGGCCAACACCGCCATCCTGCACACCGGTTTCGACGCGGCACCCGGCACCCTGGAGGCGCGGCTCGTCCGCGAGGGGCACCGCATGCTCGACGCGTACGCGCGGGAGGCGGGCATCCCCGTGGAGCCGCTGGGCGCGCTGCTCGTGGCCTGGGACGAGCAGCAGCGCGCCGCACTCCCCCGCCTGGCGGAGAAGGCGGAACGCAACGGACACCGCACGACCCGACTCCTGACGGCGGCGGAACTCGCCCTGCGGGAACCTCACTTGGGCGCAGGCACGCTCGCCGCGCTCGAAGTGCCGGGCGAGTCCGTCATCTGCCCGTGGACGACGACCCTGGCGTACGCGACCCAGGCCGTCCGCTCCGGGGTGGACCTGCACCTGAACTGCCGGGTGGAGAAGGTGCGTCCGGGTGACACCCACCACCGGCTCGTCACCGGGCGGGGAGTGCTCCGCACCCGCCACCTCGTCAACGCCTGCGGGCTGCACGCCGACGGCTTCGACGCGCTGCTCGGGCGCGCCGACTTCACCGTCACCCCGCGCAGGGGCCAGCTCCTCGTCTTCGACAAGTTCGCCCGCGACCTCGTCCGGCACATCCTGCTCCCGGTCCCCGGCCCCCTCGGCAAGGGCGTGCTCGTCTCGCCGACCGTGTACGGGAACGTGATGCTCGGGCCCACCGCCGAGGACCTGGACGACAAGACCGCCACCGGCACGACGGCCGAGGGGCTCGCCGGGCTGCGCGAGCAGGGCGGCCGGATCCTCCCCGCGCTCCTCGACGAGGAGGTCACGGCCGTCTACGCGGGCCTGCGGGCGGCCACCGGCCGGGAGGACTACCGGATCGCCGCCCACCCGGCGCTGCGGTACGTGACGGTGGGCGGGATCCGCTCCACCGGGCTCACCGCGTCCCTCGCCATCGCCGACCACGTGCTCGGGCTCCTCGCCGACTGCGGGCTCGACCCGGGGCCCGAGCGGCCCCTCGCCCCGGTCCGCATGCCGAACATCGGCGAGGCCTTCCCCCGGCCGTACCGCGACGCCGGACTCATCGCCCGCGACCCGGAGTTCGGGGAGATCGTGTGCCACTGCGAGCAGGTGACCCGCGGCGAGGTGCGGGCCGCGTTCGCCTCGGCCATCCCGCCGGCGGGGCCGGACGGACTGCGCCGCAGGACCCGGGCCCGCGGCGGGCGCTGCCAGGGCAACTT
This sequence comes from Streptomyces sp. NPDC093089, assembly GCF_044754405.1. Classification (NCBI taxonomy): domain Bacteria; kingdom Bacillati; phylum Actinomycetota; class Actinomycetes; order Kitasatosporales; family Streptomycetaceae; genus Streptomyces; species Streptomyces sp. NPDC093089. Next base: position 431,195 of record NZ_JBIVPA010000008.1, read on the forward strand.
CTGCGGCGCGGAGCTGAACGCGCTGAGCCGGGAGTACGAGGAGGGGACCGGGTGACCCGTACCGTCGACGTGCTCGTGGTGGGCGCGGGACCCGCCGGGCTCGCCGCGGCCGCAGGCCTCGCGGCCGCGGGCGCCGGCCGGGTCGAGGTCCTGGAACGGGAGCCGGCCCCGGGCGGCGCCCCGCGGCACTGCCTCCGGCCGGGGTTCGGCGCGGACGCCCTCGGCCGCCCCCTGGACGGCCCCGCCTACGCGCGGCGCGCGGCGCGGGCCGCCCTGCGGGCCGGTGCCACCGTCCGTACGGGCGTCTCGGCCACCGGCTGGGCCGGGCCGCTGACCCTGGACGTGACCGCCCCGACCGGTCCGGAGCGGATCCGGGCCCGCGCGGTCGTCCTGGCCACGGGGGCCCGCGAGCGGCCGCGCAGCGCCCGGCTGGTGCCCGGGTCGCGGCCCGCCGGGGTCCTGACCACCGGTGAGCTCCAGCGGACAATCGCCCGGTTAGGCGCGCGGGGCGGACACCTCGGGCGGCGGGCGGTGGTCGTCGGCGGCGACCCGGTGGCCCGGCACGCGGTCCGTATGCTGCGGGAGGCGGGCGTCACGGTGGCCGCGGTGGTCGGCGCACCGCCCGGGACCGCCGGGGCCTTCGGGGCATCCGGGTCCCGAGCCGCCGTACCGGTGCTCGTCGGCGCGGTCGTGACCGAACTGATCGGACGCGGCCGGCTGACGGGGGTCGCGGTCCGCGGGCAGGACGGGCGGACGGCCGTGCTGCACTGCGACACCGTGGTGTTCACGGGCGACTGGATCCCCGACCACGAGCTGGCCAGGTTCCTCGGACTGCCACTGGCGCCGGGCACCCGGGGCCCCCTGACGGACGGGGGCCTCCGTACCGCCGAGCCCGGCGTGTTCGCCGTCGGCAACCTCCTCCACGGCGGGGAGCCGGCCCAGCGGGCCGCCGCCGAGGGCCGTGCCGTGACCGGCGCCGTCCTCGCCCGGCTCGCCGGCCGGCCCTGGCCGACCGGCGGGGTGCCGGTGGTGACGGCGGGGCCCCTGCGGTGGGTGACGCCCGGACTCCTCGGCCCGGAGGCCGTCCCCCTGCTCGTACAGGCGGAGCGGCGGCTCGTGCGACCGGTCCTGGCCGTCCACCAGGGCGGCGTCCCCCTGCGGCGGGAGCGGGTGGCGGGGACGCTGGCTCCCTGGCGATCCGTACGGCTCGGGGAGCGGTGGACCGGCGGCGTCGACCGCGCGGGCGGTCCCGTGGTGGTCTCCGTCGAGGAGTGAGGCCGGGGCGGTGCGGGGTTGGGACGGTCCGGGTCGCGGACCGCCGGGCCGGGCCGTCCGGATCGCGGGCCGCCCGGGGCCGGGGGGCCGTTCGAGACTCGGGCGGCCCGGGGACGAGGACGAGACCGGGGCCGGGGACAGGGGCGGGGCCGGGGACGGCAGGCGAGGCTGCGCCGGCAGGGGGTGTTCGGCCACACTGGGGCCCATGCCGGACACACGCAGCGCGGGTCTCCTGGTCTTCCGCCGTACGGAGGGCGAGGGCGTCGAGGTACTCATCGGTCATATGGGCGGGCCCTACTGGGAGTCCCGCGAGGAGGAGGCCTGGTCGATCCCGAAGGGGCAGTACGGGCCCGACGAGACCGCCGAGGACGCCGCGCGGCGGGAGTTCCGGGAGGAGCTGGGGCTCGCGGCCCCGGACGGCGAGTGGGTCCCGCTCGGGGAGGCCCGGCAGCGCAGCGGGAAGATCGTCACGGTCTGGGCCGTCGAGGGCGATCTCGATCCCGCGCTGGTCGTACCGGGCACCTTCACCATGGAATGGCCGCCCCGGTCGGGTGTCACGGCCGAGTTCCCGGAGATCGACCGGGTGGGCTGGTTCGCCCCCGAGGCCGCCGCTCCCCTGCTCGTGACGGGTCAGCGGGTCTTCCTCGAACGGCTCGGCGGGCACCTCGGCGGGCGGGGCTGAGCCCGATTGTCAGACCCGTGCGAGAAGGTGGTGAGCGCCGAACTGTCGAGAGGGAGCCCGACATGACCACGTTCACCGCAACCGAGCGCGCGGCGGCCCAGGCGTACCTGCGGCTGCTCGAGTCCACCCAGGCCGTGCTGACCGACCCGCAGCTCGCCCCGTACGCGGGACTGATGCTCACCCATCCCATGGCGGAGGCGGACGAGGCGCTCCGCGCCGCCGGCCTGTCCGGGAACGAGGACCGGCTGCTGCGCCTCGTCTCCTCCCTGCGGGCCTCCCCCGTGACCACGTGGGGGCGCGGCGGCTGAACCCGCGCGCCCGAGGTCGCGCCGGGCCGGGAGCAGCCCCCGGCTGGGGGCGTGCGCCCGGCGGGGCGTGCGCCCGGCCGGGACGCGTGGCCGGTCAGGCCCCGAGGCGGACCGGGAGGGCGCGGACGCTGTTGCCGACGAAGCCCGCGTGCCGGGTCAGCTCGTCCTCGGGGAGGGCCAGGTCGAGGTCCGGGAAGCGGGTGAACAGCGCTTCCAGGGCGATCTCGGCCTCCATGCGGGCGAGCGGGGCGCCCAGGCAGTAGTGGGGGCCGTGGCCGAGCGAGAGGTGCTTCACCGTCGACGTGCGGGTGATGTCGAAGCGGTCGGCGTCCGGGCCGTGGGCCTTCGTGTCGCGGCCGGCCGCCGAGTACCCGGCGAGCACCGGGGTGCCCCGGGGTGCCCCGGGGGATGACGGTGCCGTCGACGGTGAGGTCACGGGTGGGGTAGCGGAACGGGAAGGCGCTGACCGGGCTGTCCCAGCGGAGGGTCTCCTCCACCACGTCCGCCCATCCGGCGCGTCCTTCGAGGACGAGGGCGAGCTGGTCGCGGTGGGCGCAGAGGGCCCGCACCGCGTTGGTGACGAGGTTCAGGGTGGTCTCGTGGCCCGCGATGATCATCAGGATCAGGGTGCCGATGAGCTCGGGCTGGCTCAGCCGGTCGCCGCCCTCGTCCCGGGCCTCGATGAGGGCGCTGATGAGGTCGTCGCCGGGGGCGGCGGCCTTGGCCGCGGCGATGGAGCCCAGGAGTTCGGCCAGCTCGCGGTTGGTGGCGACGGCTTCCTCGGGCCCCGTGTCGGTGGCGACGACGAGGCTGGACAGGCGGTGCAGCCGGTCCTGGTGGACCGGGTCGACGCCCAGGAGCTCGCAGATGACGCCGAGCGGCAGCGGGAGCGCGTAGTGGCGGCGCAGGTCCGCGACGCCGCCGGCGGCGCGGGCGGCCTCGGCGAGTCCGTCGAGCAGTCCGGCGGTGACCGCCTCGACGCGCGGGCGGAGCTCCTCGACCCGGCGGGCCGTGAAGGCGCTGCTGACCAGGGTCCGCAGCCGGCGGTGGTCGGCGCCGTCGGCGGTGGTCATGCCGGGCACGGTGGCGAACGTGAGCAGCGGCCAGCCTTCGGGTATGCGGCCCTCGGCGAGCGCGGTGAAGTGGTGCGGGGCCTTGGCGACGTCGGGGTGGGTGAGGAAGTCCCGCAGGGCATCGTGGCCGAGCACCGCCATGCCCTCGATCTCACCGGGCAGGATCACCGGGGTCACGGCGCCCTCGGCGAGCAGTCGGGCGTTCGCCGCGTGCGGGCAGCCGCCCGACGTGTCCATGCGGTACGGGGCGCGGCCCGCGGCGGCGCTGTGCGGTGTGTTCAAGGAAGGGGCTCCTGACTGCGGATGCGGGCCGGTTCGGCACGCGAGCGGTCAGATCCTACGGTCAACCCGCCTCCGTTCGTACGGAGTTGTCCACCCCTTCGCCGCCACCCGGTGGGCCGCTCAGGGCGCCCCTGCCCAGGAGTTCGGCCAGGCCGCGACGGGTGGCAGCCACGACGACCCGGTCGCCGGGGACGAGGACCCGCTCCGGGTCGAGCCGCCAGCCCCTCCCCGGGTCCGCGGCGCCGGTGCGGGACGCGGCACCGGCGGCGCCGTCGAGGGCGATGACCCGCCAGGCACCGGGGACGAACGCGTCGGCGACCGTCCGGCCGTCCAGGAGGGGATGGTCGGCGACGTCCACGGCGGCGAAGAGCAGCACCCGGCGCTCGACGGGCACGGCACCCAGGACCTGGCGGCCCATCATGGCCCCGGCGAAGGCGGGCGCGGCGAGGTGGGAGACGCTGCGGCTGCGGGTGACGGCCGCCGGGTGGGCGGTGCGCAGGGTGCGGAAGACGGCGGTGGCGAAGTCGTCGTCGTACAGGCGCAGGACGACCCGCAGGTCGGGGGTGACGGCGCGGGCGGAGAGCGCGGCCTCCAGATTGGTGATGTCGACGCTGGTCAGGGCGAGGAGGGCGTGGGCGCGGTGGATCCTGGCGGCCTCCAGGACGCCTTCCTCCGTGACGTCGCCGACGACGGTGGGCACGCGCAGCCGGCGGGCGACGGCGATGCCGCGGGCCTCCGGGTCCGACTCGACGCAGACCACGGGGATCCCGAGTCGGCGGAGCCGGGCCAGGACGCGGGTGCCGACCTTGCCGAGGCCGAGGAGGACCACGTGGCCGGAGAGGCCGCGCGGCGGCCGGCGCAGGGTGGTCGCCGTGCGGAAGGTGCCGAGCCCTTCGAGGAGGGCGGCGACGATCACCGGCAGCAGGAGCAGGCCGACGAACCCGGCGAGGATCTGGAGCAGCTGGCGGCCGGCCGGCTCGCCGACGGCCGGGTCGCCGATGGCGAAGACGTCGAGCAGCGTCAGGTAGGCGGCGTGCAGCGGGTGGTCGCCGGTGGTGAACGCGAGGGCGAGGGCCAGCGCGAGGACGGCCGCGGCCGCGCCGCCGAACGACCAGCGCAGCCGACGGGAGAAGAGCGAGCCGACGGGCAGCGCCGAGGCGGCCAGGCGGGTCGCCGGGAGGGCCGGGCCGGCCGCCGTGACCGCTTCGAGGGTGACGGCGGCGCGGCCGGTCGCGGCGGCCACCGTGCGGTCGTCCGGGAGGAGCCGGGGGCCGGCGTCGCCGCTGTGCTCCGAACCCTCGCAGCCAGCCGGGTCGCCCGCGGTGGCCGAGAGCAGCGCGAGCGTGCACAGGCCGGGGTCGGGCGCCTGCCCCGCACGGGGCGGCCGGTCGACCGCGTGGAACAGCAGCCCGCCGGCCTGGACGACCTTGCTGGTGCCCGCGACGGCGGCCGCGGCGAGCCCGGGGGCCGCGGTGTCGACGTCGGAGAGCACCGTGGTGGCGGCGTCGGTCTTCTCGGGGTCGAGGCCGGGTTCCACGACGGCTGCGGCCTGGTCGAGGAGGGTTTCGAGGTGCTGTCCCAGCTTGCGGTTGTACAGCCGGATGACGAGCCGCAGCCGGGGGTTGAGCCGGCGGGCGGTGAGCGCGGCCCGGATGTTGGCCTCGTCGTCCTCGTGGACCAGGGCGAGCGCGGCGGCCCGCTCGACGCCCGCGTCCGTCAGGGCCCGGTCGTCCGCCTCCGCGGACTCGACGACCCGCAGGGTGCCGGCCGGTTCGCCGCCGTCGGCGGTCCCGGCCGCCGGGCCGGCCCCGGTGGTGCGGGTGACGGCGGCGGTCACCCGCCCGAACAGGGCCAGTGCCCGGCCGGTCCGGCCGGCGGGCGCCACGGCAGCGACCGGCGGCGCCGGCACCAGGAGGGTGACCCGCTCCCCGTACACCTCGTGGAGTTCGCGCGCGAGGCGGTGGGCGAGGGCGTCGTCGCCGCACACGACCATGTGCCCGGCGGGCGCCGTGCGGGCCTGACGGTCCGTCCGGAAGCCGGGCACGCCGAGCGGCCCTCCGGTGGACGCGCCCGCGGGACGGGCGGGGCCGGGGAGGGAACCGGCGGGCGGGCCGGCCGGCGGGGTCCCGTTCGGAACGGCGTTGCTCTGACGTGGGTATGAGGGCACGTCACAAGGATGCCCTGCGCCGCCGACAGCGGTCCGGGCGGCCGTCCACCACCCGGGCGGCGGCACGACGCGCCCCCGTACGGCACGTTCGCTACGCCGGTCGGCGCACTTCGATCTGCGCGGCCGGCACCGCGTTCCTACCGTGACCGACATGATCGTCACGTCAGCTGTCCGTCATGCTGCCGCCGGTACCGCGGCGCTGCTGTTCGTCCTGCCGGTTCCGGCGGCCGTCGCCGCCACCGACGCGGTCGGGGAACCCACGCCGCCCTCCCGGCAGTACGTCGACCCGGCCCGGCTCGACCGGCAGGGCACCCAGGTGCAGCCCCTGCCGGGCGCGCCCAGGGTGCCCTCGGTGTCGGCGCTCTCGTGGGTCGTCGCTGACGCCTCGTCGGGCGAGGTGCTCGCCGCGCGGAACGCGCACCGGAGGCTGCCTCCGGCCAGCACCCTCAAGGCGCTGTTCGCCCTCACCGCGCTCCCCCACCACGACCCCTCCGAGCGGCACACCGTCGCCGACGCCGAGCTGACCGGGATCGGGGCGGGCAGCAGCCTCGTCGGCGTGAAGGAGGGCTACACGTACAAGGTCTCGGACCTGTGGAACGGGGTCTTCCTCAGCTCGGGCAACGACGCGGTCCACGTCCTGGCCGCGATGAACGGCGGCTGGGACTCCATGATCCGCCAGATGCAGGAGAAGGCCAGGTCCCTCGGCGCCCGGGACACCCACGTGGTCTCCCCGGACGGCTACGACGCCCCGGAGCAGGTGTCCTCCGCGTACGACCTGGCGCTCTTCGGGCGGACCGGGCTCCAGGACCCGGAGTTCACCCGGTACTGCTCGACGCCGTACGCGAACTTTCCCGCGGGCTCCTGGTCCTACGGCATCGCCAACACCAACCGCCTCCTGACCGGCGCGGACGGGGTCGCCCGCTACCCCGGGCTCCTCGGGATCAAGAACGGCTACACCAGCAACGCGGGCAACACCCTGATCTCCGCTGCCAAGCGCGGCGACCGGACCCTCGTCGTCTCGGTGATGAACCCGCAGGACGGCGGCGGTCTCGCCGTGTACGAGGAGGCCCGTTCGCTGCTCGACTGGGGCTTCGAGGCCGCGGGCCGGGTCCGGCCGGTGGGCTCGCTGATCCCCGCGCGGACGAAGACCGCGGCCGAGCCCGCCGCCCGTGCCGTCACGGTGGCCGGCGCCGACCGGGGCGCTCCGGCGGCCGGCCCCGCGCGCGCCGCGGCCGGGCCTCCTGCGGCAGGGACGGTGGAGGAGGACGAGGCGCCGTCGGCCGGCCTGCCACTGGCCCTGGTGGCCTCGGCCTTCGCGGCGGCGATCGCCCTCTGGGCGTGGCGGCGCAGGACGGCCCAGCGGGGCTGACCCACCGGCGAGGCGCGGCTTCGTGACGACGGCGGCCCGGCGCCGCACGGCGGACCTTCGTGACCTTCGTGACCAGGCGGCCCGGCGCCGCACGGCGGACCTTCGTGACCTTCGTGACCAGGCGGCCCGGCGCCGCACGGCGGACCTTCGTGACCTTCGTGACCACGGCGGCCCGGCGCCGCACGGCGGACCTTCGTGAGCGCGCGCCGGGACGTCCGTCGCGCTTCGGCGCGGGTGCGTGCGCCCACGTGCGCGCGTACCCCGGCGCGGCTGACGGTCAGGCGCCGACGTACTGGGCGAGGTGCTCGCCGGTGAGGGTGGAGCGACGGGCGACGAGGGCGGCGGGCGGGCCCTGGTAGACGATGCGGCCGCCGTCGTGGCCGGCGCCGGGGCCGAGGTCGATGATCCAGTCGGCGTGGGCCATGACCGCCGGGTGGTGCTCGACGACGATGACCGACTTGCCGGAGTCGACGAGGCGGTCGAGCAGGCCGAGGAGCTGCTCCACGTCGGCGAGGTGGAGGCCGGTGGTCGGCTCGTCGAGGACGTAGACGCCGCCCTTCTCCGCCATGTGCGTGGCCAGCTTGAGCCGTTGCCGTTCGCCGCCGGACAGCGTCGTCAGCGGCTGGCCGAGGGAGACGTAGCCGAGCCCGACGTCGGAGAGCCGCTCCAGGACGCGCTGCGCGGCCGGGGTGCGGGCCTCCCCGGCGCCGAAGAAGTCCTCGGCCTCGGCGACGGGCATGGCGAGGACCTCGCTGATGTCGCGGCCACCCAGGCGGTATTCGAGCACGGAGGCCTGGAACCGCCTGCCCTCGCAGTCCTCGCAGGTGGTGGCGACGCCCGCCATCATCGCGAGGTCGGTGTAGATGACGCCGGCGCCGTTGCAGGTGGGGCAGGCGCCCTCGGAGTTGGCGCTGAACAGGGCCGGTTTCACCCCGTTGGCCTTGGCGAACGCCTTGCGGATCGGGTCGAGCAGACCCGTGTACGTCGCCGGGTTGCTGCGGCGCGAGCCGCGGATCGCGCCCTGGTCGACCGACACGACGTCCTCGCCGGCCGGGATCGACCCGTGCACGAGCGAGCTCTTGCCGGAGCCGGCGACGCCGGTGACCACGCAGAGCACGCCGAGCGGGATGTCGACGTCGACCTTCCGCAGGTTGTGCGCGGTCGCGCCCCGGATCTCCAGGGCGCCGGTGGGCTCCCGCACGGTGTCCTTGAGGGCGGCGCGGTCGCCGAAGTGGCGGCCGGTGACCGTGTCGCCGGCCCGGAGCCCCTCGACGGTGCCCTCGAAGCAGACGGAGCCGCCCGCGGTGCCGGCGCCCGGGCCGAGGTCGACGACGTGGTCGGCGACGGCGATCGTCTGCGGCTTGTGCTCCACGACGAGCACCGTGTTGCCCTTGTCGCGCAGGCGCAGGAGCAGGTCGTTCATGCGGTTGATGTCATGGGGGTGCAGGCCGGTGGTGGGCTCGTCGAAGACGTAGGTGACGTCGGTGAGCGGGGAGCCGAGGTGGCGGATCATCTTGACGCGCTGCGCCTCGCCGCCCGACAGCGTGCCGGACGACCGGTCGAGGGAGAGGTAGCCGAGGCCGATCTCGACGAACGAGTCGAGGGTCTCCCGGAGCGCGGTGAGCAGGGGGGCCACCGAAGGCTCGTCGAGGTCGCGGACCCAGTCGGCGAGGTCGCTGATCTGCATCGCGCAGACGTCGGCGATGCTCTTCCGCTTGATCTTCGACGACCTGGCGCCCTCGGCGAGGCGGGTGCCGTCGCAGTCGGGGCAGGCGGTGAAGGTGACGGCGCGCTCGACGAACGCCCTGATGTGCGGCTGCATCCCCTCCTTGTCCTTGGCCAGGAACGACTTCTGGATCCGCGGGATCAGCCCCTCGTAGGTCATGTTGATGCCCGCGATCTTCATCCTGACCGGTTCGTGGTGCAGGAAGTCGTGGAGTTCCCGTTTGGTGTAGCGGCGGATCGGCTTGTCCGGGTCGACGAAGCCCGACTCGCTGTAGAGCCGGTGGTTCCAGCCGCCCGGGGTGTAGCCGGGGATGGTGAGCGCGCCGTCGGCGAGCGACGCGGAGTCGTCGTACAGCTGTGTGAGGTCGATGTCGGAGACGGTGCCGCGGCCCTCGCAGCGCGGGCACATGCCGCCGGTGCGGCTGAACGTCGCCTTGACGGTCTTCTTGTCACCGCGTTCGACGGTGATCGCGCCGCTGGCCCGTACCGAGGGGACGTTGAAGGCGTACGCGCTCGGCGGGCCGACGTGCGGCTTCCCGAGGCGGCTGAAGAGGATGCGGAGCATCGCGTTGGCGTCGGTGGCGGTGCCGACCGTGGAGCGGGGATCGGCGCCGAGCCGCTGCTGGTCGACGATGATCGCGGTGGTCAGCCCTTCGAGGACGTCGACGTCGGGACGCGCGAGCGTGGGCATGAACCCCTGGACGAACGCGCTGTACGTCTCGTTGATCAGCCGCTGCGACTCGGCGGCGATCGTGTCGAACACGAGGGAGCTCTTGCCCGAGCCGGAGACGCCGGTGAAGACGGTGAGCCGCCGCTTCGGGATCTCGATGCTGACGTCCTTGAGGTTGTTCACCCGCGCCCCGTGCACCCGGATCAGGTTCTGCCGGTCGGCGGCGTGCGGCCCGACCTCGCCCCGGGCCGGCCCGGCGGCGGACGACCCGGCGGTGCCGGCCTTCGCGGACGCGGACTTCGCGGACGCGGACTTCGCCGCACCGGCCCTCGTGGTGGTGGTCCTCGCGGTGGCGGTCTTGGCGGCGGACTTCGCCGTGGCGGTCTTGGCCGTGGCGGCCTTGGCGGCGGACTTCGCGGTGCCCGCCCGCGCGGTGTCCGTCCTGCGGGCCTTGGTCATCGTGTCTCCATCCGCCGGGCGGGCCGATACGTGCGCCGGCGCGCCCTGCCGCACCCGGCACCGGACGGCGCGCGACGCACCCCGCCACGCTAACCGCGGCCCGGGGGCCGCGCTTGTCGACGCCGGACCGCGACCGGGCCGGTCAGCCTATGTGCCAGGGGTACCTGGGCGCGCTGGGTCGGGGCCCTGTGGGCCGGGACGCGGTGGGCCGGGGCGCGGTGGGCAGGACCCCGGTGACGTAGCGCTCGGCCGCGTGCACGGCCTCGCGGGCGGTGCGCTCTCCCATCAGGACGCACAGGGTGTACACCGTGTCCTCGAAGCGGCGGCGCGCCGACGGGTCGCACGGGCTGGCCAGCACGGTCCGCTCCTGGGCGCGGTAGTGGCGGAGCAGCCGGTCGACCGTGTTCCTGTCGGGCAGCAGCATGGGGTTCTCCTGTCTCCTACGTCGCTCCATAGTCCCGGCCGTCGGCCACCCTCGCGACCGACATGGACACGATGAGTGACGGTGCCGCTCGGCCGGGCGCTCCGGGTGCGCTCGCGCCGCCCATGGCGGAGGGTCGAGGACATGAACCCGAGCACGATGCAGCGGGTGGTCGTCATCGGCGCCACCGGCAATGTGGGGACGAGTCTGGTACGGATCCTGTCGGCCGAACCGCGGGTCGGATCGGTCCTCGGGCTCGCCCGGCGCCGACCGGGCCTTGAGCTGCCGGGCGTGGAGTGGGCCGAGGTGGACCTGTCGCGGGACGGGGACGAACCCCGGCTGGCGCAGTACGTGGCGGACGCGGACGCCGTGGTCCACCTCGCCTGGCGGTTCGGGCCGACGCACGATCCGGTCGAGACCTGGCGGACCAACGTGCTCGGCGCGGTGCGGGTGTTCGACGCGGTCGCCGCGGCGCGGGTGCCGGTGCTCGTGCACGCCTCCTCGGTGGGCGCGTACTCCCCCGGTCCGGCGGGCGGCGCCCCGGTGTCCGAGGCGTGGCCGACGCACGGCTGGCCCGGCGCCGCGTACACCCGGGAGAAGGCCTATCTGGAGCGGGTCCTCGACACCTTCGAGCGCGATCACCCGCAGATCCGGGTGGTGCGGATGCGCCCGGCGTTCCTCTTCAAGGAGGAGTCGGCCAGCGGGCAGCGGCGGATCTTCGCCGGGCGGTTCTTCCCCGGTCAGCTGATGCGGCCCGATCTGCTGCCGCTGGTACCGGAGTTCGACGGGCTGCGGTTCCAGGTCCTGCACACGGACGACGCCGCGGACGCCTACCGCAGGGCGCTCCTGCGGGACGTCCGCGGCGCGTTCAACCTCGCCGCCGAGCCGGTGCTCGACGCGGCGGCGCTGGGCCGGCTGCTGCACGCGCGGCCCGTGAAGGTGCCCGCCGGAGCGGTGCGCGGCGCCCTGTCGGCGGCCTGGCGGATGCGCCTCGTCCCGGCCTCCCCCGGGCTGTTCGAGGCACTCAGGCAGCTTCCGCTGCTCGCCACCGAGCGGGCGCGCCGGGAGCTGGACTGGGAACCGTCGGCGACCGCCGAGGAGGCCCTGGCGGCGTTCCTGCGCGGGGTCAGGTCGGGTGCGGGCGACGACACGGAGCCGCTGGCGGGTCACCGGATCGGCTGATCCGGTGTGGCGGTGGCGTCATCGGGTTCCCGCTGACGAATGCCGCGTGGCGTAGACCGTCAGTGGGAACCCGCCGACGGATCCGGTGCGGCAAGGACCGTCAGCAGGACCCGCCGACGGATCCGGTGCGGCAGGGACCGTCAGCAGGACCCGCCGACGGATCCGGTGCGGCAGGGACCGTCAGCAGGACCCGCCGACGGATGCGGCACGGCAGGGACCGTCAGCGGGGATCCGCCGACCAGTCGACGATCCTGATGCCCGCGCCGGCGGCCTCGCGGCCGCGGCAGTGGGCGTGGTGGCGGCGGAGGACGGCGTCGACGTCGAGGCAACGGGCGAACTCGGGCTGCGCGGCGAGGCGTTGGGCGTAGGCCCACAGGGCCGGGTGGCCCGCGACGCGGTCCATGGCGGCGGCGTCCAGGTGCCAGCGGTGGACGGTGTCGAGCTGGACGAGGGTGACCCAGACGTGCACGTCGGCGGCGGTCGGCGCGTCGCCGAGCACGTACGGCGAACGGGCGAGCCGGCGTTCGAGGCGGCCGAGCGCGCCGAAGAGGACGGCCAGCGGGTCGCGGTGGGCGGCCGCGCCGTCGATGCCGAGTTCACCGGCCCGCTGGGCGGCCCGGTTGACGCTCCGCTCGCACAGGTCGGAGAGGGCGTCGATCTCGCGGCGCCGCTCGGCGGGCAGCAGGTCGGGGCCTTCGCCGCGGAAGCGGAGGGCGAGGTCGCGGAGGATGTCGGGGACGTGGGTGCTGACGATCCGTCCGGTCCAGCCGTCGCTCAGGACGGGGGCGGCGGCCGGACCGTCGTAGAGGTGGGCGCTGGCCTCGTACAGCGGGCGGAGGGCGGCGTGTCCGCCGTCGGGAGTGTCGGGGGTCTCGGGCAGCACGGCGAGCGGGAGCGTGTCGTCGAGTCCGAGCAGGGCGTGGGTCACGGCGATCCTCAGACAGCCGGGGTCCGAGGGGGCCACGTGGAGGCGGTAGCGGTGCGGGACGGCGTAGTGGCCGCTGGCGGCGTCGCGGCCGATCCGGCCGCGGAAGGCGGGCGCGGCGGAGGCGGGCAGGAGCGAGGACGGGACGACGGACATGCTTCTCCCTTAAGGGTGCTCGGTGCCGGGTCCGGGCGGGGCCCCGAGGCACCGGTCGCCGGGCACGGCGAACGGCACCTGCGCGGTGACGGAGGCGGCAGAGGTACGGGAAGGGTGCGGGGAGGCGGTGCGGGCGGACCGCGGCGCGGCGCCGTACCGGGCGGGGTGGCCTTCCGAGCGCCGGTCCCGGATCCCCCGGAAGGCTCCGGGCGGCGCGGGCGGACGGAACGGTGGCCCCGGCGGGGCGCGACCGGGCGGTGTGCTGCCGGTCGGGCTAGGCGGCGCTGCAGACCCGCAGCAGATCGATGTGACGGCGGGACGTGAGGGGCAGGGAGCGCGGGAGGGGCGCGGCGTGTGACGTGTCCCGCCGGCCGCTGCGTCCCATGGTTCCCTACCCGTTCGCTCGGTTTCCCCGTCCTCGAGTGTCCGGCCGCCCATCGGTGGCGTCAAGGGTGCGGTACGGCCGAGCACCGGATCGGCGACCCGATCGGCCGAAGCCGGTCCCGTCGGCGCCGTACGCGCCTCCGCGCCGACCGGAGTTCGCGCGCCTCCGCGCCGACCGCAGCGCGTCGGCCGGGTGTGCGGCGTCCGCTCGCGGCCGTACGGAATAATGCGCGCATGCGCATTTCAGCCAAGGCCGACTACGCGGTGCGGGCAGCCCTCCAGCTCGCCGCCTCCCAGGATTCGGGGCCGCTGAAGGCCGAGGCCATCGCCGAGGGCCAGGGCATCTCGCACAAGTTCCTGGAGGGGATCCTCGGCGACATGCGCAAGGGCGGTCTCGTGCAGAGCCAGCGCGGCGGCAACGGCGGTTACTGGCTCGCCAGGCCCGCGGAGACGATCTCCGTCGCGGACGTCATCCGCTGCGTGGACGGCCCCCTGGTCTCCGTCCGCGGGGAGCGCCCGCCGGACCTGTCGTACACGGGGCCGGCCGAGTCGCTGCTCACGCTGTGGATCGCCCTGCGGGCCGGTGTCCGCGAGGTGCTCGGGGTCTCGCTCGCCGAGGTGGCGGCGGCAGAGCTGCCGGCCGGCGTCATCGCGCTGGCCGACGACCCGGAGGCCTGGACCAACCCCTGACGGGCGGAGCGGACCCGCACGGAACGACGCGGCCCCACCATGACCCGAGACCGAACCGCGCGGCCCGAGGCTGAACCGCGCCCCGCCCGTCGAGCCGCATCGTGCCGCTTCGACCACGACCGAGCCACTGCCGGGCCACGCCCACCTGCGTCGATCCGGCACGGTCTCAGTGATCAAGACGACCTTGTCCAGCTCGCGGACGCCCCTTGGGGCCGGACCTTCACCTCTGCCACTATCCCTACTGTTCCAGTGGGGATACGAGAGATCAGGTGAGGTGACGTGAGCACGCCGAGGAAATCGCCGAAGAGACCCGCCCTACGCACCGCCTCCGCACCGGCCGTCCGGCTCGTCGACCGCCCCGCGGACGACGAGATCTGGCCCCGCGTCACCCGTGAACTCGCCGACGACCTCGCCGTCGACGCCCTCGCCAGGGACCGCGCCGGCAAGGCGCCGTTCGACGAGGTCGCCCGCCTCCAGGAAGCGGGACTGCCCGCGCTGCTCACGGCCCCCGGGCCGACCCGGCGCGGTGCCGACTGGCGCGCCGCGTGCGCCGTGGTGCGCGAGATAGCCGCCGCCGACAGCTCGGTGGGCGAACTCCTCGCCCACCACTACGCGCTGTCCTGGAGCAGCCGCTTCTTCGGCCCGGCGCCGGCCGAGGAGCCCGCGCCCGCCCAGAACCCCGACGAGGACCCCGCAGTAGGCTCCGACGCGGACCCCGGCGAGGACGGCGGCGGCGACCCGCCGAGGACCGCGGCACCGCGCGCACCCCGCACCGGGCGGACGGCCGGCGCGCCGCGTACCGCCCGGGCCCCGCTCGCCCTCGACGTCTGTACGTCCGAGGAGCGCTGGGTGCTCGCCGGCGGCATCGAACCGCCCCACGGCGGGACCGGCCAGGGGCTCACGCTCACCCCCGCCGAAGGCACCGGGGGCGGCGGCTGGGTGCTCGACGGGCGCCGCTCGTTCGCCTCCGGCGTGACCGTGGCCGACCGGCTCGTCGTCGGCGCCCGCCCCGGTGGCACCGGCGACCTGCTCGTCGTGCTCGTGGACCCTGCGCATCCCGGGGTGTTCACGGACGCGGGGACGGACCGGGTCGGGCAGCGGCTGGCCGGAGCCGGGACCGTCACCTTCGACCACGTGCCGGTGGAACCCGAGCACGTCCTGGGCACGCTCCCCCACGACGAGCACGCCGTCGCCCCGTTCACCACCCTCGCGCCGCTCGCCCTGCGGCTGCTGCTGGTGCACGTCGGACTCGGGATCGCCGAGGGCGCGCTCGCCGAGGCCCGGGACATCAGCCGCGCCGGACAGGCCGGACCGGCACCGGCCGACGGGACGGGCGGCCCGGCGGACGCCGAAGGCGCCGCCCCGGCGGGGGCCGGCGACGACCCGTACCTCCTCCTCGCGTACGGGGAGTTGGCAACGGCCGCGCACGCCGCCGCGGCGGTGGTGGAACGGGCGACGGACGCCCTGGCGCGCGGTCTG
The DNA here is from genome assembly GCF_044754405.1 of Streptomyces sp. NPDC093089. Lineage (NCBI taxonomy): Bacteria > Bacillati > Actinomycetota > Actinomycetes > Kitasatosporales > Streptomycetaceae > Streptomyces > Streptomyces sp. NPDC093089. The sequence goes on from NZ_JBIVPA010000008.1 coordinate 446,442, forward strand.
CTCGCCGGATGGTCGCTCGGCCCGGAGGAACGGGCCGACATCGCCGTCCTGGTGGCGGCGGCCGAGACGGTCAGCGGGCGGGCGGCCGTCCACATCACCACCCGCATCCTCGAACTCGTCGACGCCCCGGGCGCCGACGCCCGGGGCGGCGGGCCGGGCTTCGACCGCTTCTGGCGCAACGCCCGTGCCCTCACCGCCCCCACGCAGGCGGCCCACCGGCTCCGCGACATCGGGGACCACTACCTCAACGGCACCCACGCACGGCTCACCCTCCGGGCCTGAGTCCGCCGCCGCGTGCGGACGACGGCGCGCACGAGAGGACCGACGGCCCGGCATGTCAGGGCGTCCGGCCAGGTGGGACGTTCGGCACGTCAGGACGTCTGACCAGTCGGGACGTCCGGCATGTCGGGACGTCCGGCCCTGTCGTCAAGCGGCCGATGGGCCCAAGCTGGAGGCAACAGGGTCCGGCCGGCCGGCGGGACCCGTCACCGCATCGACGGAGGAAACCTGATGAGTCGTGAGATCGTCGCCGGAGTGGACGGATCCCCGGAGAGCCTCGCCGCGGCCGACTGGGCCGCCCGCGAGGCCCTCCACCGGGGGCTGCCGCTACGTCTCGCGCACGCCTGGCGCTGGGAGCCGCTCGACATCCCGCTGGTCCAGGAACCCGAGACCCAGCAGCGCGCCGCGTTCGCCGTGCTGCGCGAGGCCGAGGCGACGATCGCGGAGCGCCACCCGGAGGTCGCGCTCTCGGCCGAGGTCCTCCCCGACACCCCGGTCGCCGCGCTGCTGGGCGCCGAGGAGGACGCCGAGATGCTGGTCATCGGTTCGCGCGGGCACGGCCCCGTGGCCGGGTTCCTGCTCGGCTCGTACGGTCAGCAGATCATCGCCGCCGCCGCGTGCCCGGTGGTGGCCGTCCGCACCCGCGACGGCGAGCAGGCCGAACCGCCCACCGGGTACGTGCTCGTCGGCCAGCACGGCGACCCGGAGGACAGTGCCGCCGCCCTGCGCTTCGCCTTCGAGACCGCCGCCGCGCGCGGGGCGGGGGTGCGGGCCGTCCGTGCGTGGAGCCTGCCGTCCCTCTACGCGTACAGCCCGGCGTCGATGCGGCTCGCCGACGAGGCCGGCGGGCTCGTGCCGTACGAGGAGAAGGCGCTGCGCGAGGCCCTGGCCCCCTGGCGGGAGCGGTACCCGGACGTACCGGTGACCGAGCACGTCGAACTGGGCAGCGCGGGCCAGGTGTTGCTCTCCGTGTCGGGCGCCGCCCAGCTCCTGGTGGTCGGTCGGCGCGCCCGGCGCGGCGCGATCGGCCCGCGCATCGGTTCCGTGGCCCACGCGGCGCTCCACCTCGCGCCCTGCCCGGTGGCGGTGATCCCGCAGGGCTGAAAGGCTCGGACGTGGATTGACGCGTCGTGTTGACGGAGAGTGTCGGGGCGGCCCGGTCAGGAAAGTGTTACCGCCGTCGCCCCGGTGGCTCGACCGGCACCGGACCCTCCGGCGACCTCGGCGAGAGAGCGGAACTCCATGCGGCACCACGACCGTCCCGACCACCACGACCGTCCCGACTCCTCCGACCACCACGACCGTCCCGGGCAGCCGAGCCACTCCGACGGCCCCGACCGCCCTCGGCTCTCCGGCGCGGACGCGTCGACGCGCGCGGGCGGCCGGCACCGCAGGAGCGGCGGAACGGGGCGACGGGCAGTGCGCCGCCCGTCCTTCCGTACCACCGTCACCCTCACCGGGGCCGCCGCGGCCCTGCTCACGGTGGTGACCGGGATGTACGTGGCCTCGCCGGCGCCCGCGGTCCCGGCGGCCGTCACGCCCGCCGCCGCGCCGGCGGCGGCCGGAGCCGTGGTGGTGCGGTACGCCCAGGAGGTCGTCACGCTCGCCAACGCCGAGCGGGATAAGGCCGGTTGCGGTCCGCTCCGCACGGAGGGCCGTCTGCGCGCCGCCGCGCAGGGGCACGCCGACGACATGGCGGCCCGTGACTACTACCGACACGACAGCCCGGAGGGCCACGACGCGGGCGACCGGATCACGGGGGCCGGGTACGCGTGGTCGACCTGGGGGGAGAACATCCACCGCGGACCGCGGACCCCGGCCCGCGCGATGGAGGACTGGATGGAGAGTCCGGGCCATCGGGCGAACATCCTCAACTGCGCCTTCAGGGACATCGGAGTCGGCGTGACACTCACCGCCAACGGCCCCTGGTGGGTGCAGGACTTCGGCACCAGACGCTGAGGAAGGGGCCGAAACGGAGAGGGCTCCGAGCGCGTCAGGACTCGGGGGCCGCCAGTTTCTGCACCCAGATCGTGCCGCGGGGACCGGGCGCCGACGCCACGCCGGTGTCCCGGAAACGGCAGTCGAGCATGTTCTCCTCGTGCATCGCCCCGTCGGTCCAGTCGTCGACGACGGCCGCCGGGTCGGACGAACCGCGGGCCAGGTTCTCGGCCCAGGCGCTCCAGTCGTACCCGGCGGCGGTGATCCGCACGTCGGCGAAGTCGCCCTCCGGGCTGCTGTGCCCGTAGTAGCCGCGCGCGACCATGTCCCGGGCGTAGGCGCGCGCCGCGGCGACCAGCCGCGGGTCGGTGTGCAGCGGGGCGCAGCCCGCGGCCGTCCGGAGCCGGTTGACCTTCGCGGTCAGCCGGTCCTCGGCGGTGGGCCGGGGCGCCGGGGGCGTGGTCCTGCGGGGTTTCGGCGGCCGGGTCGTCAGTGTCGGGACGGCGACGGTCGCCGACGGGGCGGGGGCCGTCGTCGTCGTGGCGGGCGGGGGTGCGGCGACGGGCCGGGCGGGGGCGGGTCGGGGGTCGGGCTGCCGGGGTACGAGGAGGGCGACCGCCCCGAGGACGGCGACGGCGGCGGCCCCGGCGACGCAGGCGCGCGTGAGCGGTGTCCACCGGGAGGCGGCCTCGAAGGCGACGGGTTCGGTGGCCAGGGTCTCGGTGCCCCGCAGGGCTGCGGCGGCGAGCGGGGGCACGAGGCCGATGCCGACGAGCAGTCCCTCGACCGGGGCGAGTCCGCGGCGGCCGGTCACGCGGTCGGTGCAGGCGGCGCAGGTGCGCAGGTGGCGGGCGACGCGCTTGCGCCAGAGCGGGGAGGGGCGGCCGTCCCAGCCGGCGAGGATGTCCGTGAGCTCCGGGCAGGGCGGCACGGCGCCCAGGGCGCGCACCACGGCCCGGCCGGTCTCCAGGCGTTCCTTCATGCGCTGGATGCGGACGGCGGCGTGCTGCGGGGAGATGCCGCCGAGTCCCTCGGCGACCTCGGCGCGGGTCAGCTCCCCGGCGGCCTCCAGCCACCACAGGGAGAGGAGTTCGCGGTCGTCCTCGTCGAGCCAGCGGGTGGCGCGGGCGACGTCGCGGCGCTGCCCGGAGAGACCGAGCCGGAGGATGGTGAGCTCGGTGAAGTCGCCGGCCGGGTCGACGAGGTCCGACGCGCGGTCGAGGCCGGGTACCGGCGCCTGCTGGCGTTCGCGCCAGCGGCGCCGTATCCCGTTCATGGCGATGGCGACGAGCCAGGAGCGGAAGCGGTCGGGGTCGCGGAGGCCGGAGAGGCCGTCGAGAGCGCGGACCATCGTCTCCTGGACGATGTCGTCGGTGTCGGCGTGGCCGTCCAGGGCACGGCCGACGACGTTGTGGACGAGGGGCAGGTAGGCGCGCACCAGTGCGTCCCTGGCGTGCTCGTCACCGGCCCTCGCCGCTTCCACCAGGGCGGTGGTGCGGCGCTCGTCGCTGTGCATGGATTGGCTCCCTCATCCCTCGTCCGAGTCCCCCGTCGTTCGGAGACCCGTGGGAGCGGGAGGGATAACACTTCTTCCGGTGGTGTCCGGGGACCTTACACCGGTGGTGCCGCGGGCAGGGTCGGGACCGTGGCCCCGTGGCCCTCCCGGACGGCTGCGACGACGGCGTCGTGCAGGTCGCGGCTCTCCTCCTCCGTCGCGCACGGAACGGGACTGCCCGACATGGTGAACCAGTCGGACGCGCCGCTGTACTGCACGGCCACTCGTGCCTCGCGCTCGGCCCAGGTCGTGTGCACGGTCAGATCGCCCGTCACGACGCCGGCCTCGTCGGTCAGCACCCCACCTCGCCCGGTGTACACACCGGCGGTCGTCCAAGATGCCCAGCTCATCCATCCAGGTTCACACCAGGCGGTGAGATGCGCCACCGACGGGACCGCCCCGGCCGGAGGAGTTTCCGGCCGGGGCGGTACGGGCGCGCGCGGGTCAGGCGAGGGACGCGACGGCCTCGTTGAAGGTGGCGGACGGGCGCATCACGGCCGCGGCCTTGGCCGGGTCGGGCTGGTAGTAGCCGCCGATCTCGGCCGGGGAGCCCTGGACGGCGTTCAGCTCGTCGACGATCTTCTGCTCGTTGGCGGCCAGCGTCTCGGCGAGCGGGGCGAAGGCCTTGGCCAGCTCCGCGTCCTCGGTCTGGGCGGCCAGCTCCTGGGCCCAGTAGAAGGACAGGTAGAAGTGGCTGCCGCGGTTGTCGATACCACCGATGCGACGGGTCGGCGACTTGTCCTCGTTGAGGAAGGTGCCGGTGGCGCGGTCGAGGGTGTCGGCGAGGACCTGGGCGCGGGCGTTGCCCGTGGTGGTCGCGAGGTGCTCGAAGGAGGCGGCCAGGGCGAAGAACTCGCCGAGGCTGTCCCAGCGGAGGTAGTTCTCCTTGACGAGCTGCTGGACGTGCTTCGGGGCGGAGCCGCCGGCGCCGGTCTCGAAGAGGCCGCCGCCCGCCATCAGCGGGACGACCGACAGCATCTTGGCGCTGGTGCCCAGCTCCAGGATCGGGAAGAGGTCGGTCAGGTAGTCGCGCAGGACGTTGCCGGTGACCGAGATGGTGTCCTCGCCGCGGCGGATGCGCTCCAGGGAGAACTTCGTGGCCTCGACGGGGGACAGGATCTTGATGTCCAGGCCCTCGGTGTCGTGCTCCGGCAGGTACTGCTCGACCTTGGCGATGAGCTGCGCGTCGTGGGCGCGGTTCTCGTCGAGCCAGAAGACGGCCGGGGCGCCGGTGGCGCGGGCGCGGGTGACGGCGAGCTTGACCCAGTCCTGGATGGGCAGGTCCTTGGTCTGGCAGGCGCGGAAGATGTCGCCCTCGGCGACCTCCTGCTCCAGGACGACGTTGCCCGCGGAGTCGACGAGGCGGACGGTGCCGGCCTGGGCGATCTCGAAGGTCTTGTCGTGGGAGCCGTACTCCTCGGCCTTCTGCGCCATGAGGCCGACGTTCGGGACGGAGCCCATGGTCGCCGGGTCGAAGGCGCCGTGGGCGCGGCAGTCCTCGATGACGGCCTGGTAGACGCCGGAGTAGCTGTGGTCCGGGAGGACGGCGAGGGTGTCGGCCTCCTGGCCGTCCGGGCCCCACATGTGGCCGGAGGTGCGGATCATGGCCGGCATCGAGGCGTCGACGATGACGTCGGACGGCACGTGCAGGTTGGTGATGCCCTTGTCGGAGTCGACCATGGCGAGGGCCGGGCCCGCGGCCAGCTCGGCCTCGAAGGAGGCCTTGATCTCGGCGCCGAGGCCGTGCGGGATGGCGTCGAGGCCGCCCAGGACGGTGCCGAGGCCGTCGTTCGGGGACAGGCCGGCGGCGGTGAGCACCTCGCCGTACTTGGCGAAGGTGGCCGGGAAGAAGGCGCGGACCACGTGGCCGAAGACGATCGGGTCGGAGACCTTCATCATCGTGGCCTTGAGGTGCACGGAGAAGAGCACGTCGTCGGCCTTGGCGCGGGCGACCTGCTCGCTCAGGAAGGTGCGGAGCGCGGCGGCGCGCATGACGGCGGCGTCGACGACCTCGCCGGCGATGACCTTCAGCGGGGCGCGGAGCTCGCTGGTGGTGCCGTCGGCGGCGGTGAACTCGAAGCGCAGGGTGTCGTCCTGGGTGACGACGACCGACTTCTCCGTGGAGGCGAAGTCGTTCTCGCTCATGGTGGCGACGTTGGTCTTGGACTCGGGGGTCCAGGCGCCCATGCGGTGCGGGTGGTTCTTGGCGTAGTTCTTGACCGAGCCGGGCGCGCGGCGGTCGGAGTTGCCCTCGCGCAGGACCGGGTTGACGGCCGAGCCCTTGATCTTGTCGTAGCGGGCGCGGACGTCCTTGTCCTGGTCCGTCTGCGGGTCGTCCGGGTAGTCCGGGAGGGCGTAGCCCTGCGCCTGGAGCTCGGCGATGGCGGCCTTGAGCTGCGGGATGGACGCCGAGACGTTCGGCAGCTTGATGATGTTGGCGCCGGGCGTCTTGGCCAGGTCGCCGAGCTCGGCGAGGGCGTCGGCGATGCGCTGGCCCTCCTCCAGGAACTCGGGGAAGACGGCGATGATGCGGCCGGCGAGGGAGATGTCCCGCGTCTCGACCGTGACGCCGGCCTGCGAGGCATACGCCTGGATCACGGGCAGGAACGAGTACGTCGCCAGGGCAGGCGCCTCGTCAGTGTGGGTGTAGATGATGGTCGAGTCAGTCACCGGGTGCTCCGCTCCACGTCTGCGTATGCGAGATTGCTCGACATCAAGATATCTCGTGATCGAGGTCCTCGGTAAAGGGCCCCACGAGCTCGCTCTCGCGCTGCACCCCCGCGGCCTCCACGAAGGGCCCGCCGAGCCGGTACGGGGTGGGGGCCCCGTCCACGTCGACGCGGCGCAGCAGGGCGAGCAGGACGAGGCCGGTGGCGGCCGTCACACCGGCGGCGAGGGCCTGGCCGCAGCGGTGGGCGAGCCGGAGCTCGGCGGGGTCGTAGGGGGCGGTGGCGGGCAGGGCGAGGGTGTCGCCGAGCAGCCAGAACCCGGCGCCGAGGCCGGCCGCGGCGAGCAGGGCGAGCGGGACGGTCACCGGGAGGCCGGGCAGGAGGGGGCCGCGCCGGGGGCCGGGGCGGACCTTGCCCTTGCGGGCGAGGAAGGCGAGGAGCCCGCATTCGACGGCGAGGGCGACGAGGGCGGCGGCGATGACGTCGCCGGGCCGGTGCCGTCCGGAGGCGATGGTGTACGCGCCGACGGCGGCGGCCCAGAGGGTTCCGGCGCCGACGGCGAGGGCCCGGAGCCGGTACGGGACGACGAGGACGAGACCGAGGGCGGTGCCCACGGCGAGCGTGGTCTGGACGCTGGGGAAGCCGCTGGGGACGAGCGCCCCGGCGGTGTCGAGGAGCCGGGGGCGGGGTGCGAAGCGCTGGAGCAGTCCGGTGACGGCGAGGGCCGTGGCGAGTGCGCCCGCCGCGGCCCCGGTCAGCGCGTACCGCTTGCGTATGAGCCCCACGGCGAGGAGCAGGGCGCATCCGGCGGCCAGCGAGAAGGTGGTGAGGCCGGAGAGCGAGGGGTGGTCGCGCAGCAGGGTGGCGGCGGCGGTGTCGGCGCGCCGGCCGGTCACGGCGGCGTCGCCCCAGCGCCGGCCGGTCGCGGTGAGCACGAGGCCCGCGTAGACGACCGTCAGGAGGAGGACCGCCCCGAGGCAGGCACGCCGGGTCCGGGTGCGGACCCGGGTGCTGAAGGAGCCGGCGGTCTCGCCGGCCACGGCGGCGTACCACCAGGTGTCACCGGTCTCCAGCGGCCTCGGGGAACCGCCGGCGCGGAGCCTGTCGTAGGGAGCCATGCCCCGATTCGAACCCACGCGCGGCCGGGCCGCCCGCTGGACTCACCCGAACGACATGCCGACGGCGGGAACCGCCCGCGTCAGCGCTCGCGGCCCGGGCGCTCGCCGAGGACGAGCAGCACGAGGCCCGTCAGCAGGGTGAGCACGCTCGCGACGCCGAGGACGGAGCTCACGGCCCGGTCGTCGGTGAAGGGGGAGAGCGTCTGGACGGCGAAGGCGGCGGCCATGAGCAGCTGGCCCCGGCCGTGGAGGCCCGTCCGGAAGACCCGGGACCGCAGCCACGGCCAGATCCAGCCGGTGCGGACCGCGGCGGCGCCGCTGGCGGCGAAGAGGAGCGCGAAAGCGCCCGGGACGAAGACGTGCCAGTCCATTCCGACCCCCTGGTCCCCCGGCCCGCTGCCGGGGTCGGCGCGATCATGCCACAGCGAGGGGACGGGAGCGGTCGCGGTCGTGACGGCGGGTGCCGTACAGGGTGAACGCCGTGTTCACCAGGGCCACGTGACTGAGCGCCTGGGGCATGTTGCCGAGTTGGCGGGCGGCGACCGGGTCCCATTCCTCGGCGAGCAGGCCGACGTCGTTGCGGATGTCGAGGACCCGCTCGAAGACGGTGCGGGCCTCGTCGGGGCGGCCGGTCATGGCGAGGGCGTCGGCGTACCAGAACGTGCAGGCGACGAAGGCGCCTTCGGTGCCGCCGAGGTCGTCGAGGGCGTGGGTGCCGCCGTCGCGCACGTCCCCGTACCGGCGCAGGAACCCGTGGTCGTCGAGTCGTTCCATCGCCCGCACGGTGCCGAGGACCCGCGGGTCCCCGGCGGGGAGGAAGCCGAGCCGGGGGATCAGCAGGGCGGTGGCGTCGACCTCGTGGCTTCCGTAGGACTGGGTGAACGTCCCCTGGTCCTCGCTCCAGCCCCGGGCGCAGATCTCCGCGTGCAGCTCCTGGCGCAGCGCCTGCCAGCGGTGCACGGAGCCGCGCAGTCCGGCGACGCGGGCGAGGCGCACGGCCCGGTCGGCGGCGACCCAGGACATCACCTTGGAGTGGACGAAGTGGCGGCGCGAGCCCCGGACTTCCCAGATGCCCTCGTCGGGTTCCCGCCAGCGTTCGCCGAGGTACTCCAGGAGCGCGGCGATCAGGGCCCAGGCCGGTGGGTCGAGGACGACGCCGGCCCGGACGGCCGAGTAGACGGTGTTGAGCACCTCGCCGTAGATGTCGAGCTGGAACTGGTCGACGGCCGCGTTGCCGAATCTGACGGGCTGTGAACCCTCGTAGCCGGGAAGCCAGTCGGCGTGCGTCTCGGGGAGCCGGCGCTGCCCCTCGACCCCGTACAGCGGCTGGAGGTCGGCGGGGTCGCCCGCGACGGCGCGGAGCAGCCACTCCGTCCAGGCCAGCGCCTCCCTGCGGTAGCCGCCGCGCAGCAGGCAGGAGAGGGTGAAGGTGGAGTCGCGCAGCCAGCAGAAGCGGTAGTCCCAGTTGCGCCGGCCGCCGATGGACTCGGGGAGCGAGGCGGTGGCCGCCGCGACGACGCCGCCGGTGGGGGCGTACGTCAGGGCCTTGAGGGTGAGCAGGGAGCGGATGGCGGCGTCCCTGGCGGGGCCGTCGTAACGGAGCGTGGCGGCCCAGTCGTTCCAGAAGGCGAGGGTGCGGGTGAGGGCGGCGTCGATCGCGGCGGGCGGGGCGGCGGGCGGCGCGTGCGCGTGCGAGGGGCGCCAGCCAAGGGTGAACGCGACGCGGCGCCCGGCCGTGACGGTGAAGTCGAAGGTGGTCCGGTCGGCGCTGACGGCGGGTTCGACGCCGGGGCCGCAGGAGAGGTAGGCGGCGTCGGGTCCGGCGACGGACACGACGGTGCGGCGGTCCACGGAGCGGGTCCAGGGCACGATGCTGCCGTGGTGGAAGCGGACCCTCGACTCGCCGCGCATGGCGACCCGTCCGCTGATCCCCTCGACGACGCGGACGATCGTCGGCGCGCCTTCGTCGAGGTCGCGCGGCGGCATGAAGTCGGTGACCCGGACTGTTCCGGAGAGGGACTCCCAGACGGTGTCGAGGACGAGCGTGTCGCCCCGGTAACTCCTGCGCGTGCAGCGGGTCTCGCCGACGGGGGCGAGGAGCCACCGGCCGTGTCCGGGGTCCCCGAGGAGGGCCGCGAGGCAGGCGGGCGAGTCGAAGCGGGGTGCGCACCACCAGTCGACGGACCCGTCGGTACCGATGAGCGCGGCTGTCTCCAGGTCACCGACGAGGGCGTAGTCTTCAATTCGCCCTGCCATGACGGGATTGTATGCCCGCAAGGGGGCGCTTGTATAAACGAGCAGTCGCCCCGAGTGAAATCACCCGCTTCTCCAAGGGATTCCGCCGGGGTCATTCCTTCGCGGTCGGCCGCATGTTCTTCCGCTTTTCTTGACGCCTTCGCCCTTCGCGCAGGATTCTGGAAGTCGCGGGTCCGCAGCGCGGAAGGCCGTACCGATGAGTAGCGATTCGCACCCCCTTCGCCGGTCGACCGACCGGGAACCCGGGGCCGGTGAGCGCGCGGTGAGCCTGGTCCTCACGATCCGCCCCGGGCGCGGCGATCGGGGACGGGACCTCGACACGCTCCTCGGCCAGGTGCCGTCCAGCGTGCGGGAGGTGGTGCTGGTCGGCGCACCCGCCGGCGGGCGGATCGCGCGCCCGGACCTGACCGTGCGGAGCGTGGGGGCCTGGGACTTCGAGAAGGGCGACACCCCGCACGCGGGACTGCTCGCGGCCACCGGGGACCTGATCGTGCTGATGAACGCCGACGGCAGCATGTCGCCGGACGAGATCCCGCATTTCCTGCATTACCTGGAGAACGGCTACGACTTCGTCAAGGGATCGCGTTTCATCGCGGGCGGGGACGTCGCCGCCTCCTCGCTGGTCCGGCGTCTCGGGCATCGCGCCCTGCTGCGCGTCGCGCGCCGGCTCTACGGTCAGCGGCTGACCGATCTCTGGTACGGCTTCTGCGCTTTCCGCCGCTCGTTCGTCGATCTCCTCGACCTCCGCGAGGACGGTGTCGAACTCGGGGCGGAACTCGTCGCGCACGCGCTGCACTACGGCCTGCGGGTGGCCGAGGTGCCGAGCCGCGAACTCCCGTGCCGCCACGGGGCTTCGCGCCTCCGCACCGTCCGCGACGGCGCCCGCATCCTCGGCACGCTCCTCGACGAGCGCCCGCACAACGCGCTGTCGCGCCTCGCCCACGGCTCCTTCCGCGGCTCCTCCGGTTGACGAATCACCCCCGGGAGGCTAAGGCTGGATACAGCGCTATTTCCGGATCAGCGCCCCGGGACGGACGTTTCAGAACGGATCAGCTCAGCTCTCACCAGGCCCTCGGTAGGGTCGGTTGCCGGAAGAGGCTCGTCGTGACCTCCCTCCCCATCAGCCGAACGCCGGCGGCACCCGCGCCGCATCCCCTGCGGCGGGTGACCGACTGGCCCCTGGCCGAGGCCCGCCGCCGTTCGCCCTGCCCCTCCCCGCACCGCCCGACCCCGCACCCGGCCCGCCGGAGCTCCGACCGGATCCGTGCCGCCGCCCCGCCCCTGAGCAGGACGTGCAGGCCGCGCGGAGCAGCCCGTCGCCGACGCGCCCGTACGGTCCGCACGCACGCCGCGCGGCGGCGCGGTTCCGGCGGCCCAGGCGGCGCGGACGGCCCGGACGGTCCCGCTGCCGACGGCTCGGCCCGACCCCACGCACCGCTCGTCCGCGTGCCCGTGCGCCGCCTTACGGCCCGCGCCCTCCCCCGAGGGGGCGAGCCGTGATGGCGGCCGCGCGGGGCGCCCTCCTGGTCGCCGTGTCCGGGCCCGCGGGATCCGCCAGGTCCGCGCTGGTCGTACGGATCGGAACGCTGCTCCGTGAACGCGGCCTGACCGTCGTCTCCGCACGCGGTCACGGCTGCTTCCTGTGCCACGGGTTCCCGGTTTCCCCCCGGGTGAGGGATGCGGGGGAACCGGGCGGGGGCGTGTGGGCACGGCGCGCCAAGGATCCCGAGCGCCGGGGATCCAGGCAGCACCGTGCCCACGCGTTCCTGCACGCCTTCGAGCTCACGGCCCGCATCGCGGCGGCGCGGACCCTGGTGAGGAAGCGGGCGCGCGGCGGCCGGGCGGTGGTCCTGACCGACCGGGGCCCGCTGGACGAACTGGTGGCGTTCGACCCGCCGGCCCGCTCCCGGGAGGCGGGTGCCTTCCGCCGGATCGCCGACCGCTACGGTCTGACGCTGCTCGTGGACACCGGACCCGACACCCCGCGGGGCCGCGGCCAGGACGACACCGCCGGTCGTCCGGCCCGCTCCTGGCCCCGCTACCGCCGCTGGGCGCGGCAACTCCCCCGGGTCGCCCGGCTCGACGGCCGGCGGGCTCCGTCCCTGGTCGCGGCCGTCGCCGCGGAGCGGATCCTCGACGCGGTACGGGAGCGGGAGCGGCCCGCCGGAGGTTCGCGGCCCCGTGCCGTGGGGGGGCGGGGGGCCCCCCCCCCCCCCCCCCCCCCCGCGGGGGGGGGCGGGGGGGGGGGGGGGCCCGGGGGGGGCCGCCCGCCGGGGGGGGGGGGGCCCCGGGGGGGGCCGGGGGGGGCGCGGCGGGCGCGGGGGGGGGGCCCCGGGCCGGGGGCGGGGGGGGGGCGGGCCCCGCGGGGGGGGGGGGGCCCGGGGCGGGGGGGGGCGGGGCCCCCCCCCCGCCCCCCCACCACACGGGGCGGCGGCACGTGGTGGTGTCGGTGTACGAC